>JBOHAM010000023.1:0-13906 GCA_050697735.1 Gaiellaceae bacterium | reverse complement strand
GTGCTCCTCGGGACGGTGCCTCTCTATGCGCCGCTCACCCTTCTCCTTGTCTATGCCTATGAGCAGCTTTCCTCGTGGAGCTTGCTCCTCTTCTTCGCGCCGGCGTTCGTTGCTCACCGGCTGCATGGTCTGTATCGAGAGCAGCGCGAGACGACTGATCAGCTGACTTCGGCCAACGAACGACTTAGCCGAGCGAACCTTTCGTTTGCAACGGCCCTCGTTGCAGCTCTTGACGCTCGGGATCAGTACACCGCGGGTCACTCGGCCGCGGTTGCCGTGTACGCCCGCGACATAGCTGAACGTATGCGGCTAACTCCGGAAGAGCAGCAGCTGGTGCATCTGTGCGGCCTCGTTCATGACATCGGCAAGGTGGGTCTTCCCGCGGGTCTCCTTGAGAAGCCAGGTGCCTTGACTCTCGACGAGCGCCGCCACATGGAGGAGCACTCAGTGATCGGCGAGCGGATCCTCGCGAACGTCGAGGACTACGCAGAGATCGCTCGCATCGTCCGGCATCACCACGAGCGCATGGACGGGAATGGCTACCCCGACCGGCTTCGGGGCGAGGAGATTCCGATTCTGTCGCGCATCATTGCGGTCGCGGACGCATATAACGCCATGACGTCGGGACGGCCGTATCGCGATGCGATGCCAAGCCGGGTGGCGCGGTTCCGGCTCGCTCAGGCGACGGGGACCCAGTTCGACACCGCCGTCGTGGCAGCATTCGAAGCCATACTGGCAGGCGCGAGCGAAACCTATCTCTCAGGTGTTCGCCCGGACTTCGCTATCGAGGCGCAGCGGCAGCCTGCGCTCGTGCCTCACGCCGTAGGCAACGTCGCTTAGTCGAGCGCCGTCCCGAGTAGTCGACTCCAGAGTCTTTGGACTTTCTCCGCGGGTCGGAGGTCAAATCCTCCGGGTGGTAGGGGCTCTCACGCCAAGGCGTGACGACGTGAACCATCGGTCGTCCACATCGTCCGTGATCCCAGCAAGCAACGCGTTCTCGAAGATCGTTCCTTCGAGGCGCACCCGTGCAGGCACCTTGCGCGAGCCCGGTTCGAGGATCGTTACTCGCACGTCGAGGAGCGCCTCCGATGGTCGCCTTCGCCATCGAGAACGCGCCTCAAAATGCCACGCATAGATCTCGTGCGATCGGTCCTCGGCGGTTGCCGCGTTCGGCCTGGTAAGCCGCCGCCGCGAGCACTATCGTCCTCACGCGGATGGACTACTTCACGAATGTCTACACGGTCGAGACATGGGCCGCTGCAGGTGAGCGCGACCACGTGATCTCGGGCTATCCGCCTCCCACTCCCACCAAGGGCGGCTACTTCGAGTCCACCTTCGAAGCGGTCAAGTCAGGGGATGTGCTTCTCTGCTATGTCGTGGCTCCGGCCAAGCGGTGGGTCGGTGCCCTAAGAGTTGAGAGCGAGTGGTTCCTTGACTACGAGGATCCAATCTGGGGAGTCGACGATGAGGGCCGCGCTCTGTACCCGGCCAGGTACAAGACGACTCCGATCATCGCTCTCCCGGTTGAGCTCGGCCTGCCAGTCGAACAGACAATCGGCGTGCTTCGGTGCATGCGAGAGGGAGCCTGGAGCGGCATTTTTCGTCGATCGCTTACGCGCGTCCCGCCGGACGATGGCGAGAAGCTCCTCGAGATGCTCGCCGAGCCTCGCGAGCCTTCTCCTGTTCGGTTACCAAGGCGACGGCCTCGAAGAGTGGTGCCGGCGGGAGGGCCCGTGGATGTCGCTGATGATGAGGAGGCAGGGGAGGCGACTGAGCCTCCGACGACCCGTCACACTGAGCTTGTCTGGAAGTTGATCAAGCTAGGCAAGGCGCTCGGCTGCGAAGTGTGGGTGGCCTCTGATGAACGCGGAAAGTCCTTCGAAGACGAGGCGTTCGCCGGGCTTGTCATTCCAGAATTTCCTGAGGTTGGTCTAGACCCCGAATCGCGCGAGTTGGTCCGATCCATAGATGTCCTGTGGATCCGTGGGCGTGCAGTGATTGCTGCTTTCGAGGTCGAGACGAGCACGACCATCTACTCGGGCCTGCTGCGAATGAGCGATCTCGTGGCCCTCCAGCCAAACACAAGGATTGACCTCTTCATCGTCGCTCCCGAGCAGCGAGCACGGAAGGTCCGCAGAGAGATCTTGCGACCAACCTTTGAGTCCTTCGAGCCTCCCCTGCGCACGCGATGCCGCTACCTCTCCGCGACTCAGCTCGACGCAGCAATCGAGCGGACAAGGCCCCCGCTGAATCGGCATGTGCAGCCGAGTGTGGTGCGCGACTTCGCTGAGGAAGTCACGGTCGAGCCCTAGCCTATGTCTCGGGCTGTGCCGCTTTGAGTCCGCGGAGCCTTGCGAGAAGGTCCGAGTACTGATACGTCGCCTTTAGGACCTCCGTGGCGAACTCGATGCCGATCTCAACCTCCTCCTTGCCGACCTTGTCGTACTCCTTCGACTCGATGTGTGCTGCGTCGTTGCCGAGCAACCGCAGATCGTCGAGACCCTCCAAAAGCTCCTTCGGAAGGACGACCCTGCTCCCGAGTGCCGTGATCCTCTCCTTAAGGTTGTTACCAGTCGCGCCTCGGTCGGCACACAACTCTTCGAGCGTCTTGCGGACCATGACCGCCGATGCCATGAAGCACTCGTTCGCGTGGCACTTGATCGCCTCCTCCATCGCCTCAACGACCTTCGCGGGCACATTCGTCGCATCGAAGTCGATGAGTTCAGGTGGGTAGGAGGCGACGATCTTGCGTGCCGTGTCGTAGACGATGAACACCTGCGTGTGGCACTCCTCATTCGGGCAACGACGAATGGCAAGGTAGACATTCGAGGGAGACAACTGAAGGTCATGTACTCCCAGAGAGTCAAACGTCCCGTTCTGGCCACAAGCTGGGCACCGGAGAGATACGGCGACCGACTGGTTCGTGTTAGCCCAAGTGTCCGCGCGGTAGGTCATCCTCGGCCCTAAGCCGCAAGTGAGTGCGGTCCGCCAGGACGAGTCGTGAATGGAAGCCTCCACTCTTCGCGCGTCTCGTCATCAATGTGAAGGCGCCACTCATAGCGCCCGCCTGGCGGAATGTTGAGCGGAGGGATCGGAATGGCTAGCGGGGCGTCGATGGGCGTCCCTGGCTTCAGGCCTGCAGGACGACCTACCTCGAATCCACCCTCGATGAGGCCTGTGGGTCCTTCCTGCCCTTCGGGATTCTCGCCTGTGAGAAGTTGACCGTCCGCGTCGAGCAGCTCGATCCTCAGTGTGTGCTTCGTGTTCGCCTGGTCCCAGGGAACCTGGATCAGCAGTGCAATAGCTGCTGCACCGACCTTTGGCCCGGTAACTGACCACCCTCCGCCAAGGACGTCGAGCTTGCCGTCCGACACCTTTGCATAATCTGCGAGGAGCATCGTGACCTTCATCGTGCTGCCCTTCTCCGGCGACACCGCCGGGGTTGATTGTCGTCTCCCGTCGACGACGAGAACTACCAACGCTACCGCGTAGGTCGGACGGTCCTTGCTTTTGCAGGACTTCTTGCGCTAGGCGACTAGCGTCTCGACCGCGAACGGCATGCCAGGGCCGTCGATGGTTCGCGACGTGACCGCAATTCGCCTGGGGACATCGGCAGTTGTCACACGCCTCGAGCGCTCCCTGGCTCAACCGCCCTGGACGCGCTAGATCCAGCCACGAACGCCGCCGAGTGGCCCCGCGCGTTCACCGCCTCGCACCCGTCCCGCTCCAGCGCCCCGATCCGCAGCAGCAGCGCGAGCTCGTCCCGTAGGTGGGTCTGCATCATCTCGGGCCCGTCGGTGGCGATCGTGAACGCCACGCCGCGGTCGGCGAAGGTGCGCACCGTGTCGCGGAGCGCGTCCTCGTCTCCGAGCGCTCCTGTGAGGAGGTCCGAGCTGGGGCAGATCTCGAGCACCGTCTCGGCCTCGCGCAGGAGCCGCATCGTCTCCTCGTCCTCGGCGGCGAGGATGCCGTGGCCGATGCGCTCTGGGCGCAGGTGCTCGACGACCTCGCCGATCTCCTCGATCCCGTGCCGGCCGCCCTCCTCGCCCACGTGGATCGTGACCCCGAGGCCGGCGCCGCGCGCCTCTTCGACGAGCGGCGCGAGCTCGCGGTAGGCAAAGCGCCCGCCGTCCGGGCGCGGGCCGGCGATGTCGACGCCGACGATGCCGCGGTCGGAGTAGCGGATCGCCTTCTCGACGATGACCGCGTTCTGCTCGTGCGTGAACGTCCGGTCCATCATCAGGATCAGGCCCGCGCGCACGTTCGGGTACTCGAGCTTCGCGCGGTCGAGCCCGCGCGTAGCGGCCATGATGATGTGGTCGAGGTCCTGCTCGCCGCCGCGGTTGCGCTTCATCGGGTTGAAGCGGAGCTCGAGCGTCGTGATGTTCTGCGTCCGGTAGGCGCCCCCGATCGCCCCGTGGACGGAGCGCTCGACCGCGATCGGGCTCGACTGGATCAGCTCCGTCCACTTGTAGATCCCGTCCAGCTCGGGCAGGCCCTCGACGCCGCGCGGGTCGACGGTGACGAGCTCGACGAAGTCCCAGTAGCCCTTGACGGGGAGGGCGATCCCCTGGTCGTGCGCGATCGTCCACATGACCGCGGGGTCGACCGAGCCGCCCAGGTGGGTATGCAGCTCCGCGAGGCCCCCGCGACCGATCTCCTCGACGATCGTCCTGGGCTCGTCCACGCGCGCGAGTCTAGAGTCCCGCTCGTGGCCGCGAAGCTCGAGGCCGAGATCGACCGCCTGTACGCCGTGCCCGTCGGGGAGTTCGTCGAGCGGCGGGACGCGCTCGCCAAGTCGCTGCGCGGGGAGAGGGAGCGCGAGGCGGCCGAGACGGTGAAGGCGTTGCGGAAGCCGACGGTGGCGGCGTGGGCCGTGAACCAGCTCGCGCGCCACGAGAAGATGCGGGTTCGCAGCCTGCTGACGGCCGGGGAGCGGGTACGCGCGGCGCACGGGAAGCTGCTCCAGGGCGGGCCGGCGAGCGCCGTCCAGAAGGCGATGGACGACGAGCGGAAGGCGATCAGGGCGCTCGTCGAGGCGGCCGAGGGGATTCTCGAGGAGGCGGGCGAGGCCGGAAGCAGGTCGACGCTCGTGCGGGTGGAGGAGACCCTGCACGCGGCCGCGGTGGACGAGGAGCTCGGCGAGCGCCTGCGCGAGGGCAGGCTCGTGAAGGAGGAGGAGGCCGCCGGCTTCGGCTTCGGCGCCCTCCCGGCCGGCGCGCCCAAGCCGCGGGGCTCCGCAAAGGACAAGGAACCGACTGCCAAGCAGAAGGAGGCGGAGGCGAAGCTCGAGGAGGCGGAGGAGCGGCTCGCGGAGGCCCGCGAGGCGGCGAAGGAAACGGGCCGGACGTTGGGGACCCTGCGGCGAGAGCTCCAGCGCGCCGAGCGGGAGCTCGACGTTCAGAAGAAGGCCGTGGAGACCGCGGCGAGCGAGGTAGAGCGCCGGCGGAAGCTGCTCAAGCGCTCCTAGCGCGCCGCGGGTTGCTATCCCGTCGGGAGGGTGAGACGCTCCCGTCCGGAGGAGAGCGATTCCGGCGCAAACGGTGGGCGAGGAGCGACTGCTCGCGCAGGCGCGTTCGGGGGAGGTCGTGGATCTCGACGACCTCTCGCAGGACGAGCGAACCGTCGCCGCCGCCTTTCTCAGGGAGCTCTGCCTGGACGAGACGGCGGCGGGGGCGGATCCGCGCGGGATCCGGGTCAGCGGCGCCGCGGTCGCCGGCAGGCTCGACCTCGAGTACTGCGAGCTTCCGTTCCCGTTGCGCCTGAGGGCGTGCTTTTTCGACACGAATCCCGTGCTGCGCTACTGCCGGCTCAGAGTGCTCGAACTCGACGGCTGCATGCTCCCGAGCCTCGACGCCGACGGTCTCCACGTCGACCACGACCTCGTGATCCGCTCGTCGACCGTCAGCTGGGACGTGCAGCTCCCGGGCGCGAGCATCGGCGGCGACCTCGACCTCTCGGGGACGACCATCGGCTCCGAGGCCTCAGGCCGGGAGGGCGTGACCGCTCTCGACGCGGCGGGCATCGCGATCGGCGGCTCGCTGCACCTCGACGACGGTTTCGGAGCCATGGGGCAGATCCGGCTGCACCGGGCGCGGATCGTCCGCCAACTCAACTGCCGTCGGGCGACGCTCACGCCGCGGGGGCCCTATCCCGTGCTCGTCGCGGACGGGGCCGAGATCGGGACGGTCTTCGTCGACCGCGGGTTTCGTGCGGAGGGTTCGGTGCGCCTCGTGGGCGCGAGGATCGGCGGCCAACTCAACTGCGGCGACGCCGAGCTCACCTCGAGAGCCGAGCCGGTGCTCTGGGCCGAGCTTGCGACGATCGAGGGCGGCGTCTACGTCCAGCGGGGGTTTCGGGCCGACGGCCAGATCCAGCTCTCCGGGGCGAGGATCGGTGGTCCACTCCATTGCGAGAACGCCACGCTCCGGAGCGACCTTGACGCTCCCCTGTCGGCCGAGGGCGCGGACATCGGCGGCGACGTGGTCTTCGGGGGCCGGTTGAGCATCGCGGGCGGCGTGTCGCTGGACGGCGCCAGCGTCGGCGGCGCCCTCCGCTGCGAGGGGGCCACGATCGAACGCGAGGGCGGGACGGCCTTGTCCGCCAGGTACGCGCGGATCGGCGGCGCCCTCGTCCTGCGGAACGCCAGGGTGACGGGCGGGCTCGACCTGTACAAGGCGACGGCCTCGTCCCTCGACGACGACCTCGGGGAGGGCCAGGACGCGCGCGGGAGCTGGGCCGGGATCGCCCCGCTCGTGCTCGAGGGGTTCGAGTACGAGCGGTTTGCGGAGCGGTCGGTCTGGGCCTCGGCGCTTCGGTTTGACTGGCTCCGGGGAACCGCGGCCTTCGAGCCCGGCGCCTGGCGGCGGCTCGCCGACGTCTATCGGGACGACGGGCGGGACGACGACGCGCGCCGCGCCCTCATCGCCAGGGAGAACGACCGGCTCGCGCGCGGCGGCCTGGCACCGCACCAGAGGCTGGGCCGCTGGATCCTGCGGGTCACGATCGGCCACGGCTACCGACCGTGGCTGGCTGGGCTCTGGGCGCTCGCGATCGTCGCCGTCTACGCCCTGCTCGTGTGGCGCTTTCCGGGGAGCTTCGTGCCGGAAGACGCGGCCGCCGGCGGACCGCAGCCGTTCGTCTACGCGGCGGACACGTTCCTGCCGATCATCGACTTCGGCGAGGCCGATGCCTGGACGGCGGTCGGCGGCATGCGGTGGGCCGAATGGCTCGTG
Organism: Gaiellaceae bacterium; assembly: GCA_050697735.1. GTDB lineage: Bacteria > Actinomycetota > Thermoleophilia > Gaiellales > Gaiellaceae > JAIBJN01. The sequence continues at coordinate 6,671 of JBOHAM010000023.1, read as the reverse complement.
ATCCTGCTCGGCTGGGCGCTGACGACGATCTTCGTCGCGGGCTTCACGCGGGTGGTGCGGACCTAGGCGTCGCTCAGCGCGCGGCAACCGCGCGCGCGATCGTGCCGTCGGCGACGCGCTCCGGGATCGTCTCCAGGCGCTCGACGGGCTCGGCGCTGAAGACGAAGCGGACGTGGCGGTCGGCGACCGGGCCGCCCCAGCCCACCATCGCGGTCGCGGCGATTGCGCTCTCCTCGAGCAGGGCGCGCGAGGCCTCGTGCGAGTCGAGGCCGAGGGAGGCGACGTCGAGGAGCATCGACCAGCCGCCGCCCGGGCGCACAAAGGGCCAGTCGGGAAGCCCGGCGAGCATGACGTCGCGGCGGCGCTCGAGCTCGGCGACGCACTCGGCCACGTGGCCCTGGCCGCCGCGGAGGACGGCGACGCCCGCGGCGCGCGCGAGCCCCACCGGCGTCGTCGTGTTGTAGACGTGCGCCCAGCCGGCGTCCTCGATCGTCGCCGCCGGCCCGGCGACCCAGCCGACGCGCCAGCCGATCATCCGGTGTTCCTTCGAGAGCGAGCCGACGACGATCGTCCGCTCGGCCATCCCCGCGTGCCGCAGCGGGTGCAGGAGCGGACGCCCGTCGAAGAGGAGGCGCTCCATGGCCGTGTCGTAGATCAGGAACAGGTCGCGCTCGCGACAGAGGTCGCAGACGAGACGCCAGTCCTCCTCGTCGAACGTCCCGCCGGAGGGCATGGACGGCGTCATCAGCAGCATGCCGGTCGTCGCCGGGCCGATCGCGGCGGCGAGGGCGTCGCGGTCGAGGCGCCACTCGCCGTCGACCGCTTGGAAGGGGACGAGCTTCGGCACGCCGCCCACGAGGTGGATCCGGTTGACGATGCCCGCGTAGGTCGGGTCGGTCACGACCACCTCGTCGCCGGGGTCGACGGTGACCAGAAGGGCGTTCAGCAACGCCTCCATGCCGCCGCACGTGACCACGATCTCGCGCTCCGGGTCGTAGCGGTGGCCGGCCCGCTCGGCGGTGAAGTCCGAGATCGCCGCGCGCAGGTCGAGGTCGCCGGTGAACGGGAGCCAGCTGTTCGCAGCCGGCGTCTCCAGGTTCTCGGCGGTGACGCGCACGGCCTCGGGCGGGAGCGGCAGGTCGGTGTCGAGGTTCTCCATGCGGAGGACGGGCCAGCGCTCGCTCGCCCGCGCGGGCCGGTCGGCGGCGGCCGCGACCCGGTCGATGCCGAAGCCGCGGATGGGCTCGAGCCGCTTCGCCCGCTTGATCACGGGGCGGAGTTTAAGCGGGCCTTAACCGGGCGCGAAGGGTGGGCGGCGATGCTGGGAGCAGCGAGGCGACAGTCGAAGGGGGAGTCGAGATGAAGCAGAGATTGCGCATGCCGTCGCCGGCGATGGTGGTGGCGCTGCTCGCGCTCTTCGTCGCCCTGGGCGGGAGCGGGACGGCAGCGGTCCTGATCACGGGCAAGGACATCAAGAACGGGTCGGTCAGGGGCGCCGACGTGAGGGAGTCTTCGCTCGCCAAGGTGCCGAACGCGGACAAGCTCGACGGCAAGAACTCGAGCGCGTTCGCCTTGAAGGCGGTCGCGCCCTTCCGCGAGGTCGGCACTTCCGGTCAGCCGGCGTTCCAGAACGGGTGGGGAAACGTCGCCCCGAATGCTTCGACAACGGCCGCCTTCTACAGGGATCCGTTCGGGGTCGTGCACCTGAAGGGCACCCTCGGCGGCGGTGCATCGGGGACGATCATCTTCACCCTGCCCACCGGCCTCCGGCCGACCAAGATCCACTGCATGCCCACGGTCGGAGACGCCCGCTTCGTCTGCGTCTATGCCGATGGCTCGGTCGAGCACAGCTTGGGAGCCACGGGCTTCCTCACCCTCGACGGCATGACCTTCCGCGCCGGAACCGGCTAAGCGGCGCTGGGGCGGCGTTCGGCTCCGCCGCCACGGGTAGGGTTGCCCCATGAAAGTCGGCATCGTCGTGCCGTACTCGTGGTCCTTCTGGGGCGGGGTCCAGGAGCACGCCGACCACCAGGCGCGGGCGCTCCGCCGCCTCGGCCACGACGCCCGGATCGTCATGGGACACGACCCGCCCGGGCGGCTCACGTGGCTCCTGCACCCCAAGCAGGGGCGCCACGGACGGCCTCCCGACTACGTGCTCCCGGTCGGCCGCTCGGTGATCGTCCCGGCGAACGCGTCCCTCCCGAACATCATCCTCAGCCCCAACGCGCTCCTGCGGATGCGCCGGATCTGGGAGCGCGAGCGCTTCGACGTCGTCCACGTCCACGAGCCGTTCGCGCCCGCGCTTTCCGCCTTCGCGCTCGCCACCGCACCCTGCCCGATCGTGGTCACGTGCCACTCGGCCGGGGAGCGCCTCGCCTGGTATCCGATCGGGAAGGTGCTCTGGGGCAGCGTCATGACGCGGGTCGAGCGCCGGATCGCGGTCTCCGAGGCTGCGCGCCGCGCCGCGGAGCCGTACATCGGCGGCCCGTTCGAGGTGATCCCGAACGGGATCGACCTCCCGCCCGAGAGCGATCCGGGCGGCCGCAACGGGAACGTCGTCTTCATCGGCCGGAACGAGCCGCGCAAGGGGCTGCCCGTGCTCCTGCGCGCCTGGCCGCGCGTGCACGCGCGCACCGGCGCGCGCCTGCGTCTGATCGGGGCCGACCCGCTCTCGATCCGCTGGCTCGCCCGCCGGCAGGGCTTCCCGCTCGACGGCATCGACCTGCTCGGCGGCGTCCACGAGGAGGCGCTCACGGCCGAGCTCCGCACGGCGAGCCTGCTCGTGGCCCCGTCGCTCGGCGGCGAGAGCTTCGGCATGGTGCTCACGCGCGCCTTCGCGAGCGGGACGCCCGTGGTCGCCTCGGACATCGAGGGCTACGCGCAGGTCGCCGACCACGACGAGACGGGCCTGCTCGTCCCGCCCGGGGACCACGAAGCGCTCGCCGGCGCGCTCCTCGAGCTGCTCGAGGACGAGGAGCGCCGGCGCGCGTACGGGGTCGCCGCGAGGCGCGCGGCGGAGCCGTACTCCTGGGACCGGATCGGCAGGCGCCTGCTCGAGGTCTACGAGAGCCTCGTGCCGGCGGGGGAGGTCAAGGCCGCCGCGTGACGCGGGTCCGCCTGCCGCGGAGCAGGGCCGGGCGCCTCGCGCTCGTCTTCGTCCCCACGGTTCTCCTCGTCGCCCTGGCCGTCTGGAGGAGCCCGGGTACCGGCCTCCTCGAGCGCGCCTTCCGGGCGGTCGAGTGGGAGTGGGTGGCCGCCGCGGTCCTCGTCAACCTGCTCTCGATCATCGTGCGCTCGGAGGCGTGGCGGGTGGTCATCGCCCAGGCGATCCCGAAGCCGTGCCCGAGCCGGCGCGCCGTCTTCTCGGCGTTCTGCGTCGGCCTCCTCGCGAACGCTGCGCTCCCCGGGCGCGTGGGCGAGCTCGCGCGGGTGGCCGTCATCACGCGGCACGTCCGCCGCCGGGCCGGGACGTGGGCGACGATCGTCGGGACGATCTTCGCGCACCGGCTCTTCGACGTGGTCGTGGCGATCGCGCTCGTCCTCTACACGCTCTACGCGGCGCCGATCCCGCAGTGGGCGGAGCCCGTGCTCGCGGTCGTGGTGGGCGTCGGCGTGGGGCTCCTGATCGCCGGCTTCCTCTTCGCGCGGAAGCACAAGCGCCCCCTCGACGAGGAGCTCGGGCCGCTGCGGCGCGTCCTGCACATGGCGCGGCAAGGGCTCACAGTGCTGCGCCGGCCCGAGCCGGCCATGCGGGCCCTCGCCCTCCAGCTCGTCGCCTGGGGCGCGCAGCTCCTGGCTGTCTACCTGGCGATGCTCGCCTTTCGGATCGACGTCACGGTCGCCGAGGCGGCGCTCGTCCTCCTGATCATGAACCTCGTCACCGTGTTCCCCTTCTGGCCCGGCAACGTCGGGCTCCTCCAGGCGGCGGTCGCAGCCGCGCTACTGCCCTATGGCGTCAGCTACGGCCACGGCTTCCTGTTCGCCATCGGCCTGCAGGCGATCGAGGTCTCGGTCGGCATCGGGCTCGGCTTCGTCTTCCTCGCGCGCGAGGGCTTCACCTTCGCGATGCTGAGGCGGATGCCCGAGATGACCGAGGTCGAGATCGACGAGGACGAGCGCGTCGAGCGGATCGCCTAAAGAACCCCTTTCGAAATGAAGACCTGGCCGCCGGGCCGCGCTGGACGGCGCGATTCTGCGTCCTCAGTCGCGCCCGTAGCCTCCAGCTACGAGCACTCCCTGCGTCCTTGCCTCGCACTCGCCCAGCACACCCCGGCGGCGAGGCGTCATTCCGAAATGAGTTCCAACTGCTACGAGTTGCGGGCGTCTAGCCGGTTCCCGGGGGGACGCGGTTCTCGTTCGCGAGCGCATCGTCTCGCGCTTCAGCGGCGCGGTCCTCTGCCTGAGCGACCTCGGAGGGCGGCGACTCGACGGGCGCCTCGGGCGCCGCGGGCGCCTCGGGCGTCGTCTTCTCCTCGCGACCCAGCAGCTTGTCCAACCAACCCATGCCTACCTCCCTTGGTTTGGCGGGCAGCATAGAGGGCGCCGTCAGATTCCGCCGAGGAAGTCCAGCACGAGGCGGTTGAGCTCCTCGGGCCGCTCGACTCCCGGGAGGTGAGCGGTGTCGAGCACGGCCTTGCGGGCGCCGGGGATCTCGGCGGCGAGGCGGTCGGCGATGGTGAGGAAGTCGTCCAGGTCGAGGGCCCCGGCCACGACCAGTGTCGGCGCGGCGATCTCGGCGAGTCGCGTGGCGGCCGGCGGCTCCGCCCAGCGAACGGGCCCTGGCTCGGGCGAGGACTCGTAGGCGGCGACGATCGTGGCGTAGGCGCGCCGCTGGGCCGCCGCGACGAGCTCCCTCGTCTCGGGGCTCACCGGGGCGGCCTCCCGCTTTGGCCCGTCGAGCCAGGTCCGCAGGCTCAGCTCCACGGCCTCGTCCAGCTTGCCGGCCTCGAGCAGCTCGTCCTCGGCCTCGTCGAGCTCGTCCAGCTCGGGCGAGCCCTCGTGCCCGCCGAGCGCGGACGCGACGAGCACGAGCGCCGCCGTCCGCTCCGGATGCTCGAGCGCGAAGTCGAGCGCGATCCTCCCGCCGAACGAGTTGCCCACGACCGCGGCCCGCTCGAGCCCGAGGTGGTCGAGCAGCGCGTGCAGGTCGTCCACGTTCGAGAAGGGGCCGCCGGGAAGCGGCGAGTCGCCGTGGCCCCGGAGGTCGTAGCGGACGACGAGGTGGCGCGCGGCGAAGGCGTCCCGCTGCCCGTCCCAGAGCGTGCGGTCGCCGACGCCCGAATGCAGGAGCACGATCGGGGAGCCGGCGCCGGCCGTGTCGTAGGCGATGTCCGTGCCGTTGAGTGCGGCGGACGGCAGGGCTTCTACGAAGCCTGCGCCTCGCGGAGGCGGGCGGCGAGCGTCCGCAGGAGCGCCCAGGCCACCTTCGAGTGCTCCTCCACGAACGGCCGAAACTCCCAGGGCGTGAGCCCGTAGCAGAGGAGGTCGGTCGCGGCCACGATCGAGGCGGTGCGCGTGCCGGTCGTGTCGATGAGAGCGATCTCGCCGAAGAAGTCGCCCGGCCCGAGCGAGGCCTTGTGCGCTCCTCCGACCGAGACGTCGGCGTTTCCCTCGGCAATGATGAAGAAGCCGGCGCCGCCGGCGCCCTCAGACGTCACCTCGGCGCCCTCGGGGAAGCGGCGCTCGTGCATCTGCGCGGCGAGCTGCTCGAGGTCGCGCTCCCCGAGCTCGGCGAAGAGCGGGACGTCGCGCAGCGTCTCGATCGGGGCGCTCATGCCGCGGGATGATAGTCGGAGGGCAGGTTCGGAGCGTTTCGCGGCGAACTCCGGAGGCCGTGCGTACGCAGGCGGCGCTGTACGAGGAGATCGACCTCGAGCTCTCGTGGTCGGAGGCCGAGCTGCCCGAGCGGGAGCGGACGAAGCACGTCCACCGGCTCCATCCCTACCTGGGCAAGTACGTGCCGCAGCTCGTGGAGGCGTTCCTCGGCCGGTACGGCCGGGCGGGCGGGCTGGTCTGGGATCCCTTCGTCGGGTCGGGGACGACGCTCGTGGAGGCGAACGCGTTCGGGGCGCGCGCGGCCGGCTGCGACGTCTCGGCGTTCAACTGTCTGCTGGCGCGCGTGAAGACTGCGGAGTACCGGGGCGAGGCGTTGCTGCAGGACGTGGTCGCGCTCGGCGGCCGAAGTCCGGCGCCGGACCGCGAGGCGCCGTCGGAGTACCTGGCCGAGTGGTACGCGCCCCGCGCGCTCGCCGAGCTCCTCGCCTTCCGCGACCGCATCGGCGTCACCGCCTACCCCGACCTCTGGCGCGTCGTCCTCTCGCGGGCCGCCCGCTCGGCTCGGCTCGCGCGCCACTTCGACCTCGACTTCCCGGAGGAGCCGGTGCTCGGCGAGTACGCCTGCTACAAGCACCGGCGGACGTGCCGCCCCGTCGAGGAGGCGGAGAAGTTCCTGCGCCGCTACGTCCGCGACGCCGTCCAGCGCGTGGTCGAGTTCGCGGCGCTGCGCCGCTCCGCCGAGGCGAACGTGCTGCACGGCGACGCGCGCGCGCTCGACCCGCCCGAGCCCGTGGATCTTGTCATCACCTCGCCGCCCTATCCCGGGCTGATCGACTACCACGAGCAGCACGTCTGCGCCTTCGAGCTCCTCGGGCTCGAGCGCCGCGACGCCGACG
>JBOHAM010000022.1:0-6397 GCA_050697735.1 Gaiellaceae bacterium | reverse complement strand
ACGGACGCATCGCCGTCTGGGAGGCGACCGACCTCGTGGACGAGGTGCAGGAGTACGAGACGCGCTTCGGCCAGTCCGGCTCGCCCACCCGCGTCCTCGCCGTGAAGGACGTGACCCCCGACCGGCGCGGCGAGATCGTGGCGACCCCTGCCGAGGCGGCCGAGCGCATCCTCTCGCTCCTCGGCGAGGCCGCCGGTCCGCCCGCATCCGCCTGGGAGAAGCCGGAGCGGCTCGGGGAGAAGCCGGGCGCGGCCTACGACTGCTGGACGGTGGTCGAGCTCCTCGACGGACGGCCACGGAAGGTCTCGCTCGAGCTCCTCGGCAAGGGCCGCGAGCTCGCCGGCAAGCTGGGCGGGCTCAACTGTGCGGTCCTCCTGGGCACCCCGGGGGCCGATAACGACCTCGCCCGCTGGGGCGCCGAGCGGATCACGGTCCTGCCGGTCCCCGACGACTACCTTCCGGACGTCTACGCCCGAGCGCTGCGCACGTTCGTCGAGCAAGTCGCGCCCCATGTCCTCCTCATCCCGTCGACCGCCATGGGCCGCGACTACGGGCCGCGAGTCGCAGGGGAGCTCGAGCTCGGGATGACTGGCGACTGCGTCGATCTCGGGATCGACAAGGCGGGCCGCCTGATCCAGTACAAGCCGGCGTACGGCGGGAACATCGTCTCGGTGATCATGGGCGCGACCACGCCGCAGCTCGCCACGGTGCGGGCGGGCATGTTCGCCGCCCTCGAGCCGCGGGACGACACGGAGGCCGAGATCGTCGAGCTCGCCCTCGACGGCCTGCCCGCCTCACGCATGCGCCTGGTTGCGCGCGAGCACCGGCCCGACACCGCCGGGTACGAGCTCGACTCGGCCAGCGTCTGCCTCTGCGCGGGCAAGGGCGTGGGCGGGCCCGAGGGGGTGCGGGAGGTCGAGGCGCTCGCGGCCCGTCTCGGCGCGGCCGTGGCCGCGAGCCGCGACGTCACCGACGCCGGCTGGCTCCCGAAGAACCGGCAGATCGGCCTCACCGGCCGCGCGATCGCACCCCGCCTCCTGCTCGAGGTGGGGGTGCGCGGCGCCTTCGAGCACTCCGTCGGCTCCGTGAAGGCCGGGGTCATCGTCGCGCTCAACGCCAACGAGCGGGCTCCGATCTTCGAGCACGCGGACATCGGCCTCGTCGGCGACTGGCGCGAGACGCTACCGCCGCTCGTGGACGCGCTCGAGGGCAAGCTGTAGGCCCCTAGTGCGGCTCCACGAGCACGCCTGGGGGCGGGAGGGCGCCCCGCCCGTCGTCTGCCTCCACGGCGTCAACTCCCACGCCCTCCGCTTCCGCCGCCTGGCAGAGCGGCTGGCCGGCCGCTTCCGCGTGCGCGCGCTCGACCTGCGCGGACACGGGCATTCGAGCTGGGAGCCGCCCTGGACGATCGACGCCCACGTGGGCGACCTGCTCGAGACGGTCGGGGCGCCGGCGACCTGGATCGGCCACAGCTTCGGCGGTCGGCTCGTCATCGAGCTCGCTGCCCGCGAGCCGGCGCGCGTGGAGCGTGCGGTCCTCCTCGATCCGGCCATCGCCGTACCGCGCGACCTCGCCTACGCGCGCGCCGAGGAGGAGCTGCAGGGGCGCTCCTTCGCCTCGGTCGAGGAGGCGCTCGAAGCACGGATCGGCGGGGCTGGCCTCGGCTGGCTCGCGCACACGCCCCGCGAGCTCCTGGAGGAGGACGTGCGCGAGCACCTCGTCGAGGCCCCGGACGGACGACTCCGCTACCGGTACTCGCCCGAGGCGGTGGCGGCCGCCTACCAGGAGATGGCGAACGACCCGCCCCCGTTCGCCGCGCTTGGGCTCCCGACGCTGCTCGTCATCGGCTCCCATTCCAAGCTCGTCTCGGCCGGCGAGCTCGAGCGGTACCGGGCCGCGCTCGGCGACCTGCTCGAGGTCGCCGTCGTCCCCGGCGGGCACATCCCCCTCTGGGACGCCTTCGAGGAGACCTCTGCGGCGGTCGAGTCCTTCCTCGCCACCGCTTAGAGGATGCGCGCTCCGAGGGCGCTCGCGACCAGCTCCACCGCCAGTGCGGCCGTCTCGTTCCCGCGGTCGAGGATCGGGTTCACCTCCGCGACCTCGAGCGAGCGGAGGAGGCCGGACTCGGCCACGAGCTCCATGGCGAGGTGTGCCTCGCGGTAGGAGAGCCCGCCGCGCACCGGCGTGCCCACGCCCGGCGCGACCTCCGGATCGACGACGTCCATGTCGAGGGAGACGTGGACGAACGGCGCGCCCTCTACACGCTCGAGCGCCTCGCGCATGACCGGCTCGATGCCCCGCCGGTCGAGCTCGCTCATCGTGTAGACGGCGGTGCCGGTCTCACGCAGGTAGTCGCGCTCGGCCTCGTCGAGCGAGCGCACGCCGAGCAGGACGACCCGCTCGGAAGCCACCGCCGGGATCGGCCAGGCGTCGCTCGCGAAGACGTCCGGCGCTCGCCCGAGCACGGCCGCCAGCGGCATCCCGTGCACGTTCCCGCTCGGTGATGTCTCCGGCGTGTTCAAGTCGCCGTGGGCGTCGAACCAGAGCACGCCTCCAGGCCCGTGCGCCGAGGCCATGCCGCCGAGCGTGCCCAGCGCGATCGAGTGGTCGCCGCCGAGCACGACGGGCGTCCGCGCCGCGCCAACCGCGCCGGCCACCCGCGCCGCGATCCGCTCGCACGCGCTCTTGATCTCGGCCAGGAACCGCGCCTGCGGATCGCCGGGCGCCGCCGCCTCGGCCACGGCGGTGTCGACGTTGCCCCAGTCCACCGCGTCGTAGCCGAGCCCCTTCAGTCGCTCGTCGAGACCCGCGTAGCGGATCGCCGAGGGGCCCATGTCGACGCCCCGCCGCCCCGCGCCCAGGTCGAGTGCGGCCCCGATCACAGCTACCTTCCCGCCCTTTGGCTCAGGCACGGCCGGTGAGGCTACACTTCGGTGCCGCGGCGAGGTAGCTCAGTTGGTAGAGCACACGGCTGAAAACCGTGGTGTCGCCGGTTCGATTCCGGCCCTCGCCACCTCGGTGGTCCCAACCTCTGTTCTGTGTCAGTCTCGAACGGAGTCCTGGAATCCGCACTCCAGCACCACTTGTCGCAAGTGATACAGCGCTTTAGGCTTACGTCGTTCTTCCAGGAACTGACTCATGCCGTTTACGGTCATCTCTGGAACGTTTCATCTCGTCGGTCGGACGAGAACCGGCAGGCTCACAGGTTTCGAGCCAGACGGTGACTCGATTCAGTTCCGGCCGCACAAGCCCAAGCTCCTCGACGGACTCGAGCGGACCGGGTCGCCGTGGAGAAGGAGCTCTATCGGATCGACACAGCTTCGGTTTGAGGGCATCGACGCGCTCGAGCTGCACTTCGACGGCCTGCACCAGCCCCGGCCGCTAGCCGACCAAGCGCGCGACTTTCTCACGGGCAAGCTCGCCCTGAATCCCGTGCCCTACGAGCCACCTTCGCTCATTCAGGTGCTCCCCCCTGTCGCGAGAGACGCGACGCCGGGCTACATCCTCTCGCGCGCCCTAGAGCCACACGGGAGGCCCGTCGCTTTCGCCTTCACCGGGGATGCCCCGGATGTCGACGGCGCCTCGTTCTTCTTGACCTCAACGGCGCTCAAGCGAAGCCTGAACTACAAGATCCTCGCGGCCGGTCACGCTTACCCGCTCTTCTACGACACGCTGTTCAGGGACCTGCGTGAGAGCTACACGCGTGCGGTCGCTTCGGCGAGACAGAAGAGGCTGGGACTGTGGGCACAGGATCGGACGCGAACCGGACTGTATGTGAGCACCCGCGACAAGCTCGCGCGGGACGCGGTCGTGTTTCCCAAGCTCTTCCGGCGACTGGCTGAGTATCTGAAGGTGAGCACCAGCATGATTGGCTTTCTGCCATGGCTCGAAGCGACGAAAGAGCAGGTTCTCGATCTGACCACGTCCGGATTTACGCACCTCGATGATCTGCTGGACCGGTCTGGCCGGACGATCTCGATGAAGGTCGATCCCGAGAAGATCGTCGTCGTAAGCGCCAAGACCTCGAACGCCGAGGTCTTTCCTTGGCTTCGGCACTGACAAGAGCTAGCAGAGAACGGCGCGAAAAAACGACGTCCGGGCCGGTGCGACCGTGCCGCGAACGCCGTTTGACGGGATCCTAACCGGGTTTCGGCCGGCGCGCCAGCAGCGCGGTTGCCGGGCCGGCGGCGAGCTCCTCGAACCCCGTGAAGCCCAGCGGTCCCAGGCGGGCGCGGAGCGTCTCCGGCGGCGTCCAGATCGGCGTCTCCGGGCCGTACCCGGACGAGACGACGAGTGCGCCGCCCGGCGCCGTCACGCGCCGCAGCTCGGGGAAGAACGGGATCATGTTGTGCAGCACGACCAGGTCGAAATCCCCGTCCGGGAACGGGAGCGCGGCCGCGTCGGCGACCTCGTAGCGAAGCCTCTCGCCGACCTCCGCGGGGCGGAGGCGCTGCGCCTCGGCGATCATCCCGGGTGCCAGGTCGACGCCCACGACCTCGGCGTCGGGGAAGCGGTCGGCCACGAGGAGCGCCGCCTTCCCGGTACCGGTGCCGAGGTCGAGTGCCCGGCGTGGAGGCTCCTCCAGCAAGTCGAGCGCTGCGGCCATCGCGGCGAGCGTCTCAGGGCCGCCTCGGCCGTGCCAGACCGGGGCGAGGCGGTCGAACTGCGCACGAATCGGCCTGCGAAACAGCCGCCAGAGGCGGGGCCGCGCGACGACCGCCCGCGTCGCGAGCCGGGCGAAGCGCTTGCCAGCCGTTTCGAGGAGGTCGCTCGCGCTCACAGGTCCGCCGCCCTGAGCCGGAGCTCTTCGCCGGCGTGCGCGCCGAACATCTCCGCCGCATTGCCCTGGTTGATCGCCAGAGCGATGCTCCAGTAGGCGTCCTCGTAGAGCACGATCTCGCCGCGGCGCACCTCGGCGAACGTGTTCGCGGCCACGGCGTAGTAGCGCTCGAAGCCCACCTCGACCTCCACCGTCGAGCCCGGCTCGATCCCGACCCGGCGCAGGTGATCGCTCGTGAGGTTGAGCTGGACGTTGCCGAAGCGGTCGACGTGGAGGACGGTGGCGCGGATCCGCCGCGGGCCGACGTCGGGCTCGGGCACCTCGAGCCGAACCAGGCCTTCGGGCGGAAGAGCTGGCCCGAGCTCCGCGAGGGCGACCCCGGCCGCCAGGTGCGCGGCGGCGGGGGCGAAGACGTCCCGACCGTGGAAGGTGCGCGCGACAGGCTCCAGCCGGTAGGTCGGCTCGACGAGCTCGACCGCCTCCTCGACGCCCCCGTCGCGGTCGGCGGCCGGCAGCAGGAGCCCGTTGTCGGGGCCTACGAAGAGACGTCCTCCGTCCGAGCGAAGGGCCAGCGGCTTGCGGTCGCCGCCCACCCCGGGATCGACGACGGCAACGTGGATACCGACGGGCATGTAAGGCAGCGTCGCCGCGAGCACGAGCGCGCCCTGGAGCACGTTCTGGGGGTCGATCCCGTGCGTGATGTCGATCACCTCCGCCTCGGGCGCGATCCGCTTCACGACCCCGTGGCACGTGCCGACGAAGTCGTCCTCGAGGCCGAAGTCCGTCAGGAAGGTGATGAACCGGCGTTCGATGCCGCGAGCTTAACTGCCAGAAGCAAGCCCTCCCGGTCGTGAGTCTCTGCCTCGGCCACGACGCGGAGGCCGACGCGGCGAGCCTCCGCCGAGGTCACCGGGCCGATGGAGACGCAGAGCAGGTCGCGGCCGAGCGCGGCCAGGGCGCGGGCCGCCGAGGGGGAGGCGACGACGGCCAGGTCGGCCTGCGGGAAGTCGGCCGGCCGGAGAGGGACGGTGCGGTAGAGCGGGACGAAGTCGGCGCCCAGCTCGCGGACGAGGACGTCTCGGGAGTCCTCGGCTCCGGCGAAGAGGACCCGGCCGGCGGGCCGGGGAAGCTCCGCCGCGAGACCCTCCTGCGTCGAGACCGACGCGACCAGGTCGGGCTCGCGGCCATGGGCGCGCAGGGCCTCGGCGGTTCCCGGCCCGACGGCCGCGACGCGCGGCAGCGGCCCTTCGAGCCGCTCGAAGAGGATCTCGACGACGTTTCGGCTCGTCAGCAGCAGCCAGTCGTACCCGGCCGCCCGGAGCGGCGGCCCGGGCACCGGCTCGACCGCGACGAGCGGGCACGACACGACGTCGAAGCCCTCGGCGTCGAGGGCGGCGGCGAGCGGCACGGCGGCAGCCTCCGTCCCGGTGAGGACGATCCTCATCCCCGGAGCGCGGCCGTGGCGGCGAGCAGCTCCTCCGCAAGCGACGCGGGGTCGTCGCCGCTCCGGCGCTCGATCCAGGCGCCGTCCTCGTCGGCGATCAGAGCGGTCAGCGTCTCGCCGTCGTGGTGGGCGGCGACAGGCGCCAGGCACCCGCCCCCGATGCGGGCGACGCA
>JBOHAM010000021.1:0-5624 GCA_050697735.1 Gaiellaceae bacterium | reverse complement strand
GACACCGTCAACACGATGCCCGTGGAGACCGTCCGCGCCTTCCAGGACCACGGCGAGGTGGCGCTCACGCTCGAGGAGGGTCTCGAGGAGGCCGAGCGCGTGTTCGAGCAGCTGGCGGAGGCGGGCGTCGACTACGACGACGTCACGGCGACCCTCGAGCGCGAGGGAGTGGAGAAGTTCTCCGACTCCTTCGCCGAGCTGATCGAGGGCATCCGCGCCAAGTCCGGCGAGCTCGTGCCCGCATAGGGGGGCCGTGCAGGTCGAGACCGCCGAGCTCGTCGAGCGGCTCTGGGCGCGCGACGCGTCGCTCTGGACGGGTGCCGACGAGGGTCGCTGGCTCGGCTGGCTCGACGAACCGCAGCGCATGGAGGAGCGTCTTCCGGAGCTCCGCGCGTTTTCCGAGGACGCACGCTCGTCCTTCGACGAGGTCGTCCTCCTCGGCATGGGCGGTTCGAGCCTCGCGCCCGAAGTGCTGCGGAGGACGTTCGGCGCCGAGGGCTTCCACGTGCTCGACTCGACGCACCCGGCCGCCGTCCGGCGGCTCGCGGAGGCCCTCGACAGCGCGCGGACGCTCTTCCTCGTCGCATCGAAGTCGGGGACGACGCTCGAGACGCGCTGCCATCTCGACTTCTTCTGGCGACGCGCCGGCGAGCGCGGCGAGGCGTTCGCGGCGATCACGGATCCGGGCTCGGAGCTCGAGGCGCTCGCGCGCGAGCGGGGCTTCCGGGCCCTCTTCTCCGGTGAGCCGACCATCGGGGGCCGCTACTCGGCGCTCTCCGTCTTCGGCCTTGCGCCTGCCGCGCTGATGGGAGTGGACCTCGAGGACCTGCTCGAGCGGACGAGCGTCCTCGTCGACGCGTCCCGGGGGCTCGAGGAGAACCTGGGCCTCGAGCTCGGCCTCGCGCTCGGGCACGGCTGGCTCGACGGTCGCGACAAGATAATCGTCGAGTCGGACCTGGACGGCTTCGGCCTCTGGGTGGAGCAACTCGTCGCGGAGTCGACCGGCAAGGAGGGGAAAGGCCTGGTCCCGGTCATCGGCGAAGCGGCGGAAGGGGCCGACCGCCAGACGGCCCACGTGCTCGCCGGCGAGCCCTACGACCTCGGAATCGAGTTCTACCGCTGGGAGTTCGCCGTCGCCGTCGCCGGGACGATCCTGGAGATCAACCCCTTCGACCAGCCCAACGTCCAAGAGGCCAAGGACCGGACCACGGAGGTCCTTTCCGGCCATGTCCCGGGGTCAGACCCCGGGACGGGTCCCGAGGGGACGGTGGAGGAGCTGCTCGCCGGGGCGCAGGAGAGCGACTACATCGGGATCCAGGCGTTCGTCGACCCGGCCCGCGAGGGCGAGCTGGCGCCCCTCGTCGAGCGGGCGCGGGCGACGGGCTGCGTCGTCACCGTCGGCCTCGGCCCGCGCTACCTCCACTCCACGGGCCAGCTCCACAAGGGCGGGCCGCCGACCGGACGCTTCGTCCAGGTCGTGGACGACCCCGGCGAGGAGCTGCCCATCCCCGGGCGGGACTTCGGCTTCGCGCAGCTGATCCGCGCGCAGGCGGACGGCGACCTCGCCGCGCTGCGCGAGCGCGGTCGGCCTATCGTGCGCGTCACACTCGACGATCTGGAGGCGCGATGAAGCTTGGGATGGTGGGGCTGGGACGCATGGGCGGGAACATGACCGAGCGGCTCCGGCAGGGCGGGCACGAGGTCGAGACGTACGCGCGGACCGCGCCCGACCGCACCTCGGACTCGCTCGTGGAGCTGGCGACCAGGCTCGAGCAGCCGCGCGTCGTCTGGCTGATGATCCCAGCGGGCGACCCGACGGAGAACGCCTTCCACACGCTCCTGCCTCTCCTCGAGGACGGGGACACCGTGGTCGACGGCGGCAACTCGAACTTCCGCGACTCGATGCGCCGCGCCGGCGAGGCGAAGGCGAAGGGCGTCGACTTCCTCGACGCCGGCGTCTCGGGCGGGATCTGGGGTCTCGCGGAGGGCTACTGCGTCATGGTGGGCGGCGAGGAGGCGGGCTTCCGCGCCGTCGAGCCCGCGCTCGCCACGCTCGCGCCGGAGGGCGGCTACGCCCACGTGGGCCCGTCGGGCGCCGGGCACTTCGTGAAGATGGTTCACAACGGGATCGAGTACGGGCTCATGCAGGCGTACGCCGAGGGCTTCGAGCTCCTGAACGGGGTCCCGGACTTCGATCTCGACCTACGGCAGATCTCCGCGCTCTGGCAGCACGGCTCGGTGGTTCGCGGCTGGCTCCTCGAGTTGCTCGAGCGCGCCTTCGCCGACGACCCGGGGCTCGAGTCGATCCGCGGCTACGTCCAGGACTCTGGGGAGGGCCGCTGGACGGTGCACGAGGCGATCGAGTCCGCCGTCCCGCTGCCGGCCATCACGCTCGCGCTCTTCGCGCGCTTTTCCTCCCGGCAGGACGAATCGTTCGCAGCCAAGGTGAACGCGGCGCTGCGCCAGCAGTTCGGCGGTCATGCGGTGCAGGCGGCCGAGGCGAAGGCGGGCGAGTGACCGAGGTCGTCCCCGCGCAGGAGAACCCGCTCCTCGAGGGCCTCACCATGCGCAGGCCTCCCGAGCCGTGCGCGCTCACGATCTTCGGCGCCTCGGGCGACCTCACGCAGCGGAAGCTCATGCCGGCGCTCTATGCGCTCGCCGTGCGCGGCTTGCTGCCGCAGCGCTTCAGCGTCGTCGGCGTCTCCCGCACGGACATGACGACCGAGGAGTTCCGGGAGCGGATGCGCCAGGCGGTCCTCGACCATGCGCGCGACGAGTTCCGCACCGACGTCTGGGAGCGGCTCGTGGAGGGGATCTACTACGTCTCCGCCACCTTCGGCGTGGAGGGCGGCGAGGAGCCGCTCGTCGCGTGCCTCAACGACGTGGACGAGCGGCGGGGCACGGCCGGCAACCGCGTCTACTACCTCGCCGTGCCCCCGGACGCCATCGACGACATCGTGACGGCGATGGGTCGCAACCGGGCGACGACCGGCTGGACGCGCCTCATCGTCGAGAAGCCCTTCGGCCACGACCTCACGAGCGCGCGGGAGCTGAACGAGCTCGTCCGCACCTACTTCGACGAGGACGAGATCTTTCGCATCGACCACTACTTGGGCAAGGAGACCGTCCAGAACATGCTCGTGCTGCGGTTCGCGAACGGAATCTTCGAGCCGATCTGGAACCGCCAGTTCATCGACCACGTGCAGATCACGGTGGCCGAGTCGCTCGGCGTCGAGGGGCGCGCAGACTTCTACGAGAAGCTGGGCGCCGTCCGCGACGTCGTCCAGAACCACATGCTCCAGCTCGTCGCGCTGACGGCGATGGAGCCGCCGACCGACTTCGCCGCCGAGTCGGTACGAAACGAGAAGGTGAAGGTGCTGCGGGCGCTCCACACCCCCGGGCCCAAGCACGTCGTCCGCGGCCAGTACGGCCCCGGGTACATCGAGGGCGAGGAGGTCCCCGGGTACCGCGAGGAGGAGGGCGTGGGCTCCGACTCCCAGACCGAGACCTACGTCGCCGCGAAGCTCTTCGTCGACAACTGGCGCTGGGCGGACACGCCGTTCTACATCCGGACGGGCAAGCGGTTGCCGAAGCGCGAGACGACGATCGCGATCCAGTTCCAGCGCGCGCCGCATCCGCCCTTTCAGGTGGATCAGGAAGGCGGCCTGCGCCCGAACGTGCTCCTCATCCACATCCAGCCGGACGAAGGCGTCTCCCTCGCCGTGGGCGCGAAGGTGCCCGGGCAGGGCGTCTCGATCCGCACGGTGCACATGGACTTCCTGTACGGCGGGGCGTTCCGCATGGGGCTGCCCGAGGCCTACGAGCGCCTCATCCTCGACTGCCTGCTCGGAGACGCGACCCTCTTCACGCGCGCGGACGAGGTGGAGGAGCAGTGGGCGATCGTCGACGCGATGGTGGCGCCGTGGCGCCGGGACCGTCCGCACTTCCCCAACCACGCGGCAGGCACCTGGGGGCCGCCGAACGCCGACGAGCTCTTGAGCCGCGACGGTCGTTCCTGGCGGAGGCATTAGTGCCCGAGGCGTCGCCGTGACGGTGCGGGAGATCGAGCGCGAGCTCGGCCGGCTGCGCGCCGCCTCCGCGGAGCCGGGGTCGGCGCCGCGCCTGCGAACCAGCGTGATGACGCACATCGCGTGGGTGCCGGAGCGCTGGGTGGAAGCGGCTACCGGGACGCTCGCCGGACTCGCCGAGCGCCACCCGTCGCGCACGATCCTCCTCTTCCCCAGGCCCGACGACCTGCCCGACCGGCTCGACGGCGAGGTCGACCTCCGCTGCTTCGTTCGCGACGGCCAGCGGCGGGAGGTGTGCTCCGAGGTTATCTCGCTCGGGCTCTGCGGCGCACGCGCGTCGGCTCCGGCGAGCGTCGTCGCGCCGCTCCTCGTCGCCGACCTGCCCGTCTTCCTGCGCTGGCGCGGCCCGCCCGCCTTCGGATCGAGCGAGCTCGAGCAGCTCGTGGGCGTTGCCGACCGGCTGGTGGTGGACTCGCGCGAGTGGCCCGACGCGCGGGCGGAGCTCGAGCGGCTGCCGGCCCTCTTCGACCGCATCGCGGTCTCTGACATCGCCTGGGCGAGGACCGAGCCGTGGCGTGCCGCCGTCGCCGGGCTCTGGCCCGAGGTGGCCGGTGCGGAGGCGCTCCGCGTGGCCGGGCCGGAGGTCGAGGCATTTCTCCTCGGCGCGTGGCTGGGAGCGCGGCTGCGCCGCGAGATCCGCCTGGAGCACGAGCCTGCGGGCGAGATCGAGCTCATCGAGGTGGACGGGCGCGAGGCGGTCCCGGAACGGCTCGAACTCAGGACGCCGAGCGACCTGCTCTCGGACCAGCTCGAGCTCTTCGGCCGCGACCGCATCTACGAGGAGGCGGTACGGAGCTTCTCGCCGCGGCCGACCTAGCCGGCCTTGCCGCGGGCTGGATCGCCGAGCGGGCGCAGAACGCGCGGCCCTTCCGCATCGCGCTCACGGGCGGCTCGACCCCGCGCGAGGCGTACGAGCGCCTCGCCGACCTCGAGCTCGACTGGGCCCCGTGGCACGTCTGGTGGAGCGACGAGCGCCTCGTTCCGCCGAGCCATCCGGACTCGAACGAGCGGTTGGCCCGCGAGACCCTGCTCGCGCGCGTCGCGATCCCCGAGGAGCAGATCCACCCGCTGCGCTCGCCGGACCTGGAGCTCCCGGACACGTTCGACCTCGTGCTGCTCGGCGTCGGGCCGGACGGGCACACGGCCTCGCTCTATCCAGGGCACGAGGACGAGCTCGCCGACACCGGGCCGATCGTGCACGTGCCGGCGCCGGGGATGCCGCCGGCGCACCCGCGGCTGACCTTCTCGCTCGCCTACCTGAACGCCCAGCCAGTCGTCGCCTTCCTCGTCGCCGGAGCGGGGAAGCGCGAGATCCTCGCCCGGATGCTCGCGGGCGACGAGTCGCTGCCGGTCGCCCGCGTGCGGGCCGCCCGCACCGTTGTCCTCGCCGACGAGGCCGCCGCGCCTCAGGCGATGTAACGCCGCATTACTGGGCCGCTCGGCCGAGCGCCTGCTCGAGCAGCTCGCCGGCGGCGAGCACGAGCGCGTCGGCCCCGGGACGGCCGGCGAGCTGGACGGAGGCGGGCAGCCCCAGCT
>JBOHAM010000020.1:0-7559 GCA_050697735.1 Gaiellaceae bacterium | reverse complement strand
GGAGGTCGCCGGTTCGAATCCGGCCGTCCCGACTGACAAGACCCTCCGCTCCTTCGTCCGGAGCGCCGGTCGGGCATGATCTTCGGGTGCGCCGCCGTGGCATCAGCATGCGCTGGTGGCTCTCGTTCGCGTTCGCGCTCATCGCCGCCGTGACCGCGGCCGTCGTCGCCCAGGTGTTCGCCCAGCGCTCGGAGACCGCGTTTCGCGAGCGGACGGAGGCCCTTGCCGTGGGGAACTCCGTCGCCGCGGCGGAGAGCGTAGCCCGCGCCTTCCGCGAGCGCGAAGAGCAGCCGGACGCCGTCGTCCGCGAGGTCGCCGAGGGGCGGAGGCTCTCGCTCTTCGTCTTCGACGGCGACGGGCGGCTCCTGACCGCGGAGCGCTCCCGCGGGACGGAGATAGGCGATGTCCCAGGAGGCTCGGAGGCGGTGGAGGCGGCGCTCGACGGCGGCCGTCACGTCGAGCCGCACGACGACGGGAGGCTCGTCGTCGTCGCGCTGCCGCTGCGGAACGCGGGGGAGGCCCAGGCCCTCGTCGCCCACGCCGTCCGGCCGGAGCTCACCGCCGAGGTGGCGATCGCCCGCGAGAAGATCGTCGAGGCGGCCGTGCTCGCGGTTGTGATCGGGGCCGCGACCGGGCTCTTCGTCGCCATGCTGATCGCGGCCAGGCTCCGCCGGATCGCCGGGGCGGCTTCGGCGATCGAGGGGGGTCGCTTCGACCTGGCCCTGGAGCCGACGTTCGGGGACGAGCTGGGCGCGCTCGCCGCGACCGTCGACCGGATGCGCGTGCGCCTCCGGGACTCGTTCGAGGCCGTGAGCGCCGACCGCGACCGCCTCCACACGCTGCTCGCACGCCTCCGCGAAGGCGTGCTCACCGTCGACGACGAGCTGCTCGTCGAGTACGCCAACCCGACCGCCGCCCGCTTCCTCGGCCTCCCGCACCTCGACGGCCCGGTGCCGCTGCCCGAGCCGTGGCCGGGCTTCTCGCTGCGCGACCTGGCGGCGAGCCTGTTCCGCGCCGAGGCGCCGGTGGCCGAAGCCCGCGTGGCGGTCGACGAGGAGGTCACGCTCGCCGTGGTCGGCGTCCCCGCCGGGTCGGGCTCGCAGACGGCGATCCTCGTGCTGGCCGACGTGAGCGAGCGGGAGCGCCGCGAGCGCGCCGAGCGCGAGTTCGTCACGAACGCGGCGCACGAGCTCCGCACCCCGCTCGCCGCGATCACCAGCGCCGTCGAGGTGCTCCAGGGCGGGGCGAAGGAGGAGCCCGAGGCCCGCGACCGCTTCCTCGAGGCGATCGAGCGCCAGTCCGCCCGCCTGGGACGGCTTGCCCAGACGATGTTGACGCTCGCGCGCGCCCAGACCCGGATCGCCGCGCCGGCGCCGACTCGCGTCGAGCTGCGGCCGCTCCTCGAGGAGATCGCCTCCTCGCTCGATGTCGCGCCGGGCGTCGAGATCCGCGTCGACTCGACCGACGGCCTCGCAGTCCTCGCCGACCGTGACCTCCTGCACCAGGCGCTGGCGAACCTGGCCGGGAACGCGGCCAAGCACACCGAGCGCGGCTCGATCGAGCTCGCGGCCCAGCCCGCGGCGGGGGGCTTCACCGCCGTGGAGGTGCGAGACACGGGGCCGGGCATGGCCCCGGCCGAGCAGCAGCGCGCCTTCGAGCGCTTCTACCGCGGCTCCGAATCGGCCGGCGAGGGCTTCGGCCTCGGCCTTTCGATTGTCCGCCAGGCGGTCCGTTCCCTCGGCGGCACCGTCGACCTGCACTCCGTCGAGGGAGTCGGGACGACCGTGCGCGTCGTCCTGCGCTCGGCCGAACAGGACGCGGCATGAGCGGCGCGGCGCGCATCCTGGTTGCCGACGACGAGCCAGACATCCTCGCCCCGCTCGAGTACGCCCTGGGTGCCGAAGGCTGGGAGGTCGCGATCGTGCAGGACGGGGAGTCGGCGCTGGCCCGCGCGCTCGCGGAGCCGTTCGACATCGTCGTCCTGGACGTGATGATGCCCGGCCTGCCCGGCCTGGAGGTGTGTCGCCGCCTGCGTGAGCAGAGCAACGTCCCGATCGTGATGCTGACCGCCCGCGATGCGGAGGTCGACCGGGTGCTCGGCCTCGAGCTCGGCGCGGACGACTACGTCACGAAGCCGTACTCCGTCGCCGAGCTCGTCTCCCGCGTGCGCGCGATCCTGCGGCGCCGCGAGCTCGACCGCCAGGCCGGCCCGCAGGGGCTTCTCGCCGCGGGCGGGATCCGGCTCGACTTCGCGCGCCATCGCGTGGAGGTCGACGGTCGCGCCGTCGAGCTGACGCCTTCCGAGTTCCGCATCCTGGCGCTCCTCGCGGCCGAGCCGGAGCGCGTCTTCACCCGCAGGCAGATCATGGAGCACCTGTGGGAGAGCCCGTACGTGGGCGACGAGCGGGCCTGCGACGTGCACGTCTCGAACCTACGGCGCAAGGTCGAGCGCGACCCGGCCAGGCCCGAGCGGATCCTCACCGTGCGCGAGGTCGGCTACAAGCTCGTCGCCGTGTGAACGAATCTTCACGCGCTGCGAAGCGCGTGCTCACAGGGCACCGAGAGACCCTCACGTCCGCCGGGTACCACTGTGTATCGCAATGCAAGGAGGTACTAGACCTTGAGCGCCGAGACCCGAGAGATGCTTCTGATCCTGGCCGCGATGATCCCGTGGTTCGTCATCGCCGCCGGCCTGATCTGGTCGTTCGTCGCCACAAGCCTCGACCGTGCCCGTGCCGGCCGCCCAGTTCGCGGCCATCGCCGAGCGCCCACGCGCGGGTGGGCCGCCGGCGACCAGCTGCGACCCACAGCCGGCCCGGCCGCGGACCGGACGCAAGCCACCTCCACGCGTCCGGCCCGCCGTCCTGCCTCCGCCGACGTCCGGAGCGCCGGTGCCTGACAGCCTCGACGCGCTTCGACGGTGCCATGGCTACCTCGCCGTGGCGTGCGATGGGCCGGTGGGCACGGTCGAGACCCCTCTCTTCCCACCCGACGCCGACGAGCCGGACTACATCGTCGTCCGGATCCAGCAAGGGCTCCGCTCGCGCTTGCCGGTCGTCACGGCGGCGCTCGTCGACCGGGTGGACCCGCTGCGCAGGCTCGTCTACCTGCGGGCTCCGGCGGCCGAGATCGCCGGCCAGCCGGAGCATCTCCCACTGGCGATCTAGGGGCCTGCCTGGGAAGGCAGGCCCCTAGGGGTCTGGCGCTCGGGCGCGGAGCGTGCGGCGACTCCGCGCCCGGGCGCCAGAGCCCTCATCCGCGCGCTCGCGCGTAGCGAAGTGCGGTTACCCCTACCCCGCGTCGTGGGGTTACTGCCTGGAAGCCGGCCGCGCGATCGTCCATGCTTCTAGGCATGTCCGACCCTCACGAGCACGAGCTCACCTTCCTCTTCACCGACATCGAGCGCTCCACGGGCCTCGTCCGGAGCCTCGGCTCGGACTACTGCGACGTCCTCGCCGGCTCGCGGTCGCTCCTGCGCTCCGCGGTCGCCGAGCACGGAGGCCGCGAGGTCGAGTGCCGCGCCGACGAGTTCTTCGCCGTCTTTCCCGAGGCGCGCCAGGCCGTGGAGGCGGCCCGTGAGGCGCAGCGCGCGCTCCTGGCCGGCTCCTGGCCGGGCGACGTCTCCGTCCAGCTCCGGATGGGCCTCCACACGGGTACCGCCCTGGATGCCGGCTACGGCCTCGTCGGGCTCGACGTGCACCGCGCCGCGCGGATCAGCGCGGCCGGGAACGGCGGCCAGGTGCTCCTCTCGCGCAAGACGGCGACCCTCTCCGGCGCCCAGGTCCGCGACATCGGCGTGTACGAGCTCGCCGGGATCCCCGAGCCCGAGCAGCTCTTCCAGCTGCTCGACGAGGCGCTGCCGACCGAGTTCCCGCCCTTGCGGCGTGCCCGCCGCGTCGACGATCGCAGGCTCCGGGTCGCGCTCGCCGACGACTCCGTGCTCGTTCGCGAGGGCATCGCCCGTCTCCTCGAGGAGGCGGACATGCACGTGGTCGCCCAGGCGGGGACGGGGGACGAGCTCCTGGAGCAGGTCGCCGCGACCCGCCCGG
This sequence comes from Gaiellaceae bacterium, assembly GCA_050697735.1. Classification (GTDB taxonomy): domain Bacteria; phylum Actinomycetota; class Thermoleophilia; order Gaiellales; family Gaiellaceae; genus JAIBJN01. The sequence goes on along the minus strand of JBOHAM010000020.1, from coordinate 3,510 downwards.
ACGTGGCCGTGGTGGACATCCGCATGCCGCCCTCCGGGAGCGACGAGGGCCTGCGCGCCGCCAAGACCATCCGCCGGCTCTTTCCCGAGATCGCGGTGCTCCTCCTCTCCCAGACACTCGAGCCGGCCTACGCGCGCGAGCTGCTGGCCACCGGCGAGGAGCGCGTCGGCTACCTGCTCAAGGACCGGGTGGCCGACATGAACGAGTTCGCCGGCGCGCTCGTCCGCATCGCGGCAGGCGAGGTCGTGCTCGACTCGAAGATCGAGAGCCGCGTCCTGACGGGCGCACCCTAGCGGCCCGGCGCGAGGGCGCCGACGAGCCGGAGCAACCGCTCGAGCGTCGCCGCGTCCAGCTCGCCGCGGTTACGGGCGAGGGCGGCGAGCAGCGCGTGCTGGGCGCGGGTCGTGTCCTCGGAGCTCTTCATGCCGCGTCGTTCGCGACAGTCGTCACAGATCCTTCCGCGCGAACGCGGCGTAAGCAGCGCCGCCGACGAGGACGAGGTAGGCGACCGTCCAAGGCCACAGGTAGGGCCCGGCCGCCTGCGCGCCGCCGAAGGGGCCGAGTTGGAGCGCGAACTCCGTGAAGCCGGTCGAATCGGCAGTGATCGCCTGGAGGCCGTCCTGGTAAAGCGCCTCGAACGGCAGGGCCCAGGAGGAGATCTCGGCGACCCTGGTCAGCGTGTCGGAGTCGAGCACCTCGCCGATCTGGCCGAGCAGGCCGGCGACCAGGCCCGCGCCGAAGACCATGAAGACGGCGATCCCGTTTGCGGTGGAGGAGAGAAAGACGGAACCGAGCAGCGAGAGGGCCGCGATCACGCACACGGCAATCGCCAGCTGGAGCGCGGGCTCGGCGATCCGGTCGGGGCGCCAACCGCCGGCCTCCCACGTGATCCAGAGGTTCGCCCCGAAGACGGTGAGGACGTAGACGGCGCACACGCCCGCGGCGGCTACGAAGCGGCCGAGCAGGAGTACGCCCCGGCCGATCGGGCGGACGACGAGCGGCTGCAGCAGGCCGCGCTCGGCGTCGCCGCGCACGACCCCGAGCGTCAGGAACGCCGCCAATACGGCGCCGAGGAAGAGCGTGCCGAACATCGAGAGGCCGAAGAGCGTCGCGCCGGTGAGCGTGCGCTCGTCCACGTCGGCCAGCACCGCGGCGGGCGGTCGGTCGACCTCGTCCACGGTGTCGAAGGCCTGGTTCGCGCCCAGCCAGTAGAGCCCGACGAAGGCAGCCGTGAGGACGAGCACGACGAGGAAGACGCGCCGGCGGACGCTCTCCCGCAGCGCGTAGCCGACGATGACGGGCACGGCCCTCACCCGGCGTCCTCCCCGACCGCCTCGAGGTAGATCTCCTCCAGGGTCGATTCGAGGACGCGGACGCCGTAGACCTGGTCGCCGGCGGCCACGAAGTCGGCCACGATGCGCGGTGCGTCCTCCCGGCTCGCGCCCGGGAAGAGGCGGGTGTCGCCGTTCACGTCCACCTCGACGCCGCGAGGGCGCGCGAGCTCGGACGGGCGTCCCTCGGTCACGATGTGGCCGTTCGAGAGGATGGCGACGCGGTCGCACACGAGCTCGATCTCGCTCAGCAGGTGCGAGTTGAGGAGGACGGCGATCCCGCGGCCGCGGAGCTGCTCGAGCAGGCGGCGCACGGTGCGCCGGCCGGCCGGGTCGAGCGCGCTCGTCGGCTCGTCCAGGAAGAGGAAGCGAGGGTTGCCGACGAGCGCCTGGGCGATGCCGAGCCGCTGCTGCATGCCCTTCGACATGTCTTCGACGCGGCGGGCGCGCGCCTCTGCGAGGCCGACGAGATCGAGCAGCTCCGCGCGCTCGCCGGCGCCGCCGCCCGAGCCGGCGAGTCGCTGGTGGAGCGTCAGCACCTCGTCCGCGGAGGACCAGCCGGGGAAGCGAAAGAGCTCGGCGAGGTAACCCATCGCCCGGCGCGCCTCCGCGGAGCCGGCGCGCGCGCCGCAGACGGAGGCCTCGCCCGCGGTCGCGCGCACGAGCCCGCAGCCGATCTTCACGAGCGTCGACTTGCCCGCGCCGTTCGGCCCGAGGAGCCCGACGAGCTCGCCCTCCTCGACGTCAAGGTCGACGCCGCCCAGGGCCGTCACCGGCCCGTAGCGCTTCACGAGACCGCGTGCGGCGAAGGCGGCGCTCACGGGACGAGTCTTCGCTCGGGCTCCGCCTCCTCCTCCGCGAGGAAGCGGACGAAGAAGACCGTGAAGGCGGCGAAGAAGACGATGCCCTCACTGACCGCCATGGCGATGCCGGCGAGCTGCTGGTCGGAGAGGGCGCTCAGCCCCCAGAGACGCGGCGCCTCGACGTAGAAGTCGTAGAGCGGGCTCGGCAGCAGCGCGAGCAGGAGCCCGAGCGGGCTCGCGAAGACGAAGGCGGCGAAGACGTACGCGGACTTGGCGCCAGCCGTTAGGCTCCAGGGCCGGTCGTGCAGGAGCGACCACCAGAGCAACACCCCCGTGAGCAGGTACGTGAGGTGCTCCAGGTGCAGGAGCGCGTGGTGCTCGAGCGCGGTGTCGTAGGCGGGCGGGACGTGCCACATGGCGTACGCCGCGAGCCAGAGCGGCAGCGCCACCACCGGGCGCGTCAGGAAGCGGACCGCGCGCGGCCTCGCGAGCGTCGCGGCGAGCCCGGGCGGTACGGCGGCGACGAGGAGCAGGGGGACCCACTCGGCGAGCGCCACGTTCTGGACGAGGTGCGCCCACAGGTAATAGTGGAGGGCAAGCGTGGCGAGCGGCGTGACCGAGACGGCCAGGAGCAGGAGCACCGCTCCGGCGAAGCACGCAAGCTGCCGGCGGGACGGGCGGTGCCGCCGCGCCGCGAGGACGTAGGCGGCCACGAGGACGGCCACGGCCGCGAGCTCGACCCAGGCCGCCTGCCAGCTCCCGGGCGACGGCGCCACCGAGCCAGCATACGGCGACCCGTTAGATCATCCAGGGATCGACGTAGGCCGGGTCGCGCCGTTCCAACCAGGTGCGGACGTACACCCCGGCTGCGATCAGCGGTGCTCCCGGGAAGGCCGTCAGGAGCACGACGGCGGCCCAGAGCGCGGACGGCAGACCGCCTGCGAACGCGGCGACCACGACCGGCAGCCCGGCGAGGTAGAGCGCCCGCCAGTCCGCCGCCACGTAGCCGAGTCCGAAGTGGACGACCGCCGGCAGCACGAGCAGCACGACGACGGCCACTCCGGGCAGCGCGCGCTCCGTGCCGGCGAACACCACGATCCAGAGCGTCATGAAGACGCTGTAGCCGACGACGGCAGTTCGCCAGTTGAGCTCGTTGATCCGTTCGAGGGTCACGCGAGTCCCCTTGTTCCGTAGGCGTGACCGCAAGGCGCCTGTTGCAGTGCTTCTCCCCGGATCATGCGCGCGGCCCCACTACCCGTGCATCCCCCCTTCGGGGAACCGGCTATCGTTGGCCGAGAGCCCGCGGGCGTAGCTCAACGGTAGAGCCCCAGCCTTCCAAGCTGGTGGTGAGGGTTCGATTCCCTTCGCCCGCTCCA
>JBOHAM010000019.1:0-4883 GCA_050697735.1 Gaiellaceae bacterium | reverse complement strand
GGGCATCGACGACCTCGAGCGGCGGCAGGTCGTCGAGCGTCACGACTGCCTGCGGCTTGCGCTCGCGGGCGCGCAGCTCGTCGAGGACGCGGTTCTTCGCCACCTGGAAGAGCCAGGTGGTGAAGCGGCAGCGCAGCGAGAACCCGGCCAGGCCCTGGTAGATGCGGATGAAGATCTCCTGCGTGAGGTCCTCCGCCAGCGCGCGGTCGCCGACGATCCGCAGCACGTAGTTGAAGACCGGCACCTCGTACATCTCGAGGATCGTCCGGAAGGCGTGCTCGTCCCCTTTTTGCGCGCGGCGCAGAAGGAGGTGATCGGGTTGAGGAAGGGGCACGCTGATGACCCGGGCCGCTGGGTTGGCGCAGTATAGCCCCGGGTTCAGCGCAGACGAATCAGGTTCCTGCCGGTCATCCCCTCCGAAGGAGGAAGTCCCAGAAGCCACAGACACGTCGGTATTAAGTCGGCAAGCGCCCCGTCGTCCTGAAGGGCCGCGTCCTCCAAGGTCACAACGAGCGGAACCAGATTCTGGGTATGGGCGGTATGCGGGCTCTCGCCGTCCGCCTGGAGAAGCTGCTCGGCGTTCCCGTGGTCGGCAGTTACCAGGCAGACGCCGCCGGCACGCTCGACCGCCTCGATGACGCGGCCGAGCGCCTCGTCGGTCGCCTCGACCGCCTGCACGACGGCGGGGATGACGCCGCTGTGACCGACCATGTCCGGGTTGGCGAAGTTGACGATGGCGAAGCGGTAGCCGTCGCCCACCTCGGCGGCGAAGCGCTCGGCGACCTCCGCGGCGGACATCTCGGGCTTCTCGTCGTAGGTGGCCACCTCGCGCGACGACGGCACGAGTATGCGCGTCTCCCCCTCCCACTCCTCCTCACGGCCGCCGTTGAAGAAGTAGGTGACGTGTGCGTACTTCTCGGTCTCGGCGACGTGGAGCTGGCGCACACCGTGCTCGGCCAGCACCTCGGCCATCGTCTCGCTCACGTCCTGCGCCTCGAAGGCGACCGGGCAGTCGAAGTCGTCGCGGTAGCGGGTCATCGTCGTCAGGTCGACGCCGCCCTCGAGCAGCTTCTGCGTGAGCTGGCGGGCGCGATCGGGGCGGAAGTTGAAGTGGATCGCCGCGTCCTCGCGGCCGAGCCGCGGGCCGGGCAGGACGACCGGCTCGACGAACTCGTCCGTGACGCCTCGCTCGTAGGAGGCCTCGACCGCCGCCACCGGGTCGACGGCTTGGCTCCCCTTGCCCCCGACGAGGGCGGCGAGCGCACGCTCGGTCCGCTCCCAGCGCTGGTCACGGTCCATCGCGTAGTACCGGCCGCAGACGGTGACGATGCGGGCGCCGGCCCGGACGAGCTCGGCGAGATCGTCGCGCGCCGAGGTCGGCGAGACGTCGCGGCCGTCGGTGAAGGCGTGGACGTAGGTGTGCTCGGCCATGCCTTCGCGGCTGGCGAGCTCGAGCAGCGCGCGCAGGTGGTCGATGTGGGAGTGGACGCCGCCGTAGGAGACGAGCCCCAGCAGGTGGACGTCCCCGCCGCGCTCGCGGGCACGGCGGAAGGCGCCGGCGAGCGCCTCGTTCTCGTAGAAGTCCCCCGTCTCGATCGCGCGATTGACACGCATCAGGTCCTGGAAGATCACCCGGCCCGCGCCGATCGTCAGATGCCCGACCTCAGAGTTGCCCATCTGCCCCGGCGGGAGGCCGACGTCCTCGCCCGAGGCGCGCAGCCTCGTGTGTGGGTACCGCTGCCAGAGCGCGTCGAAGACCGGCGTGGAGGCCAACTCGACCGCGTTCCCGGGGCCCGGCGGCGCGCACCCCCACCCGTCGAGGACGACGAGCGCTACGAGCGGGAGAGGCGGGCGGCCGTCTGGCAAATCGCGGCGAAGGACTCGACGTCGAGGGAGGCACCGCCGACGAGCGCCCCGTCCACGTCCGGCTGGGCGAGGAGCTCCTCGGCGTTCTCAGGCTTCACGGAGCCGCCGTAGAGCACCGGCGCGGCGAGGATCGTCTTGATCAGCGCGTGCGCCTCCTGGGCCATGGCTGGCGTGGCCGTCTTGCCGGTGCCGATGGCCCAGACCGGCTCGTAGGCGACCACGAGCCGCTCGTGCTGGGGCAGCACCGAGACTTGGCGGCGCAGGACGCTCTCGGTCTCGTCGCGCTCGCGCTCGTCCTCGAGCTCACCGACGCAGGCGATCACCCCGAGCCCGGCGTCGAGCGCTCGCTCGGCGCGCGCGGCGGTGGTCTCGTCGGTCTCCCCGAAGTGCTGCCGCCGCTCGGAGTGGCCCACGAGCGACCCGGCGACGCCGAGCTCGAGCAGCATCTCCGCCGAGACCTCGCCGGTGAAGGCGCCCTCTGCCTCCCAGTGGACGTTCTGGGCGTAGACCGTCAGCCCGGTGGCCCTTGCCTCGCGCAGGGCGGGGTATGGCGGGCAGACGACGACGTCCACCCCTTCCGGTGGCGCGAAGGCCTGGCAGAAGGCGATGGCCTCCGCCGGCCCCTTGTACATCTTCCAGTTGCCCGCGATCAGCATGGACATGGCCTCTTGACGCGGGGCCGCCGCGAGCCACCCACCGGTTCCAGCCTATCGAGGAAAAGCGCGCGCGTGGGACACGGAAGTGTGACGAGGGTGTGCATCTTCAGGCCTCCGGGATCGCCGCGACTCCGGGGAGGTCCCTACCTTCGAGGAGCTCCAGCGAGGCGCCGCCGCCGGTCGAGATCCAGTCGATGCGGTCGGCGAGGCCGAGCTCCTCGACCGCGCGCACGGAGTCGCCGCCACCCACGACGGTGTGGGCGTCGGCAGCGGCCACCGCCTCGGCGACCGCCTTCGTCCCCTCGGCGAAGCGGGGCCACTCGAAGACGCCCATGGGCCCGTTCCAGAAGACCGTGCTCGCCTCGGCGATCCGGGCGGCGTAGCGCTCGCTCGTCGCCGGGCCGATGTCGAGGCCGAGCCAGCCCTCCGGCACGGCGTCCCACGCAACGATCCGCGACTCGGCGTCGGCCTCGAACGCGGCTGCCGCGACCACGTCCTCCGGCAGCTCGTATCCAGCGTCGCGGTCGACCTCCTCGGCCATCTTGCCGCCGACGAGCACGACGTCCGCGCGCTCGCCGAGCGACTCGAGCACGCCGATCTTGTCGGCCACCTTCGCGCCGCCGAGGACGGCGACGAACGGTCGCTCGGGACTCTCCAGGAGCGACCCGAGCTCCTCGAGCTCGCGTTCGAGCAACAGGCCCGCGTAGGCAGGCAGCAGGGAGGCCACGCCCTCGGTCGACGCGTGCGCGCGGTGCGCCGAGCCGAATGCGTCGTTGACGTAGACGTCGCCGTGAGCGGCGAGCTCGCGGGCGTACCCGGGGTCGTTCTCGGTCTCGCGCGGATCGAAGCGCGTGTTCTCCAGGAGCCGGATGCGCTCGTCCGGGAGCAGCTCGCGGAGGCGTCCGCGCACCGGCTCCAGCGAGAAGGCGGGGTCCTCGCCCTTCGGCCGGCCGAGGTGGGACATGAGCACGACCTCCGAGGCGCCGCGCTCCAGCAGGAGCTCGATCGTCGGCAACGCCGCCCGGATCCTGGTGTCGTCGGCCACCCGGCCGTCCTCGAGCGGCACGTTGAAGTCGACCCGAACGAGGACGCGCTTGCCCTCGATCTCGGCGGCGCGAACGCTCCGAGGCCGATTCACAACCGCTGGACGAGATCCACGAGCCGGCAGCTGTAGCCCCACTCGTTGTCGTACCAGCCAAAGACCTTGACCGCGTTTCCGTGCGCCATCGTGAGGTCGCTGTCGAAGACGGCCGAGAAGGAGTTGCCGACAACGTCCGTCGAGACGAGCGGCTCGTCGGTGTACTGGAGGATGCCCGCGAACGGCCCGGTGTCGGCCGCCTCGCGGAAGCGGGCGTTCACCTCGTCCCTCGTCACCTCGCTGCCGACCCGCACGACCAGGTCGATGAGCGACCCGTCGGAGACCGGCGCACGAACGCTGATCCCGTCCACCTTCCCCTTCAGGTCGGGGATCACGAGCCCGATCGCCCGTGCGGCGCCGGTCGAGGTCGGGATCAGGTTCACGGCGGCGGCCCGCGCGCGCCGGAGGTCGGCGTGCGGCAGGTCGAGGATCCGCTGGTCGTTGGTGTACGCGTGGATGGTCGTCATGAAGCCGGACTCGATTCCCCACGCGTCGTGGAGCACCTTGGCGAGCGGCGCGACGCAGTTCGTCGTGCAGGAGGCGTTCGAGACGATCCGGTGCTGCTCGGGGTCGTAGGTTTCGTCGTTCACGCCGAGCACGATCGTCACGTCGGGGTCGGTGGCCGGGGCCGAGATGACCACCTTGCCGCCACCTGCGTCCAGGTGCGCCTGCGCCCCCTCGCGCTTGGTGAAGAGGCCGGTCGACTCGAGAACGACCTCGACGCCGAGCTCCTTCCAAGGGAGCGCGGCCGGGTCCTTCTCGTTCAGGAGCTTCAGCTCGTCCCCGTCGACGCGGATCCCCGCCTCGACGGGCTCGACGGTCGCGTCCAGCGGCCCGAGCACGGAGTCGTACTTGAGGAGATGGGCCATCGTCTTGGCATCCCCGAGGTCGTTGACGGCCACGATCTCGAGATCGGCGCCCTGTTTCCGCGCCGCGCGGAAGAAGTTGCGGCCGATCCGGCCGAAGCCGTTGATGCCCACCCGTACGCTCATGCGACCTCCAGACCTGGTTTCCGAGGCGCGGCGATTCTAACCGGGGCGGCCACGTGGAAAATCCTGGTCATTCCTGCTTGCACGGACAAGCTCGCCGGATTACGCTCGCCGGGAGAGCGGGTCTACGCTCGTCGGGCGTCGGATTCAGACCCCGTCCGGCGTCACGGTCCGGAGCGTGGTGCAAGCAGGAGGGGGAGGTCGTCCTCGGAGCTTCCCCTCCGGCCCGCTCTC
>JBOHAM010000018.1:0-4072 GCA_050697735.1 Gaiellaceae bacterium | reverse complement strand
GTCGCGCCGATATGCCCGCATATCGACGCTCCCTGCGTCCTTGCCTCGCCCCACGTGTCGCGTGCCATCCACCGTGGCCACTTTCCAGACAGACCCCTAGGGCAGCTCTTCTTCGCCGCCGAGGGTCTCGCCGAGCTTCTGCGCGAGCGCCTCGGGGGTGAGCGCGGGGCCGTCGCCCTCGCCGCGAAGCTCCTCGATCGTGACGTCGCTCGACGTGTAGACCTCGGCCCGCGGGATGATCCGGGTCGGGCGGTTCTTGTCCCAGACCCAGACGTCCTCCATGGTCAGGTGGAAGAACGGGTAGGTCGTCTGCGGCAGCACCTTGAGCGCGTGCCGGTTGCAGAGGTAGGTCGAGTCCTGGGTGACGACGCAGTAGCGGAAGAGGCTGAAGACCGCCGAGTACTCCTTCTTCAGGCGGAGCTCGAGATCGGCCTCGTATTCGTCCAGTTCGTCGAGGTGCGACATGGGCCTCATTCTAGCGCCGGCGAGGCGGAATCCTCTCGTGCACTACGGCTCCAGGGCGGCGAGGAGGTCGGCCACGCGCCGCCCGTCCGGGAGCGTCAGCCCGGGGTCGAGCTCGTGGAGCGGCTCGAGCGCGAAGCGCCGCTCGGCCAGGCGCGGATGGGGCACGACGAGGCCCGGCTCGTCCACGACCTCGTCGCCGTGGAGGAGCAGGTCGAGGTCGATGACGCGCGGCCCGTAGCGAGGGCCCTCGCCCCGCGCCCGCCCGAGCTCGCGCTCGATCGCGAGCAGCCGGCCAAGGAGCTCGCGCGGGCCGAGCTCGGTCGCGAGCGCGACGGCGCCGTTCAGGAACGGCGGCTGGTCGGCGTAGCCCACCGGGTCGGTCTCGCGGAGCGAGGAGACGGCGAGCATCTCGATCCCGGGCTCCTCCGCCAGGAGCGCGACGGCGCGCCGGATCGTCCCCTGCCGGTCGCCGAGGTTCGCGCCGAGCCCTACGAACGCCTTGTGCCGTTCGCCGGCCAGGAGCTACCGTCGCTGGCGCTCGACGGTCGCGGCGGTGAACTCGGCCGGGGCCGCGAGGCGCACCTCGGGCTTGCGTACGCGCACCCGCACACGGGTGGCCGGAAAGCGCTCGACGAGATCGTCCGCGATGGCCGCCGCAAGAGCCTCGATCAGGTTGAACCGGCGCTCCCCGTTGATCGCCTCGATGCGCTCGACGACGGCCGTGTAGTCCACCGTGTCGGCGAGCTGGTCGCTGTGGACGCCGGCGTCGTGCGCGACGAGCTCCACGTCGAAGACGAAGCTCTGGCCGATCCGCTGCTCGTCCTCGAGCACGCCGTGGAACCCGCGCAGCTCGAGGCCCTGGACCTCGATCAGGACCTCCGTCACGCCGACGTCCTGACGACGGCGCGGGCGGCGGCGAGCGCCTCGACGTGCTCGCGGACGTCGTGCGCGCGGAAGAGCGACGCGCCCCGCTCGTAGGCGAGCACGGCGACGGCGACCCCCGCCGCAACCGGGCCCGTCAGCGCTTCCGGGTCGCCGAGGACACGGCCGAGGAAGCGCTTGCGGGAGGCCCCGACGAGCAGCGGGCGGCCGACGGCGACGAGCTCGCGGAGGCGGACGAGCAGCTCCAGGTTGTGCTCCACGGTCTTCCCGAACCCGATCCCGGGATCGAGGCAGATGCGCTCCTCGGGAACGCCGGCCGCCACGGCGAACGCAAGCCGCTCTTCCAGGAACGCCTTCACCTCCGAGACGACGTCGTCGTAGCGCGGCTCCTCCTGCATCGTGCGCGGCTCCCCGAGCATGTGCATGAGGCAGAGGTACGAGCCGCTCTCGGCCACCACGCCGGCCAGCTCGGGATCGCCGCGCAGAGCAGTGACGTCGTTGACCATCACCGCGCCGAGCTCCAGCGCGCGGCGGGCGACGGGGGCCTTGGAGGTGTCCACCGAGACCGGCAGGCCGGACAGCCGCTCGAGGACGGGCTCGAGCCGCCGGAGCTCCTCGTCCGCGGAGACGCCGGAGGAGCCGGGCCGAGTGGACTCCGCGCCCACGTCCACGAGCACGGCGCCCTCCTCCACCAGCTGGCGAGCCTGCGCGGCCGCGTCCTCCGGCGCGAGGAAGCGCCCGCCGTCGGAGAAGGAGTCGGGCGTCACGTTCACGACCCCGAGCACCGACGGCCGAGGAAAGGCCTGCTCGAGCGGGGGTCCCACGCGGCAACCGTATCCTACGCCCGCCGTGATCGACCTCCACTCCCACATCCTCCCCGGCCTCGACGACGGGGCGCGGACCGTCGAGGACTCGCGCGAGCTCGCGCTGCGGGCGGCGGCCGACGGCGTGACCGCGATCGCCGCCACGCCGCACGTCCGCGACGACTACCCCACCCGCCCCGCCGAGATGGAGCGGAGCGTGACCCGGCTCCGCGAGGACTTCGTCGAGCAGGGGATCGACGTCGAGGTTCTCCACGGCGGGGAGGTCGACCTCGGGATGCTCTCGACACTCGGCGACGACGACCTACGGCGCTTCACGATCGCGCAGTCCGGCCGCTACCTGCTGCTCGAGTTCCCCTACTCGGGCTGGCCGGCCGGGCTCGAGGAGACGGTCTACGGGTTCGGCCTGCGCGGGCTCGCCCCGGTCCTCGCCCACCCCGAGCGCAACCGCCAGGTTCAGGGCGACCCGGGCCGCCTGGCGGAGGCCGTCCGCGTGGGCGCCCTCGTCCAGCTCACCGCGGCCTCCGTGGACGGCCGCCTCGGCCGCTCCTCGCAGAAGGCCGCCGAGCGCCTGCTCGAGCTCGGGCTCGCCCACCTCCTGGCCAGCGACGCACACACGCCGGCGATCCGGGAGGCGGGGCTCGCCGACGCGGCCGAGGCGGTGGGCGACGACGCGCTCGCGCGCTTCCTCACCGCGGAGGCGCCGGCGGCGATCGTGGCCGGAGAGCCGCTGCCCGAGCCTCCGCGCAAGGCCCGCCGGCGGCGCTGGCACCTCCTCTTCTAGTCGCCCGCGATGAAGAAGCGCCAGGTCCCGTCGGGCTCGATGCCGGCGCGCCAGCCGAGGTAGCCGCTGCCGGCGCCCGTGTAGGAGTTAGCCAGGTCGCCGAGCAGCTCGCGCTCGTGGGCGGTCAGCTCGTCCTCCTGCTTGTCGTAGGCGAACGGCCAGATGTACATGCCGCCGGAGAGCGTGTAGGGCAGGCGCAGGATCCTCGCGAGGATCTCGATGGGCCGGTCGCCCGTCTGTGCCTCGACCTGCTGCCAGTACTCGATCGGCCCGCCTGGCGCGCCGCCCCCGAACGTGTACGAGAAGCCGGACTCGGGCAGGAGCGGCCGGAGCGCTTCGTAGTCGCCCGACTCCGCCGCCTCGAGGAGCGCCGCATGTGTCTCGGCGACCGCGGGCGGGAGGCCGACCGGCTCCGCGACGGTCTGCGTCTCCGTGACGGTCTCGGTGACGGTGCCCGTCTCGCTCTCCGTCACGGTCACGGTCTCGGAGCCGCCGCAGCCAGCAACCGCGAGCGTTCCAGCGAGGACGAGCAGCGCGCGGGACACCCGGAGAAAGTTAGTTGGCGCCTTCGGGCTCGGGCGGGGGCTGCATGGTCGCGCCCGGGAGCGGGAAGGGGCGCGGCTTGGGCTCGGCCCGGGGCTTCCGCTCCGGCTCCTCGGCCGGCGCGGCGACGCCCTCCTCCGGGAAGACGCTCTCGGGCGCCTCGCCGGCCAGGAGCCTCTCGAACTGGTCCTTGTCGATCGTCTCGCGCTCGATCAGGAGCTCGGAGAGCTGGTGCAGCTCCTCCATGTGCTCGGCGAGCACCTTGCGGGCGCGGTCGTGGGCCTCCTCGATCACGCGGCGGATCTCGTCGTCGATCTCGCGCGCGATCTCCTCGGAGTAGTCCGGCTCGGAGCCCATGTCGCGGCCGAGGAAGGGCATGTCGTGGTTGCGCCCCAGCGCCCGCGGCCCGAGCTTCTCGCTCATGCCGTAGCGCATGACCATGTGCTTGGAGGTCGCCGTCACCTTCTCGATGTCGTTGGCGGCGCCCGTCGTCACCTCGTGGAAGACGAGCTCCTCGGCCGCGCGCCCGCCCAGCGTCATCGCCATCTGGTCCATGAGCGCCTGCTTCGTCGTCAGG
>JBOHAM010000017.1:0-4648 GCA_050697735.1 Gaiellaceae bacterium | reverse complement strand
GGGCGTGATGCAGATCCTCGACGGGCTCTGGGCGCTCGATGCGCAGGACACGGCGATCGACGCCGTGTTCTGGGACGACAACCTCGAGGCCTGGGGCTGGTTCTACCTCTGCGTCGGCGTCGTCCTCGTGGTGACGGGCGCCTTCATCCTTCGGCGTGCCCCCTGGGCGACGACCGCGGGCATCGCGATCGGGTGCATAGGCGCAATCGTCAACATCTTCTGGATCTTCAGCTTTCCGTTGGCGAGCATCCTTCTGATCACGCTCAACCTGCTCGTCGTGTACGGGTTGACGACCTACACCCTCGACGACTTGGAGTACTGACGCCGCGGGTCCGGCTTACTCGCCCCAGCCCGGGTGCGGGGCGTGGCGGCCGGGCTCGATGCGCCAGTACTCGCGCAGCGCCGCGCAGCGGCCGTCGGGCACGAAACGCAGGAGGAGGCAACCGGGGAGGGTGACCTCCTCGCCCTCGGCGCGCATCGTCGTCCACCACTCGACCACGACCCGGTCGCCGGCCACGATGGGCGTCCCCATGCGGACGTCCACGTCCTCCTGGGTGGAGGTCGCCTGCGTCCAGTAGTCGCAGATGCCCGCCGAGCCGACATTCGGCTCGCGGAACGGGCTCGAGCGGTACTCGGCGTCCTCCGTGAAGAGCGCGACGGCCGCGTCGACGTCCTTCTCCCGCCACGCACGGCCGTACTCGTCCACCCACTGCTGTGCGTTCATCGACCCCTCCCCCACTCGTAGAGCGCGATCGCGCCGGCGACGGCCACGTTCAGAGACTCGGCCTCCGCGGCCTGCGGGATCGTAGCGCTGGCCTCGCAAGCCGCCAGTACGTCCGGCGGAAGCCCTTCGCGCTCCGCGCCGAGCACGAACGTCACCCGGGGAGGAAGATCGAGCTCCGGCAGGAACGTGCCCTCTCGCGGCACCAGCGCCACACGCGGCGCGGGCGCCTCCGCGAATCCCGCGAGCGGCACCCGGAAGACCGCGCCGGCCGAGGCCCGCAGCGCCTTGGGCCCGGTGGGGTCGGCGCAGCCGGGCGAGAGCGCCACGAACGCCGGGCCGAGCGCGTCAGCAGCCCGCACCAGCGTGCCGAGGTTCCCCGGGTCGGCTACCCGCCAGAGCGCGAGCCCGACCGGCCGCTCCGTGCCCCGCGGCAGGTCCGCCCGCCGGAAGACGGCGATCACCCGCCCAGGATGCGGGAGCGAGGAGATCCCCGCCAGCAGCTCCGATGCGACCGCCTCAGCCCGGGGAAGCCGGCCGGCGAGCGCCGGCCGCTCGGCATCCACGAGCGCCTCCACGGGCTCGAGGCCGGCGTCGAGGCCGGCAGCCACGAGGTCCTCGCCCTCGCAGGCGAAGAGCCCCAGCTTCTCCCGCTGCCGCCGCGACTCGAGCTTCCGCACGAGCTTGAGGCGCGGGTTCGCGGCGGAGGTGATCAGGGCGGGAGGGCCTAGAGCGCGGCCTTCGCCCGCTCGGCGATCTTGGCGAACGCGGCCGGATCGGAGACGGCCAGGTCGGCGAGCGTCTTGCGGTCGAGCTCGATGTTCGCCTTGCGGCACCCCGCGACGAACTGGTTGTACGAGAGGCCCTCCTGCCGGGCGGCCGCGTTGATGCGCACGATCCAGAGGCGGCGAAAGACGCGCTTCTTGCGCTTGCGGTCGCGATAGGCGTGGTTGTCGGCCTTCTGGACGGCCTCCTTCGCCTTGCGGTACGAGACCGAGCTCTGGCCGACGTAGCCCTTGGCGCGGTCGAGCACCTTGCGGCGCTTCTTGCGCGCGTGAACGGATCGCTTGACGCGGGGCATTCGCTACCTCCTCTGCCGCTACCGCCCGAGCAGGCGCTTCACGTCGCGGGCGTCGCTCTCGTCCACGGCGTGGTCGCGGCGGAAGCCGCGGCGCCTCTTGGCGGTCTTCTTCTCGAGATTGTGGCTCTGCATGGCATGGCGCCGCAGCACGCGGCCCCTGCCGGTGAGCTTGAACCGCTTCTTGGCGGCGGAGTTTGTCTTCTGCTTAGGCACTTTGTGCTGCTCCTACCTCTCGTCCTGCCGCCCTGTGCGGGGCGAGCACCATGACCATGTTGCGCCCGTCCTGGAGGGGCGGCGACTCGATCGCGCCGAGCTCCTTGACGTCGTCGGCGAGGCGCATGAGCAGGTCACGGCCGCGCTCGGGGTGGGTCTGCTCGCGGCCGCGGAACATGATCGTCACCTTCACCTTCGCGCGTGCGGTCAGGAACCGGACGACGTGTCCTTTCTTCGTCTCGTAGTCGTGGACGCCGATCTTGGGCCGGAGCTTGATCTCCTTGACCTGGATCTGCGACTGGTGCTTGCGGGCGGTCTTGGCCTTCTGCTCCTGCTCGTACTTGTACTTGCCGTAGTCCATGATCCGGCAGACCGGCGGGTCGGCGCTCGCGGCCACCTCGACCAGGTCGAGATCCTTGGAGTACGCGTACTCGAGCGCCTCGGCCGTGGGCTTGATGCCGACCTGGCTCCCGTCCGAGTCGACGAGGCGGACGCGCGGGACCCGAATCGCCTCGTTGATCCGCGTCGTGTCCTGCTGCGGCCTCGCCTGCTCGAACCTGCGCCGCGGCCTCAATTGAACGTCACCACGTTGTGCTGCTTCCTCCTCCTAGAACAACGAAAAGCTGCACGCAGGCAGCTCGTCCATTCCCCGATTCGGTTGAACCTCCGATGAGCGCTCGGCTCCGGAGGTGAGGAAACGATGCTCCTGCTTGCAGGGGTCAGATCTTAGCAGCGGCGCGGAGCTCGTCGGCGAGCGCGTCGGCCGAGAGCACGGATTGTTCACCATGCCGTCGCCGGACCGACACGGCTTCGACCGACTCGCGGTCGCCCCAGACGACCACGTACGGCACCTTCTCCAGCTCGGCGTCGCGGATGCGCCGGCCGAGCGTCTCCTCCCGCTCGTCCACCTTCGCGCGGAAGCCGTCGGCCCGCAGCCGGTCGGCCAGCGACTCGGCGTCGGCACGGTGCGTCTCCCCGACCGGCAGGATCCGCACCTGCTCGGGCGCCAGGAAGAGCGGCAGGTCGCCGCCCGTGTGCTCGAGGTAGACGCCGAAGAAGCGCTCGAGGGAGCCGAGGAGCGCGCGGTGGATCATCGCCGGCGTGTGCTCGGCATTGTCCTCGCCCTGGTAGGTGAGCCCGAAGCGCTTCGGCATCTGCAGGTCGAGCTGCACCGTCCCGAGCTGCCAGCTCCGGCCGAGCGAGTCACCCATGTGCAGGTCGATCTTCGGGCCGTAGAAGGAGCCCTCGCCCTCGCTCTCCACGTAGTCGAGCCCCTTGGCGGCGAGCGCCTTGCGCAGCTCCTCCTCGGCGAGGTCCCACTCCTCGTCGGTTCCGAGCTTGTCCTCCGGGCGGAGCGAGAGCTCGACGCGGATGTCCAGCTCGAAGAGGTCGTAGAGGTAGTAGGCGTAGTCGAGGCAGGCGAGCAGCTCGTCCTGGACCTGCTCGAGCGTGCAGAAGATGTGCGCGTCGTCCTGGACGAAGTGGCGCACGCGCAGGAGGCCGTGCAGGACGCCGGAGAGCTCGTTCCGATGCAGGTTCCCCGCCTCGGCGATCCGCAGCGGCAGCTCCCGGTAGCTGTGCGGCGCGAGCGAGAAGAGCAAGCAGTGGCCCGGGCAGTTCATCGGCTTGAGCCCGTAGTCGCGCCCTTCGATCTGGAGCTGGAACATGTGCTCCCTGAACTTCTCCCAGTGCCCGGAGGTGCGCCAGAGGTCGGAGTCGTAGAGCTGCGGCGTGCGCACCTCTTCGTAGCCGCGGCGGACGTTCTCGCGGCGGCGCAGGTCCTCGAGGACGTTCCAGACGACCATCCCGCGCGGGTGCCAGAACGGCATCCCTGCCGCGAGGGCCGAGAAGTCGAAAAGGCCGAGCTCCTTGCCGAGGCGACGGTGGTCGCGCCGCTTGGCCTCTTCGAGCCGATGCAGGTAC
Source organism: Gaiellaceae bacterium (assembly GCA_050697735.1). Classification (GTDB taxonomy): domain Bacteria; phylum Actinomycetota; class Thermoleophilia; order Gaiellales; family Gaiellaceae; genus JAIBJN01. The sequence goes on along the minus strand of JBOHAM010000017.1, from coordinate 710 downwards.
GCCTCCAGGTCGGCCGGGTCGTAGAAGGCGGTCCCGTACACGCGCGTGAGCTGCGGCCGCTTCTCGTCTCCGCGCCAGTAGGCGCCCGCGAGCGAGAGCAGCTTGACCGCCTTGATCGGCGCCGCGTTCTGGAGGTGCGGCCCGCGACAGAGATCGACGAAGTCGCCCTGCTTGTAGAAGGAGATGTCCCCCTCGGCCGTGTCCACGAGCTCGGCCTTGTACGGCTCGCCCTCCTCCTCGAAGTAGCGGCGCGCCTCGTCGCGGCCGGTCTCCCAGCGCTCCCAGGAGCGGCCCTCGGCGATCTCGCGGCGCATCTCTTCCTCGAGGCGGTCGAGCGCGTCCTCCGACACGGGCTCGGGGAACTCGAAGTCGTAGTAGAACCCGTTCTCGATCGGCGGGCCGATCGCCACCTTCGTCCCCGGGTAGAGGCGCCGGGCTGCCTCGGCGAGCAGGTGCGCAGCCGAGTGGCGCAGCACCCAGAGGGCGTCCGGGTCCTCGCGGTCGCGCGTCGTCAGGATCCGGATGCGCTCGCCCTCGGCGAGCGGGAGGCGCAGGTCGCGGACGCTCCCGTTCGCGCGCACGAGCACGGCTTGCTCGGCGAGCTTCGGCCCGATGGCGCGCGCCGCGTCGAGCCCCGTGGCGCCTTCGGGAAGCTCGAGCTCCGTGCTGTCTGGGAGGATGACGCGCATGGACGAAGAGAATACTCAGCA
>JBOHAM010000016.1:0-7298 GCA_050697735.1 Gaiellaceae bacterium | reverse complement strand
GGTCTGTGACGACGAGCAGGTCGGCGTCGTCCTCGGCGATGTTGACGGCGATCACCTCGTCGCCGGCGCGGAGGCGCATTCCTTGAACGCCGGAGGTGTCGCGACCCATCGCCCGCACGTCCTTCTCGGCGAACCGGATCGCCATGCCCTTGCGCGAGACCATGAGGATGTCGTTCGCGCCGCTCGAGTGCCGGACGCCGACGAGCTCGTCGCCCTCCCGCATCTTGATCGCGATGATTCCGTCGGCGCGCAGCGGCGTGTTGTAGGCCTCGAGCCGCGTCTTCTTGACGACGCCGTTCTTCGTCGCGAAGACGAGGTACTCGGCCTCCTTGAACTCGCGCGTCTGGATCACGGTGCGCACCTGTTCACCCTGGCGGAACGGCAGCAGATTCACGATCGCCCGGCCCTTCGACTGCCGCGAGCCGAGCGGCAGCTCGTGCACCTTCAGCCGGTAGACCTTGCCGGCGGAGGTGAAGAAGAGGAGGTAGTCGTGCGTCGAGGCGACGAAGAGGTGCTGGATGAAGTCCTCGTCCTTCAGCTCCATGCCCATCACCCCGATGCCGCCGCGGCGCTGCTCGCGGTAGGTCGTCACGGGCAGGCGCTTGACGTACCCCGAGCGCGTGATCGCGATGACCATGTCCTCCTCGGCGATCAGGTCCTCGAGCTCGAGCTCCCCTTCGGCGGCGACGATCTCCGTCCGGCGGTCGTCCGTCCGGCCGTAGACCTCCTTGATCTCGAGCAGCTCCTCGCGGATCAGCGCGTCGATCCGCACCGGGTCGCCGAGGATGGCGCGGAGCTCGCCGATCCGCTCCTGCAGATCGGCGTACTCGTCCTCGATCTCCTTTCGCGCCAGGCTCGTGAGGCGCGCGAGGCGGAGGTCGAGGATGGCCTGGGCCTGGATCTCCGTGAGCTCGAACTGGTCGATCAGACCCTGCCGCGCGGCGTCCGTGTCGGCCGAGCCGCGGATGAGCGCGATCACGGCGTCGAGGTTGTCGAGCGCCGTCAGGTAGCCCTGGAGGATGTGCGCTCGCTCCTCGGCCCGCCGCAGCTCGTGCTTCGACCGGCGGGTGACGACCTCGCGCTGGTAGTCGAGGTAGTGGCTGACGAGCTCGAGGAGCGACAGCGTCCGCGGCACGCCGTCCACGAGGGCCACGGCGTTGTAGCCGAAGGTCGTCTGGAGCGACGTGTGCTTGAAGAGCTTGTTGAGCACGACCTTCGGGACCGCGTCGCGCTTGAGCTCGATGACCACGCGCATCCCCGACTTGTCGATGAAGTCGTCCACGTTCGAGATCTCGGGGATGACTTTGTCCTGGACGAGGTCGGCGATCTTCTGGATCAGGCCGCCGTCGCCGCCGACGCGGACGCCGAACGGAAGCTCCGTGACGACGATCGACGACTTGCCGCCGCGCAGCTCCTCGATGTGGGCGCGCGCGCGGACGACGATCCGGCCCCGGCCCGTTCGGTACGCGTCGCGGATGCCGGAGCGTCCGACGATGATCCCGCCTGTCGGGAAGTCCGGGCCCTGCACGTGGCGCATGAGGTCGTCCACGTTCGCGGCGGGCTTGTCGATCAGCTCCACGATCGCATCGATGGCCTCGGCGAGCCGGTGCGAGGGCATGTTGGTCGCCATCCCGACGGCGATCCCCGACGAGCCGTTCACGAGCAGGTTCGGGAAGCGCGCCGGCAGCACGGTCGGCTCGCGGCGCGACTCGTCGTAGTTGGGGACGAAGTCGACCGTGTCCGCGTCGATGTCGCGGAGCATCTCGGTGGCGAGGCGGGCGAGGCGGCACTCGGTGTAGCGCATCGCGGCCGCCGGCTCGACGTCGAAGCCGAAGTTCCCCTGGCCGTCCACGAGCGGGTAGCGCAGCGAGAAGGACTGCGCCATTCGGACGAGCGTGTCGTAGATCGCCTGGTCGCCGTGCGGGTGAAAGGAGCCCATCACGTCGCCGACGATCCGCGCGCACTTCTTGTAGGGGCGGTTCGGCTGCATGCCCGCCTCGTTCATCCCATAGAGCACGCGGCGGTGGACGGGCTTGAGGCCGTCGCGGACGTCGGGCAGCGCGCGACCCACGATGACCGACATCGCGTAGTCGAGGTAGCTCGAGCGCATCTCCTGCTCGAGCTCGCGCGCCTCGATGCGCCCGGGACCGAGCGGGCCCGTCTCGATCTCAGACATCGAGGAAGCGCACGTCCTTTCTCACGGGGGAACCCGTGGTTCCCCCGTGGGCCCCCTCCTTCGGGCGCTCACGACGTCTACACATCGAGGAAGCGCACGTCCTTCGCGTTCTGCTCGATGAAAGCCCGGCGGGGTTCGACCTGGTCGCCCATGAGGACGGAGAACACCTGGTCCGCAGCCGAGGCGTCCTCCACGTCCACGCGGACGAGCAGGCGGCGCGCCGGATCCATGGTGGTCTCCCAGAGCTGCTCGGGGTTCATCTCCCCGAGGCCCTTGAAGCGGCTCAGGTGCAAGCCGTCCTTCGCGAGCATGAGAAGCCGGTCGCGCAGCTCGTCGAACGTATCCGCGACCGCCGTCTTCTTTCCGTGCCTGAGCGTGAAGGGCGGCAGCCCGCTCTCGGAGGCGACCTTCTCGTAGGCCTGGCGCAGGTTCGCGTACGTCGCCGACTCGACGAGGCCTGCGGACAGATTGACGAGGCGGGCCGCGCTCGTCTCGACCTCGACCACCTTGAGGCGCAGCTCTCCGTCGGCGCGTTCGAGCACGCTCAGGTCGTAGCCGTTCTGCGGTGTGTCTCCGATCACCGCTTCGGCGGCTGCGAGCGAGGCGGCGTCGTGTTCGACGAGGCGGTGCGCCACGACGAACTGCGCGCCCTCGCCGAACTCGGCGTGGAGCTTCGAGCGGTAGCCCTCGAAGCGGGCGAGCGCCTTGACGAACCGGCCGTAGCGGTGCTCGGTGAGCGAGACTTGCTCGCCGCTTCTGTCCGTGATCTCGATCGCTTGCACGCGCTCGCGGACGAGCAGCTCCTCGAGCTGGGCGTCCTTCTCGAAGTAGAACTCCTGGTTGCCGATCTTCACTTGGTAGAGGGGCGGGACCGCGATGTACACGTGGCCGCGGTCGATCAGCTCGGGCATGTTCCGGTACAGGAACGTGAGGATGAGCGTACGGATGTGCGAGCCGTCCACGTCGGCGTCAGTCATCACGATCACGCGCCCGTAGCGGAGGTTCGCGATGTCGAACTCGTCCCCGATCCCGGTGCCGATCGCCGTGAGCATGGCCTGGATCTCGGCGTTCGAGAGCACCTTGTTGATCCGGTTCTTCTCCGAGTTGATGATCTTCCCGCGAAGCGGCAGGATGGCCTGGTACGTGCGGTCGCGTGCCTGCTTGGCAGAGCCGCCGGCGGAGTCGCCCTCGACGATGTAGAGCTCGGCCGCTTCGGGATCGCGGATCGAGCAGTCGGCGAGCTTGCCTGGAAGCGAGGAGTTCTCGAGCGCGCTCTTGCGCCGCGTGAGGTCGCGCGCCTTGCGGGCGGCCTGGCGCGCGCGGGCCGCCGAGACGGCCTTCTGGACGATCTGGCGCGCGTCGGTCGGATTCTCCTCGAGGAACTCGGCGAGCCGCGCGTTGACCGTCTGCTCGACGAGGCCGCGCACCCACGGATTGCCGAGCTTCGTCTTGGTCTGCCCCTCGAACTGCGGGTCGCGGAGCTTCACGGAGATGACGCCGGCGAGGCCCTCGCGCACGTCCTCGCCCTCGAGGTTGTCCTCCTTCTCCTTCAGGAGGCCCTTTTCGCGCGCGTAGCGGTTGATCGTCCCCGTGAGCGCTGCCTTGAAGCCGGATAGATGAGTGCCACCCTCGTGCGTGTTGATGTTGTTCGCGAACGAGAACACCGACTCGACGTAGGAGGTGTTCCACTGCATCGCCACCTCGACCGTGCCCTGCTCGGTCGAGCCCTCGAAGTAGACGATGTGCTTGTGGACGGCGTCCTTCGCGTCGTTGACGAAGGCGACGAAGTCGCGAATGCCGCCCTCGGCGTGGAACTCGTGCCGCTCCCCTGCCTCGCGCTCGTCGACGAAAACGATCCGCAGGCCTCGGGTCAGGAACGCCGTCTCCCGGAAGCGCTGCACGAGCGTCTGGGTGGAGAAGTCGATCTCCTCGAAGATGTCTGCGTCCGGGAAGAACGAGATCGTCGTCCCGGTGTCGCCCTTCTCCGCCTTCCCGACGACCTCCATGTCCCCGGTGGGGGCGCCGCGGGCGAACTCCTGGCGGTAGATCTTGCCGTCGCGCCGGACCTCAGCGGTGAGCCACTCCGACAGCGCGTTCACGACCGAGACTCCGACACCGTGAAGACCGCCCGAGACCTTGTAGCCGCTCCCGCCGAACTTCCCGCCGGCGTGCAGCTTCGTCAGGACAACCTCGAGGGCTGGCCGACCCTGGTCGGCCATGACGTCGACCGGGATGCCCGAGCCGTAGTCGCGAACACAGACCGAGTTGTCCGGTCGAATGGTGACCTCGATGCGGTCGTTCCGCCCCGCGAGCGCCTCGTCGACCGAGTTGTCGACCACCTCGTAGACGAGGTGATGGAGCCCGCGCGCACCCGTCGAGCCGACGTACATGCCCGGGCGCAGGCGGACGGGCTCGAGGCCCTCGAGAACGGTGATGTCTTTGGCGTCGTATGTGGTCTTGGCCATAAAAAAATCCCTGCTAGTTGGGGATTTTTACCTGTTGCTCAGTGTATCAGATCGGACGGTCGGCAGGGCGTCGCTCGGCGGCCGCCAGACTCGCTGCGGCGGCTCGGGCAACCGCCTCTCGGAGGCCCTGATCCTCGATCTCCGCCGCGATCTGCTCGCCGGCCGCTCGCGCCGCTGGTGACGGAGTCGGCACGGTCCGCGCAGAGCTCTCCACACTCTCCGCGCCGGGCTCCGGAAGGCGGCCGGGCGCGAAGCGGAGGGCGGACGGCGCGGCGGTGCCGAGACGCTCCTTCAGACGACCGCGGACGGTGTCGGCGAGGTGGGTCAGCTCAAAGGCCCAGGCGCTCGAGCTCGTGGCGACGTGGAGCGTGCCGTCGCGTGCGATCCGGGCAGGCCAGGCGTTCGCGGCGATCGCAGCACCGACCGCCCCCGGCCAGGCCTCCACCACCTCCCCGATCGCCCCCGCCGGGCCCAGCCGACCGAGCTCCCGCCGGAGCTCGGCGCCGAGGGGCTCGAGGCCCTTCACGCCGCCTCCGCGAGGCTCTCGTTCCCCTCGCGCCGGATCGTGACGACGAGTGCCGGCTCCGGGCCGCCCGCCGGAAGGGCGTCGGTGCTCGTCGCGGTGACGAGCGTCTGGCCGCCCGCCGGAAGCGCAGCCAGGAGCGCGCGCCTGCGCTGCGCGTCCAGCTCGCTGAGGACGTCGTCAAGGAGGAGGAGCGGCGGCGCCCCGCGGCGCTCGGCGAGGACGGCGGCCTCCGCGAGGACGAGCGAGAGCACGGCGGTCCGCTGCTCCCCCTGCGAACCGAAGCCGCGCAGCTCGCGCTCGCCGGCGCGGACCTCAACGTCCCGAAGGTGCGGGCCGAGCCCCGTCGTACCGCGCTCGCGGTCTCGCTCGAGCCTGGCCTCCAGCTCCTCGAGCGGAAGGCCGCGCTCCTCGTAGCCGAGCGTAGCGCCGGCGAGCCCGAGCGTCTCCGCGCCGGCCGCGAATCCAGGGACGAGTAGGCCCACGAGCCGGGCGCGCGCGGCGTCGAGCTCGGTGCCCAGCGCGGCTACTTGCTGCGTCCAGGGCGTGACCGCGTCGTCCGTCGAGAGCCCCGAGCGCGCCCGCCTGAGAGCCTCGTTTCGCTGCTGGAGCGCTCGCCCGTACTCGCCCGGGAGCGAGGCTTGCGAGGGAAAGACACGGCCGAGCATGCGGTCGAGATAGGCCCGGCGGACGGCCGGTCCGCCCTTCACCACCGCCAGGCGGTCGGGAACGAAGACGAGCGCCGTCAGCCGGGCGCGCAGCTCCTCCGCGGAGGCGACCGGCGCGCCGTTCAGGCGCACCTGCTTCCCCGCACCAGGCGTGATGGTCACCTCGGTCTGCACCGGCACTCCGCCCTCGCTGCCCTCGAGGCGAATACGAGCGGCTTCCTCCCCGAAGCGCAGCAGCCGGGGCTCTGCTCGGGTGCGCGGAGAGAACCCCTGCGCGCCGACGTGGATCGCCTCGAGGAGGTTCGTCTTGCCGGCGCCGTTCGGGCCGACGACCAGCACGAGCCCGGGCGGGAGCGCAAGGTCGAGCGCGGCGTACGAGCGGAAGCTCGCGAGCGAGGCCCGGACGACGATCAGCCGGCCAGCCTGATCGGCATGATCAGGTAGAGGAAGTCGTCGCTCTCGCCGTGGATGAGGCCCGGGCGCAGCGGGCTGATCAGCTTGAGCCGCACCGTGTCGTCGGTCACCGACTCGAGGCCGTCACGCAGGAACTCGGCGTTGAAGCCGATCTCCATCGTCTCGCCGCTGTAGCCGACCGGGAGCGACTCGCGCGCCTCGCCCACGTCCTGCGTCTGCGCCGAGACCGTCAGCTCGCCCTCCTCGAAGCGGAGGCGAAGCGGCGACTTGCGCTGCGCGAGCAGGCCCGTGCGGCGGACGACGTCCAGGAGCTCCTCGCGCGGAAGCTGCACCTCGGCCTCGAACTGCTCCGGCAGGAGCTGGCGGTAGTTGGGGAACTGCCCGTCGATGCGCCTGGCGGTCAGCCACACGCCGTCCGCGCCGAAGACGATCTGGTTCTCCTGCACGCCGACCTCGATCGTGTCCGCGTCCGCTGGGGCAGAGATCCGCGCGAGCTCGGCGAGCGCGCGGGCCGGGACGATCGCCTCGAGCTCGTGGCCGGGGCCCGTCTTGAGCTCGGTCTCCTTCACGCTCAGCCGGTAGGAGTCGGTTGCCGCCATCACGAGCTTGTCGGCTTCGAAGCGGACGAGCACGCCGGTGAGCACGGGCCGCGACTCGTCCCGCGACGCCGAGCGCCCCACGCGCGCAATCGTGTCGAGGAAGGCCTCCCGCTCGACCGTGAACGCCGTCTCGGGCTCGATCTCGGGGAGACGCGGGAAGTCCTCGGGCCCGTACGTGTTCAGCTGGTACGAGGCCGGGCCGCAGGCGAGTCGCGCCACTCCCTCGTCTGCGCGATGCTCGAGCGTCACCTCGCCGGCCGGCAGCAGGCGGACGATGTCGACGAGCAGTCGGCCGGGCACGACGACCGCACCCTCGTCCTCCACCCGCGCCTCGAGTGAGTCGCGCAGGGAGATCTCCATGTCGGTCGCGCTCAGATGCAACCTGCCGCCTGCCGCGCGCAGCATGATCCCGGCCAGGATCTGGACCGTCGTTCGCGTCGAGACGCCCCGTCC
>JBOHAM010000015.1:0-8913 GCA_050697735.1 Gaiellaceae bacterium | reverse complement strand
CAGGTCGCGGCGGTTCAGAACGGCGACATCGTCGAGGCCGACGACGACATCGCGTCGCGCTGGGGCCCGCGCACCGTCGTGTTCGTCGAGCTGATCGCCGACTCGCTGGCCGGAATCGGAAGGCCCTAGTGGCGAACGCCGGCGGGCTGCGAGCGCGTCTCCTCGCACGGCCGGAGCGCGAGCTGCGGGGCGTCTCGCTCCGGTGGGTCGCGACCGCCGGCGTCTTCGTCCTCGTCGCGGCGCTGCTCGGGCTCGCGCTCGGGCCCGTCGACCTCGGCCTGGCCGCGGTTGCGCGCGAGGTCCTGAGCCACGTGCCGTTCCTGGGCGTCGAGTCGTCGTTCTCCGCCACCGAGGACGCGATCCTCTGGGAGCTGCGCGCTCCCCGGGTTGCGCTCGGCCTCCTCGTCGGCGCGATGCTCGCCTCGGCCGGCGCCGCGTACCAGGGGGTCTTCCGGAACCCGCTCGCCGACCCGTACCTCCTCGGTGCGGCGGCGGGCGCCGGGCTCGGAGCCACGATCGTGATCGCCAACGACCTCGGAGGCGGCGCCGACCTCCGGCCGGTGGCGGCGTTCGTGGGCGCGATGGTCGGCGTCGGCATGGCGTACGCGCTCGGCAGCTCGGTCGGCGGACGGCAGACGGCGACGCTCATCCTCGCGGGCGTCACCGTGGCCTCGTTCCTGACCGCGCTGCAGACGTACGTCCAGCAGCGGAGCGCGGACACCGTGCAGGAGGTGTACAGCTGGATTCTCGGCCGGCTCGAGACCTCGGGCTGGACGGACGTGCTGATCCTGCTGCCGTATGTCCTCGTCAGCGCCGTCGCCCTGCTCTGGCACCGCCGCCTGCTCGACGTCCTCTCGGTCGGAGACGACGAGGCGGCGAGTCTCGGTGTCCCCGTGGCGCGGGTTCGCTTGATCGTCGTGGCCGCCGCGACGCTGGGAACGGCGGCAGCCGTCGCGTTCAGCGGCTTGATCGCGTTCGTCGGGATCATCGTCCCGCACGCGATCCGCCTGCTGGCGGGCACGAGCTACCGCGTGGTGCTCCCTCTCTCGTTCGCGTTCGGGGCCGGCTTCCTCGTCCTCGTCGACCTCGTCGCCCGGACGGTGGTGGCGCCCGCCCAGCTCCCGATCGGCGTCGTCACGGCATTCCTGGGGGCGCCCTTCTTCGCCCTCATCCTGCGCACGACGAGGACGGTGGGCCCGTGATGCTGCGCGCGAAGAGCATCGGCGTCGCGCTCGACGACGTCGAGGTCGTGAAGGGCGTCGGCTTCGCGCTCGACGAGGGTGAGTGGCTCGGCCTGATCGGCCCGAACGGCGCCGGGAAGACCACGATCCTGCGCGCGGTCGCGGGCCTGGTGCCGTACGCGGGCTCGATCGCGCTCGCTGGCGACGAGGTCTCCTCGCTCCGGCGGCGCGAGCTGGCGCGGCGGGTGGCCGTCGTCCCGCAGATCCCCGTGATCCCGCCGGACACGAGCGTCCTCGAGTACGTCGTCCTCGGGCGCACTCCGCACCTCCGCTACGCGGGGAGCCCGGGCCCGGGCGACGTCACGGTCGCCCGCTCGGCGCTCGCTCGGCTGGACGCGGCGCATCTGGGCGACCGCCGCCTCGGCTCGCTGAGCGGCGGCGAGCGCCAGCGGGCCGTGCTCGCCCGTGCCGTGGCCCAGGACGCGGGCCTGCTCCTCCTCGACGAGCCCACGAGCGCGCTCGACGTGGGCGCGCAGCAGCAGGTGCTCGAGCTCGTGGCCGCCCTCCGCGCCGACCACGGGCTCACCGTGCTGAGCGCCATGCACGACCTCACGCATGCGGGCCAGTACGCCGACCGCCTCCTGCTCATGGACGGCGGGGAGGAAGTGGCGAGCGGCCTGCCGCACGAGGTTCTCACCGAGCAGCTGATCGCCCGGCACTACGGCGCGGAGGTCAGGATCCTTGCGGACGAGGAAACCGGCATCGCCGTCGTCCCGCTCCGGCCGCGCGTGCCCGTGGAGGCCGAAGAGACCGTGTCCTGATGGGGCTCACGTTCCTGGTGGGCGGCGCCCGCAGCGGCAAGACGGCGCTCGCGTTGAGGCTGGCCGCGGAGACGGATGGGCCGGTGGTCTTCGTCGCCACCGCCGAGGCTCGCGACGAGGAGATGGCCGCGCGCATCGCCCGGCATCGCGCCGAGCGGCCTGAGGTGTGGAGGACGGTCGAGGCGCCGCTCGACCTCGCGGGCGCGCTGGCCGCGGTGCCGGAGGAAGCCTGCGTCGTGCTCGACTGCCTGACGCTCTGGACGTCCAACGCGCTCGAGGCGGGCTGGAGCGACGAGGCGGTCGAAAGGGCGGCAGGCGAGGTCGCGGCAGCCGTGGCGGCTCGCGCCGGACTCACGCTCGTCGTCTCCAACGAGGTGGGGCTGGGCATCGTCCCGGACACGCCGCTGGGGCGCCGCTTCCGGGACGTCCACGGCCGAGTGAACGCGGTCTTCGCCGCCGCCGCCGAGCGGGCCTGCCTCGTCGTCGCCGGCCGCACGCTGGAGCTCGGGTGAGCCTCGGGGCGCTGCTGGCGCGGATTGCGCCGGTGAACGAGGCGGCGGGGCGCGCGGCGCAGGCGGCGCTCGACGCCAAGACCAAGCCCCGCGGGAGCCTGGGCGAGCTCGAGGCGCTCGCAGTGCGGATCGCGGCGATCCGGGGCACGGCATCGCCGGGTCGGCCGCCCGCAGCGGTGGTGGTGGCCGCCGGCGACCACGGCTACGCGGCGCGCGAGGTCAGCGCCTATCCGCAGGAGGTGACGGCGCAGATGCTGGCCAACTTCGCGGCGGGCGGGGCGGCGATCAACGTCCTTGCGCGCGAAGCGGGCGCGCGCCTCGTCGTCGTGGATGCGGGCGTCCTCCGTCCGGTCGAGCACGCGGCAATCCGGCCGCTCCGGCTCGGCGCGGGCACTGCGGATGCGACCGCTGGTCCGGCCATGACGCGCGACCAGGCACTCGCCGGGATCGCGGCCGGCGCCGATCTCGCCGCCGAGCTCGTCCGCGAGGGGATCGGGATCGTGGCCGTAGGCGATATGGGGATCGGGAACACGACGGCAGCCTCCGCACTGTGCGCCGCGCTCCTGCCCGCCGAGCCCGCCGCGGTGTGCGGGCGCGGCACCGGGATCGACGAGGACGGGCTGGCGCGCAAGGTCGACGCCGTGCGCGCAGCGCTCGCCGCCAACGACCCGGGCCCGGGCGACCCGGTCGGCGTGCTCGCGGCGCTCGGCGGCTACGAGATCGCCGTCCTCGCCGGCGTCTGCCTCGGCGCCGCCGCCGAGGGCGCGGTCGCCCTGCTCGACGGCTTCGTCACCGGCGCGGCCGCGCTCGTGGCCGCCCGGCTGGCTCCGGACGCGGTCGGCCGGATGGTCGCCTCGCACCGCTCGCCGGAGCCCGGCCACCCGCTCGTCCTCGCGGACCTAGGCCTGCGGCCGCTCCTCGACCTCGGCCTCCGCCTCGGCGAGGGCACCGGCGCGGCGCTCGCGCTCCCGCTCGTGGACGCCGCGCTCGCGATCCTCGCCGAGATGGCGACCTTCACGGCCGCGGGCGTGACCGATGCCGGGCGGTAGCGCGCTGCGGGCGGCCGCTGCAGCGGTTGCCTTCCTGACGCGGGTCCCCGTCGGCCGGCTCGTGACGCTCGGGCCCGAGGATGTCGCGCGAGGTGCGGCCCTGTTCCCGGCGGTAGGAGCCGGGATCGGGGCCGCGGTGGGCGGCGTCGCGGTGGGGCTCGACTCGCGCCTGGGGCTCCTGCTCGCCGCCGCCCTCGCCGTCGCCGTCGAAGCGCTCCTCACGGGCGCCATCCACCTCGACGCGCTCGCCGACGCGGCCGACGGTCTCGGCGCCGCCACCCGAGAGCGCGCACTGGAGATCATGCGCGCGCCCACGATCGGCGCCTTCGGAGCGGTCGCGCTCGTCCTCGTCCTCTTCGTGAAGACGGCGGCGCTCGCGGCGATCCTGGCCGGCCCAGACCCCGTGCTCGCTGTCGTGGCCGCGTTCGCGCTCGGGCGCGCGGCGCCGCTCGCGCTCTCGTGGGCGCTCCCCTACGCGCGCGCGGATGCCGGGACCGGGTCGAGCCTCACCGATCGCGCACGCGGCGTCTGGCTCGCGACCGGCCTCGTGCTCGGTGTGGCGGTCGCAGTCGCCGCCCTGGGGCTCCGCGGGCTCGCCCTGGCCGCGGGAGCAGCGGTCGCGATTCTCGCAGTCGGCCTCGTCGCGCGGCGGCGGCTCGGCGGCGTCACCGGCGACGTGCTCGGCACCGGCGTCGAGCTCGGGACGGTGCTCGCACTCGTTGCCGCGGTGGCGACGCGCTGATGCTCTCCCTGCCGGAGCGGGGCGCCGCCACCCGCCTCGTCCTGCTCCGCCATGCCGAGACCGACGAATCCATGCGCGGGCGCTGCTACGGGAGCCTCGACGTCCCGCTCTCGGCGGCCGGATTGCGGCGGGCCGCGGCCCTCGGGCTCGCGCTCCGGGAGCTCGGAGCGGCCGTGGTCTATTCGAGCCCGCTCGTCCGCGCTTTGGACACCGCGCGGGCGATCGCATCGGCGCAGGGGCTCGAGCCCGTCGTCCGCCCCGATCTGCGCGAGCTCGACTTCGGTGAGCTCGAGGGGATGACCTACGACGAGATCGCCGCCGAGCGCCCCGAGCTCTACCGCTTCTGGATGGAAGACCCGGCCTCGGTTCGCTTTCCCGCCGGAGAGAGCCTCGCCGACCTGCGCGAGCGCGTCCTGCCCGCGCTGGCGGAGATCCGCGCGACCCACGCCGGAGAAGCGGTCGTCGTCGTCGCCCACGGCGGTGTCGTCCGGGTCGCCCTCGCGGACGTCCTCGGGATCCCCGACGCGGCGTTCTTCCGCCTCGACCAGCCGCCGGGCGGGATCAGCGTGGTCGACTGGCTCGACGGCGTCCCGGTCGTCCGGGTCGTGAACGCGGAGTTCCTATACTCGCCGCCATGAGGGGATCGCCCGCGACCGCGGTCGTTCTCACGGTCGGGGACGAGATCGTGTCCGGGGACGTCGAGAACACCAACGCTCCGTGGCTGGCGCGGCGGCTGGCCGAGCTCGGGCTCGAGGTGCGCCTGCTCGCCTCCGTGCGCGACTCCATCGAGGAGGTGGCGGCGTTCCTGCGGACGGAGATGGATCGCGCCGGCGTCGTCATCGTCACCGGCGGTCTCGGCGGTACGCCGGACGACCTCACGCGCGAGGCCGTCGCCGAGGCGTTCGACGCGCCCTGCGAAGAGGTGCCCGACCTGGCCGCGCGCCTGCGAGAGCGGTTCTCGGCGCGCGGGCTCGGCGACTACGCCGCCCGCTGGGCGAAGCTGCCGCGCGGCGCGGTTCCGCTGGAGAACCCGCTCGGCGGCGCGCCCGGCTTCGTCCTCGGCAACGTCCACGTCCTGCCCGGCCTCCCGCGCGAGATGGAGGCGATGTTCGAGACGCTGGCCGAGCGGTTCCGCGGCGATCCGATCGGCGCCTGGCGCCGCCGCTACCCGACGGGCGAGGGCCAGATCGTCACCGTGCTCGAGGAGGCGACACGCCGCCATCCCGGAGTGTCCGTCGGCAGCTACCCGTCCTTCTTCGACACGGGCCCGCAGGTAGAGGTCGTGCTCAAGTCGGCCGACGCCGAGGCGCTCAGCGAAGCGGCGGCCTGGGTCGAGGCGGCGCTCGACGAACGGGTCGGAGGCTGAGCGTGCGCGTCTTCGTCGTCAGCGACATGGAGGGCGTCTCCGGGGTCACCAAGTGGGAGCAGGTGGACGGCGGCGAGCCGCTCTACGAGGAGGCGCGGAAGCTCTACACCGAGGAGATCAACGCCGCCGTGCGCGGGGCGAAGGCCGCCGGCGCGGACGAGATCGTCGTGATGGACTGCCACGGAGCCGGCAAGGGCTGGACGTTCAACTCGCTCGTGCCCGAGCTCCTCGACCCGGACTGCGAATGGGTCGTTCAGAGCGAGTGGACGGAGTACACCGAGCTGCTCGAGCAGGGCTGCGACGCGGCGCTGTTCGTCGCCATGCACGCCAAGGCGGGAACGACCCGCGGGGTCATGAGCCACACGATCTCGGGGCGCGACTTCCGCGACCTCCGCTTCAACGGCGTCTCGGTGGGGGAGACCGGGGTCAACGCGGCGCTGTGCGGAACGTGGGGCTGCCCGGTCGTCCTCGTCACCGGCGACGATGTCGTCTGCCAGGAGGCGACGGAGCTGCTCGGCCCCGAGCTCGTGACGGTCGCCGTCAAGCAGGGCCTCGGCCGGCAGAGCGCCCGCCACCTGCCGCCGGTGCGCGCGCGGGAGCTGATCGAGGCAGGTGCCAAGGAGGCGGTCGAGAAGCGCGACCGCATCCCGCCCTACGACCCGGGGAAGCCGTGCGAGATCGAGGCCGTCTTCGCCGACGCGGGCCTCGTCGAGCGCTACCGCCACCGCCACGGCGTGGAGATCGTCGACGGCGTCACGATCGCCTCCCGCGCCGAGGACTGGTGGACCGCCTGGCGCCAGTTCATCTTCTGAGCCGTCCCCAACAGCCGCGTTAGGGGTCAGACCCCTGACATGGCCGGCGAGGACAGGTTTGCGTCCCGCGCTCCGCGAAGTGCCTGCAGACCGCCGGTTTTCCGCGGCGAAGCACGTCGCGCGGCGGCTGTCTCGGGCGGACACGTCAGGGATCAGACCCCTGACGTGTCCTCATCCGACAAACGGCCCTACTTCAGGCGCACTCGGATCCCGTGCGGGTCGGCGCGGTCGATGCCGCCCGCGTCGACGTTCGCGATCCGCGCGATCGCCTCGAGGAAGCCGCGCCGGCCGCCCTGGCGGACGTCGATGACGCCGACGCCCGGCGTGCTCCCGGTGGAGGCATGCGGGTCGCCCGAGAGCGGTAACGACCCGCGGAGCGACACGAACGCCGTCCGGCCGTCCGGCGCGACGTCGAGGAGGTCCAGCGACGGATCGTCGCTCAGCGCTCCCGTCAGCGGAAACGACCCGACGACCCGGCCGCTCGCCGCCCTGATCACCACGATCCGGTTGCCCATCCGGTCCGCGACCCAGAGGTAGCGCCCGCGCTGCACGAGCGCCATCCCGTGCGAGTCGGTCATCTCCTCGCCGTCCAGGCTCACGACGAGCTCCGGCGCCGGCGTGTTCGGCGCGCTCGGTGCGCCACCGCCACCGAACGCATCCAGGTCGAAGGAGTAGACGTCGAACTCGGACAGGTTCGCCGCCGTCCCGCCGCCGGAGTTGACGTACATGCGCTCGCCCGCTTGGAGCCCACCGCAGCCGTTCCCGTGGATGGTCTCCCGGTCGTACTCAGCCACGATCCGCATCGGCGTCGCCCGCGGATCCACGACGAAGAGCCCGCCGCCGCGCAGGGTCACGAACGCGAGTCCGCTCGACGAGTCGACGAGCGCGCAGATCGGCGCGTTGTCGGGACGCAGCGCAGAATCCTGCCGGAGCGCCCCGCTCGGAGTCGTGCCGTTGGCCAGGTCGAGCGTCGCCGCCGGCTCGAGCGTGAACGTCCCGGTCGCGTAGTCCGTCGCGATGCGCTGGAGCAGCTTCCCGTTCTGATTGGTCACGATCGCGTACGACTCGTCCGGCGAGGGCGTGGCCGCATGGGCCTGCACCCCGACGTCGATGCACGCGACCGGCGTGCGGGTCCGCGCGTCCAGGAAGAGCACGTGGCCGGACGCGACGAACGAAAGCAGCGCGTGCGCCCCCCGCTCGTTGAACAGCACCATGTGCGGACGAACCGGCGCCGTGCCCGTCTGCTCGAGACAGAGCTGCGTGGCCGCACCGCCGAGGTCGATCCGCTCGGGGACCGCAGCCGCCCCGCGCCGCTCGAGCGAGCCGCCGTCGTAGATGTAGAGCGTCCCGCCGCTCGTCGTCCCGTTGGTGTTGGACTGGTCGACCGCCCACACCTCGTAGGGCTTCCCGCCGGCCCCTCCGGCCGAGCCGGTCAGGGCCAGGGCGAGCACGGCGAGCAGCGCGAGCAGCCCGAGGGACGCCGAGGCGCCCCGGAGTCGTGCCTTCATCGTCACTCCTTTGTTCGCTGACGCGCCGAGGCTCACGCGGGGCCGTAACGCCCGGGTAACGCGGCGCGAACGCTCGCTAGGATCGAGGGCCGTGACCGCGATCTCGCCCGAGCAGTACCTCGCCGAGCTCAACCCCGCCCAGCGCGAGGCCGTGCTCGCCACCGAGGGCCCCGTCCTCGTCGTCGCCGGCGCCGGCTCCGGCAAGACGCGCGTGCTCACGTACCGCATCGCCCACCTCGTCGCGGCCTGCGGTGTGAAGCCGAACGAGATCCTCGCCATCACCTTCACGAACAAGGCCGCCGGAGAGATGAAGAGCCGCCTCGAGGGCGTGCTCGGCGACGTCGCAAACCGCATGTGGGTGATGACTTTCCACGCCGCCTGCGGCCGCATCCTCCGCCGCGAGGCGCCGCGCCTCGCCTACAAGTCCAACTTCACCATCTACGACCAGGCCGACCAGGTGCGCGTCGTGAAGGCGATCGTCGAGGAGGAGGGCTGGGACCCGAAGCGCTTCGTTCCGCGCGGCATCCACGCACAGATCTCGACCGCGAAGAACCAGCTCGTCGGCCCGGACGAGTACGCGAACCGCGTCGGCTCGTTCTACGAGCAGACCGTCGCAGCCGTCTACGACCGCTACCAGAAGCGGCTGCACGCCTCGAACGCGATGGACTTCGACGACCTGATCATGCAGACCGTCGAGATCCTCGAGCGCTTCCCGGAGGCGCGCGAGAAGTGGCAGAAGGCCTTCCGCTACGTCCTCGTAGACGAGTACCAGGACACGAACCACGCGCAGTACCGGCTCCTCCAGCTCCTCGCCGGCAAGCACGGGAACGTGTTCGCGGTCGGCGATCCCGACCAGTCGATCTACGCCTTCCGCGGCGCCGACATCCGCAACATCCTCGAGTTCGAGCGCGACTTCGGCGGC
>JBOHAM010000014.1:0-5702 GCA_050697735.1 Gaiellaceae bacterium | reverse complement strand
TGGAGCGCATCACCGGCGGGCAGCGGGAGGCGGCCGAGGACGGCGCGACGCGCACCACCGAACAGCCGGGCTAGTCTCGATCCGTGCGGGTCACCGTCAAGCTCTTCGCCGGCCTTCGCGAGCGCGCGGGCGCGGCGACCCGCGAGCTCGACCTGGAGGCCGGGGCACGCCTGGGCGACGTCTGGGCGCTGCTCGCGCTCGGAGACGAGCCGGAAGGTCTCCTCTACGCGGTGAACAAGGAGTACGCAGGCCGCGAGCGCGAGCTGGCCGACGGCGACGAGGTCGCCCTCATCCCGCCGGTCTCCGGCGGCGCCTTCCGTCTCTCCGAGGATCCGCTGGACGTCGCCACCGTGATCGCGGAGGCGGCAGACGAGAACGCCGGCGCCGTCGCGCTCTTCCTCGGCACGACGCGCGTCCACTCCCGGGGCCGGACCGTCCTCCACCTGGAGTACGAGGCGTACGAGGGCATGGCCGAGACCGTGATGGAAGAGATCGCCGGCCGGCTGCGCGAGCGCTACGACCTGTGCCGCGTGGCGATCGCCCACCGGGTCGGCCGCGTCGGCATCGGCGAGACGAGCGTCGTCATCGCTGTCTCGGCCCCGCACCGCGAGCACGCGCTCGCCGCCTGCAAGGAGGCGATCGACACGCTCAAGGTCGAGGTGCCGCTCTGGAAGAAGGAGGTCTACGAGGGCGGCGAGGAGTGGATCGGGCGCGGCTCCTGAGGCTCCGCGCCGGGGCGACACGCGGGGGACGTTGACCGCGGCGGGCACGGCTACGATGAGACGGTGAGCAGCCTCACGCCCAGGCAGGAGCAGGAGCCGGAGACGCCGCGCTACGAGCTCGATCCGGTCGAGAACGACGACGGCCACGCGTTCCGCGACTACGAGCCGATCCACCCGCGGAGCCGGCTGCGCGAGCTGGCGACCAAGCTCTGGGTGCCTCTCGCCGGCCTCGGCTACCTGATCTTCAAGTTCAAGGCGGCGCTCCTGGCCGTCCTCAAGCTGAAGCTCTTCGCTACCTCGGCCTCCATGCTCGTCTCGATCGGCGCCTACGCCTGGATCTGGGGCTGGCGCTTCGCGGTCGGCTTCGTACTGCTCCTCTTCGTGCACGAGCTCGGCCACGTGCTCGAGCTGCGCCGCCAGGGCGTGCCGGCCACGGCGCCGCTCTTCATCCCCTTCCTCGGCGCCGTGGTCGGGATGAAGGAGCTGCCGCACAACGTCTGGCGGGAGGCGCAGGTGGCGCTCGCCGGCCCGATCCTGGGCAGCCTCGGCGCCGTCGGCGTCTGGGCGGCCGGCGAGGCGCTGGATTCCGACCTGCTCGTCGCCCTCGCGTTCACCGGGTTCTTCCTCAACCTCTTCAACCTGCTCCCGGTCTCGCCCCTCGACGGCGGGCGGGCGGTCGCGGCCCTCCACCCGGCGCTCTGGGCGGTCGGGCTCGTCCTCCTCCTCGGCCTCACCCTCCTCTACCCGAACCCGATCCTCATCCTCGTGCTCGTGATCGGCGGGCTCGAGGTCTGGCGGCGCTGGCGGGAGCGGAACGAGCCCGGCGGTCGCGAGTACTACGCGATCGCGCCGTGGCAGCGGGCCGTTGTCGGCGTGACGTACGTGGGGCTGATCGTCGTGCTCGCGCTCGCGATGAGCGCGACGCACCTCGAGCGCTCGTTCTAGCCGGCGCATGGACGACCGGCGCATCTTCGAGAGCGACGACGGCGCCGAGCGTCGTCACGTCCAGGAAATCGCAGACGAGTTCTTCGAGGGCTTCAGCACCGTGGCCGACCTGCCCACGCCTGCGGTTTCGATCTTCGGCTCGGCCCGCGTAGGTGAAGGCCATCCCGCGTACACGGCGGCGCGCGATGTGGGGCGACGGTTCGCCGAGCACGGCTTCGTCGTCGTGACGGGCGGGGGCCCCGGGGTCATGGAGGCGGCGAACCGCGGCGCGCAGGACGGAGGCGGCCTCTCCGTCGGGTTCAACATCGTCCTGCCGCACGAACAGGACTCGAACCCCTACGTCGACGTGGGCCTGACGTTCAAGCACTTCTACGTGCGCAAGACGATGTTCGTGAAGGCCGCCGAGGGCTTCGTCATCTTCCCGGGAGGCTTCGGGACGCTGGACGAGCTCTTCGAGGCGTTGACCCTCATTCAGACGGGCAAGATCCTCAACTTCCCTGTCGTCCTCTTCGACACGGATTACTGGGGCGAGCTCCTGGACTGGGTCGAGTCGGAGCTCCTCGACGACGGCATGGTCTCGCCGAAAGATCTCGAGCTGCTCCACGTGACCGACGACCCGGAGGATGCCGTCCGGGTCGTGGTCTCGTGCTACCGCGACCGCTCCGGCGCGCCGCCGGCCGAGCCCGCGAAGGCCGACGCGCAGTAGGCGCGCGGCGGGGCGGGCGCCGTCCCGTGGACACCCACCCCGTCGGGAAGGCCCCTAGCGGACCCGCTCGCCGCTCTCGACCTCGCCGCGCCAGGCGCCGCTCTCGACGCCTATCCGCGGAGGCGGTTGACGAGCTTCCAGGCGCTGGGAAGGAGCGCGCCGGCGAGGTAGAGCTTGATCAGATCGCCGACGACGAACGGGTAGAGCCCAGCCTCGAGGGTGCCTTCGACGCCCGTCCCGAGCTCGCGGGCGAGCCAGGGGAGGCCGAACGCGTAGATGACGACGCTGCCCGTGAGCATGGCGGCGACGGCCGAGTTGAAGCGGCGGTCCCACCGGCGCTGCGCGAGCCAGCCCGTGAGCAGTGCGGCGGCGATGAACCCGACGAGGTAGCCGCCGGTCGCGCCCTTGACGATCTCCCAGCCGCCGTCACCCCCGGAGTAGACCGGTGCGCCGGCCAGGCCGACGAAAAAGTAGAGGAGCAGGCTCGAGGCACCGAGCAAGGGTCCGTATGCAGCGCCGACGAGGAGGACGGCGAACGTCTGGCCCGAGATGGGCACGGGCGTGAAGCCGAGCATGATCTCGATCTGCGCGGCGACAGCTACGAGCCCGGCCCCGGCGACGACGAGCAGCACGTCGGTCAGGAGCCCGGAGCGGGGGAAGACCGCCAGCCTGAGCGTTGCCGCCTGCGGGTTCATCGCGGCCGGGACTCTAACGCCTAACCGCTCGACGGGAGGTAGAAGAACTCGCCCGGCGGCGTGCGCCCCGGCCCGTAGATGGCCGTCGGGTTCTGGGGCACGTAGCGCGTGAAGAAGTCGTCCTCGCGGAGCACCTTCCCCTTCTCGTAGACCGTGCGGTGGACGTTCACGTCGAAGCCGGGCCCACCACCGGCGGCGGTGCGCACGGACCTGGGTGGAGCTCCGGGATCGACCGCGTACTGGAGCTGCGGCTGGGTGAAGTTCGTGCGCACGCCCGTCGTGGACTCGACCCGACGGCCCTGCCTCGTCCCGTAGAAGCTCACGGTGAACGTGTGGTCGGTGTAGCTGGTCTTCACGAGGATGGCGTTCTCGAGGTCGTTCCGGAAGACGAGGTCGGGGCCGCCCCAGGAGACCGTGGCGTCCCGCCCGACCGGATAGTGGCTGATGTAGAACGAGTGGTTGTAGCGCGTGGAGATCGGCAGCCCTGCCTCGAAGGCGGCGTTGAAGATCGTGGTCGCCGTCTGGCAGACGCCGCCGCCGATGGAGGGGATGAGGACGCCGCCGAAGATCATCTGCCCCTCGCGGAAGCCGCGCTCGATCGTGCGCGGGCCGACCCGGGCGTTGTAGGAGAAGGTCTCGCCCGGCTCGATGATCTCCCCGTCCATGTAATCGCCGATCAGGTGGACGTTCCAGATGCGGTTCGGGGACGACTCGCCCATGTCGGTGGTGAACGTCGAGATCCGCTCGCGGATCCCGAGCGCCCGTGCGTCCTTCGTCGAGAACTCGGCGCCGAGCGCGGTCAGCGCCACGACGGCTACCCGCGGGCCCGGACCCTGCGCAGCGCCGAGGACCGCCCGCTGCGCCTTGCGCGCGTCGAGCGTCGTCCCCGGCTTCGCCCGCACCACACGCACCCGGTTCCCGACCACGCGGAAGCTCGCGTCGACCGGCGCGCGAAGGCGCTCCTCCAACATGGGCAGCAACGCCTGCCGCAGTCCCTTCTGCTCGAGGCCGACCTCGTACGTGCCGGCCGCGCTCCGGAAGCGGACGAGCTCGGCGAGCTCCGCCGGGTGGATCCTGCCGACGGTGTTGCCGCGGAAGCGGATCCGCACCGGGGCGGCCACCAGGGCGCGGGCCTCAGCGGCGACCGCCTCCGCCTCAGCCGTCGTGATCGCGGGCGGGACCGAGCGCACCCGCGCCTCGACGGCCCTCGCGCCGGCCACGCCGGCGGCCTGCACCGAGGCGAGCAGCGGGTCGACCGCGACGCGCGTCCCGTCCACGCCTGGTTGGACCACGACCTCGGTCCCCGCTATCGCCAGCGTCGCGTCCACCGGGCGCTCGGTGAGCCTCCTGAGCGTTGCCTGGACGTCGCGGCGCTCGGCCGGCCGTTGATAGAGCACCGGCTCGACCTCGTGCTCGAAGGCGAAGGGTGCGACCAGGGCGCCGAGTCGCGAGACGAAGGAGTCACGGCCCGACGCGAACGCGCGCTCGCCGGTCGCGGCCGCGTCCAGCGTCCAGACGCGAGCGGGCCGGACGCGGAAGCTCCGCTCGCCGACGGAGACGCGGACCGGCGCCGCCAGCCGGGTTCCGAGCTGCTCGCGCAGGCGGGCCTCTGCGTCCGCGCGCGAGAGGCCGCCGACCTCGACGCCGGCAACGGACACGCCGGGGAGCACCGCCTCGCGCAGGGTGTAGGCGCGGGCGAAGAGCGCCGCCCCCGCGAGCAGGACCACGAGCCCGAGAACGAGCGCGGCCGTACCGGGTCGGCTGAGCCGGCGGATCGGGCGCGCGAGCCTCGCGGCGATCTCGGTCATGGACTCGCCAGGGTACTCCGAATCGCCGGGACTATCATCAGCGCGTGGCCCCCGCGAACCCGCTTCGGGACCTGCCCTCGGTCGACGAGCTCCTCGGACGGGACGAGTTGGCCGCGCTCGCCGAGCGCCACGGCCGACCGCTGGTGCTCGCCGCCGCCCGGACGGCGCTCGAGCGCGCCCGCGAGGACGTGAAGGCCGGCTTCCCCGCCGGTGACCTGACCGAGCGCGCCGCCGCCGAGGTCGAGGCGCTGCTCCGCCCGAGCCTGCGCCGCGTCCTCAATGCCACCGGTGTCGTCGTCCATACGAACCTGGGCCGCGCGCCGCTCGCCGAAGCCGCGCTCGAGCGCGTGCGCGAGGTGGGCACCGGCTACTCCAACCTCGAGTACGACGCGGCGGCCGGGGCGCGCGGCTCGCGCCAGGATCACGTCGCGAGCGCGCTGCGCGAGCTGACCGGCGCCGAGGCCGCGCTCGTGGTCAACAACAACGCGGCCGCCGTGCTCCTGGCCCTGGCCGCCCTGGCGGAAGGGCGCGAGGTCGTCGTCTCCCGGGGCGAGTTGATCGAGATCGGCGACGGCTTCCGGATCCCCGACGTGCTGGCGCGCTCGGGCGCAACGCTCGTCGAGGTCGGCACGACGAACCGCACGCGCCTCGCCGACTACGAGCGGGCGATCGGCGAGCGGACGGCTGTCCTCCTCCGCGTGCACCAGTCCAACTTCCGGATGGTCGGGTTCACCGAGCAGCCGCGGCTGCGCGACCTCGCGCGGCTCGCCGAGCGCCACCGGCTCGCGCTCGTCGACGACCTCGGCTCGGGGGCGCTCGTGGAGAC
>JBOHAM010000013.1:0-14759 GCA_050697735.1 Gaiellaceae bacterium | reverse complement strand
GAGCGGCGCCCGCGCCTCGTCTGTCTCGCCCGCCAGGTACCGCGCCCAGCCGAGCGCGAGCAGGACGGCCGGCTGCCAGGGCGAAGGGCGCTCCGCCTCCAGGTCGCAGGCGTGCGCGGCGGCTGTCAGCATTGCCCCGGCGTCGCCGCAGGGGAAGGACGCTTGCAGAAGCGCGGCGACCGTCTTGAGCGGCGTGCCGTCAGGGAGCTGTCCGTCGATCCCGGCCTCGCGGGCGTCCTCGAGCGCCTCGCTCGCCTCGGCCCGGCGGTTCAGCGTGCTCAGCGCCCACGCCTGCACGAGGGAGAGGCGGGCGTCGCCGGCGACGACCTCCGGCGGGAACGGCTCGAGCCAGCGGAGAACCGTCTCTGCCCGCCCGAGGCCGTGGAGCGAGACCCAGCGCTCGGCCACCAGCCGGGAGGCCGTCTCGACCTCGCCCGCGGCGAGCGCATGGCGTACCGCTTCGAGCGTGTGGCCTCCGCTCGCGAGCCACTCCGACGCGCGCCGATGAAGCTCGCGCACGTGCTCGGGATCGTCTCGGAGGAGCTGGTGCCGGAGTACCTCGAGGAAGAGCTGGTGGTAGCGGTACCACTCGCGGCGGTCGTCGAGCGGGAGCAGGAAGAGGTTCGCGCGCTCGAGGCCGAGGAGCAGCTCGTCGGAGCCCGTCCTCCCGGTGACGACGTCGCAGAGCGGCCCGCACAGCGAGTCGAGGATCGACGTCTCCAGGAGGAATCGCCGCTGCTCCGGGTCGAGCGTGTCGAGGACGACCTCGCTCAGGTAGTCGAACACGTGCCTGCTCGAGCCGCCGAAGCGCGCGACGAGCTCCGCCCGGTCGCCTACCTCGCGGAGCGAGAGCGACGCGAGCTGGACGCCGACCGGCCATCCCTCCGTGCACTCGTGGAGGACGGCCACGTTCTCCTGGGAGAGCCCGAGCTCCAGCGTCTCGTTCAGGAGCTCGGCCTCCTCCTCCGGGGTGAAGCAGAGCTCGAGCGCACGGAGCTCCGCGAGCTCACGAGCGGCCCGCAGCCGCCCGAGCCCGATCGGCGGATCGACGCGCGTGGAGATCGCCAGCGTGACGTTCGCCGGTAGGCGCTCGAGCAGGAACGCGACGGACTCGTGGCACGTCAGGTTCTCGATCGCCTGGTAGTCGTCGAGGACGAGCACGAGCTCGCCTCTCACCGACTCGAGGTCGCTCAGGAAGGCGGGGGCGACAGCCTCGACGCGCGGTGTGCGCAGCGCCGGTCGGGCGGTGTCCCCGAAGCCTGGCTCGACCCTGCGCACCGCCTCGACGAGGTAGCTCCAGAAGACTGTGGGGTCGTTGTCCGCCGCATCGAGCGAGACGCAGGCGAAGGTACGGCTGTCCTGCTCGCGCCACTGGGCGAGGAGAGTCGTCTTGCCGAACCCCGGCGGCGCGGCGAGCAGGACGAGCGCCGACCGCGACTCCGCGAGGATCTCGGTGAGGCGTGGCCGCGCGAGGACGGAAGCCGCGGAACGCACTCCCTGGAACTTCGCCTCGAAGAGCGGCCCGCGCTGCGGCGTCCGGCTCGAGATCGCGCCCTGCGGGTCCTTCGTCTTCGCCACGCGTTCCTCCCCGTCTCGCCTGCCTGCCGGCGCGCCGGGTGGCGCAGCGGCACCGCCAATGTCCCTCACGGGCCCGCCGGCGACAATGAGGCGCGCACCGAACTCGTGGTGGTGCGGGCACCCGGATCGAGGGGGGTGAGAATCGGGGATCGAGCTCTTAGCCGGCGGGAGAAGCCTCGCCGACCTGCCCGCTCTCCTCGGCGAGGAAGAGCAGCGTCGCCTTGACCCGCTTGCTGACGTCCTCGGCCTCCGCGAGGCCGAGCTTCAGGAAGATCGAGTTGATGTGCTTCTCGACGGCGCGCTTCGTGAGGACCAGCGACTCGGCGATCGCCGCGTTGCTCTTGCCCTGTGCGATCGCGGCGAGCACCTCCTGCTCGCGCGGGGTGAGCTCCGCGAGCGGGGAGTGCTCCGCCCGCGTCTTCGCGGCGACGAGCCCCTCGACGATCTTGGGGTCGATGACCGAGCCGCCCTCGGCCACGGTCTCGATCGCGGAGGCAAGCTGTGCCCGGTCGTGCACCCGCTCCTTGAGCAGGTATCCGCGCCCGTCGGAGCCTCCCTCGAGCAGCGCCAGCGCGTAGCTCGGGTCCGAGTACTGGCTGAGGACGACCACGCCCGTGTCGGGGTGGGAATCCCGCAGCCGGACGGCGAGCTGGATCCCCTCGTCGGTCTTCGAGGGAGGCATGCGGATGTCGGTCACCACCACGTTCGGCCGGGTGCTCTCGATCGCCTCGACGAGGGAGGGCAGGTCATCGCACGAGGCGACCACCTCGATGCCGGGATGGAGCTCGAGAACCTGGTGCACGCCCTCTCGTACGAGCAGGTTGTCGTCGGCGAGAGCGACCCGAATGGCCACGGCAGGACGATAAACCGGCTCGACGGACACCGTATTCCCGACGTGCGTGCACTCCCTGCCAGACGGGTGCCGGCCACCCCCCGCGACGCCAGCGAGCCTCATTGCCCACGTCCGCGCGATGAACCAAGGTTCCCCTCGATGCTCCAACGACGGCTGCAGGTCGGCGTCCTGGTCGTCGATGACCAGGTTCCTTTCAGACAGGTCGCCCGCGACGTCATCGAGGCCACCTCGGGTTTCGAGGCTCTGGGCGAGGCGGCGTCCGGGCCGGAGGCGCTGGTGCTCGTGGACGAGCTCGATCCGGAGCTGGTGCTGCTGGACGTCCGGATGCCCGGCATGGACGGCTTCGAGACGGCGCGCCGCCTGAGCGCCGCGCACCCCGAGGCGGTCATCGTGCTCATCTCGATCGACGATCCCTCCGAGCTCTCCCCACAGGGCGTGGAGTCCTGCGGGGCGAGGACGCTGATCCGCAAGCAGGACTTCGGGACGCATGCCCTGCGCCGTCTGTGGGCGGCACACGGCACCGCCGGCCGCGGCCCGAGAGTCTCTACCGCTGCCCGTTCACCCGGGTGAACGAGATCCCCTGGGTGTTGACCGCGACCGGGCACGGCGGCGAGAATCGCGGCCGCGGACGCTCGTGCCTCGGTTCGAGCGCGAGTGCCCCGTTCAGAGAAAGGAGACAGAGCGATGCTGCTAGCTGAAGGGTTTCTGGACGTCCTCTGGTGGATGATCGTCGCGTTCTTCTGGATCATGTACTTCTGGATCTTCATCTCCCTCTTCGGCGACATCATCCGGCGTGACGACCACTCCGGGTGGGCGAAGGCGGGCTGGATCCTGCTCCTGTTCGCCCTGCCCTTCCTCGGTGCGTTGATCTACATCATCGCCCGTCCGAAGGTCACCCCCGCCGACGTTCGCGCCGCGACGCAGATGGAGGCGGCCCAGCGGGCCGTTGCCGGCGTCTCGACCGCGGACGAGCTCGCGAAGCTCAGCGAGCTTCGGAGCCAGGGCGTCCTGAACGACCAGGAGTACGAGGAGCTGAAGCGCAAGGCGCTCGCCTCGGCATAGCACCAGGCCGTCGAGCAGAGAAAGCGGGCGCCGCCGGCGCCCGCTTTTCTCTGAGCAGACCTGCGTTCCGACGGACGGGTCACCCGGGTGAACTCGGGCCTCGGGTGAGGTAAACGGCGGCGCCGCCTGCGAGGCTCCGGGCATGAACACGGATGTCGTCGCGCAGTCGGGTCGCGTCCGGTTCGCGGGCATCCTCGTGCTCCTCCTGGGCGGGTTCAACCTGATCCAGGGCGTCGCGGCCGCGACCAGGGAGGAGACCTTCGCCGTCACGCCCGACGGCCTCCTCGTGTCGGACTACGACGGCTGGGCCGCGGCCTGGTTCGTCATCGGCGCGATCCAGCTGCTCGTCGGCCTCGGGATTCTCGCCGGCAAGCAGTGGGCCCGGGTCGTCGGGATCCTCGTGCTCATGCTGGCCGCCATGTTCCAGATCGCGTTCCTCGTCGCGTTCCCGCTCTGGGCGGTGCTCACCATCGCGCTCGCGGTCACGGCCATCAACGCGCTCATCGTGCACGGCGAGGATTTCGGCGCGGCAAGAGGAGGGGGGTCCCTGTGAGCATCGGCGCCAGCCTGTTCCTGATCGCGCTCGGCGCGATCCTCGGGTTCGCAGTGACCGGCGAGGTAAGCGGTGTGGATCTCGAGATCGTCGGCTGGATCCTCATGGGGGTCGGCGCCTTCGGGCTGCTCCTCTCGCTCTTCCTCCTGCCCAGAGGTCGTCGCGTCCGCCGCGAGACGTACGTTGTCGACGACCCCTACGACCTTCCGCCCAGAGCCTGAGGGCGGCGTTTCCCAGAGAGGAGAGAAATGACCCAGTACGACTCCACGCGGAGCCCCGAGCCCGTCAGCGGCTGGGCTGTCGGGGGCATCGCCTTCGCCGGCGTGATCCTGGTCCTGATCGGCTTCTTCCAGCTGATCTCGGGCCTCGCCGCGATCTTCGAGGACGACTTCTACGTCGTGGCGCCGAACTACACCTACGAGGTCGACGTGACCGCCTGGGGCTGGATCCACTTCATCCTCGGGATCGTGATCCTCCTGGCCGGCTTCTCGGTCTTCGCCGGGAAGACCTGGGCCCGGGTGGTCGGCGTCACGGTTGCCCTGCTGGCCGCGATCGCGAACTTCTTCTTCATCCCGTACTACCCCTTCTGGTCGATCGTCATCATCGCGCTCGCGGTGTGGGTGATCTGGTCGCTGACCCGGCCGCTCGGGGCCGCGCGGTAAGGTCTGACGAGGCGGCTCGGCCGGCACGGGCGGTCCCGTGCCGGCTCCGGCTGGCGGTGACTGCGTAGACTTGCCCGGCTCTGGCTGATGACGCTCTTGTCACGACGGTCGTCGGGAGCTATCCGCAGCCCGACTGGCTGATCGACCGGGAGCGGCTCGGAGATCGGCTGCCGCCGCGCGTGCGGGCACGCGAACTCTGGCGGGTGCCGGAGCCGTTCCTGGAGGAGGCCCAGGACGACGCGACCCGCCTCGCGGTCCAGGACATGGAGCGGGCCGGGGTCGACGTGATCACCGACGGAGAGATGCGGCGGGAGAGCTACTCCAACCGCTTCGCCACCGCCCTCGACGGCGTCGACCTGGACGATCCGGGGGTCGCGCTCGATCGCACGGGTCACGAGAACCCCGTCCCGCGGGTCGTCGGCCCGATCCGCCGGACGCGGCCCGTCGAGGTCCGCGACGTCGAGCTTCTCCGCTCGCTCACCGACCGCCGGATCAAGATCACCGTTCCTGGGCCGTTCACGATGACCCAGCAGGCCCAGAACGACCAGTACGCCGACGAGCGGAGCCTCGCGCTCGCCTACGCGGAGGCGGTGAACGAGGAGCTGCGGGATCTGAAGGCGGCCGGGGCGGACGTCGTCCAGATCGACGAGCCTTACCTGCAGGCGCGCCCCGAGCCTGCCCGGGAGTACGCGGTCGCAGCGATCAATAGGGCGCTGGACCGGATCGAGGGCGACACCGTCCTCCACACCTGCTTCGGCTACGCGCACATCGTCAAGGACCGGCTGACCGGCTACCCGTTCCTGCGCGAGCTCCGTGACTGCGTCGCGACCCACCTCTCGCTCGAGGCGGCGCAGCCCGGGCTCGACCCGGACGTCCTGCGGGCAGTCCCCGACAAGACGATCGTGCTCGGGGTGCTCGACCTGGGCGCGACCGAGGTCGAGACGCCCGAGGTCGTCGCGGGCCGGATCCGGAAGGCGCTGACGGTGCTCCCGCCGGAGCGCCTCGTCGTCGCGCCGGACTGCGGAATGAAGTACCTCACGCGCGCGCGGGCGTTCGCGAAGCTTGAGGCGATGGTGGCCGGCGCGCGCATCGTCGACGCCGAGCTGCGTTAGCCGCGTCACGCTCCGAAGAGCGTCAACTCCGGCTCGTGCTCGCCGCGCAGCTCCTCGAGGCTCAGCTCGACGCAACGGATCCCTCGCGCCGCGGCCAGCGTGACCGCCTGCGGCTTGAAGCGCTGCGCCGCCAGCACGCCCGCGCACCCGGCCGTCGCGGGGTCGAGGCGGATCCGCTCCAGATAGCGGGCGAGCTGCTCGACGGCGTCGATCGTCGCCATCCGCTTCACCTCGACGGCGACCCAGCCGTCGTTCCCGTCGCGGCACATGAGGTCGACCGGCCCGATGTCGGTCGGCCACTCGCGCCTGACGAGCCGCAGTCCCTCGCCGAGCGCCTCCGGGCGGTCGGCCAGCTCGGCTTGGAGCTGACGCTCGACGCCGTCCTTCTCGAGGCCGAAGGCCTCGCCCATGTCGTGCGTCACGTCGCTCAGGAGCTCGTGGACGGCGATGTCGAGCACGTCCTCAGTGCGCCCGGCGCGCTTTCGGACGACGATGCGCCCGGGCGGGTCGCCGTCCAGCTCGACGACGGTCGGTGGCGTCATCCAGTTGAGAGGCTTGTAGCCGCCGGCGTCGGCGTGGACGAGCACCGAGCCGTCCGCCTTGAGCATGAGCAAGCGCGTCGACGGCGGGAGATACGCGCTCAGCCGACCGGTGTACGTGACCTCGCATGTCGCGACGATGAGGCGCACGGAGGTGGCAACGTACTGGCCGCCCCGGACATGGCTCAGGCGGCGTCGAGCGGCAGCGGCGCGGATTCCTTGATCGTCCGGATGGCGATGTTGCTGCGGACGTCGATCACCCCGGGCAGGACGAGCAGCGTGTCGAGGAGCAGCCGCTCGTACGCGGCGAGGTCGGGGACGACGATCTCGAGGAGGAAGTCGGCCGTCCCTGCCAGGACGTGGCAGGCGATGACCGCGTCGACCTGCATGACCGCCGCCTCGAACTCGCGGGCGCGCTCGCGTGAATGCCCGCCGACCTTGACCTCGAGGAAGAGGGTCAGCCCGAGCCCGATCCGGCGCCGGTCGACGACCGCCCGGTACCCGCGGATCGTCCCGTTCCCCTCGAGGCGCTTCAGGCGGCGGAGGCAGGGCGACGGCGACAGGCGCACGCGGTCGGCGAGCGCGTTGTTGGCGAGCCGGCCCTCGGCCTGGAGCTCGCGCAGGATCGACCTGTCGATAGCGTCCACGAGAAATATTATTGCTGAGAACAGGCCGTCGTGGGGCAAGAAGGTCACCATGTACTCTCCGAAAGGGCGCAGAATGCTCCGCATGACATCCTCTGTGCTCGTTCCAGTCCGCCCCGACCGGCCTTCGCGCCCTCGTCCGGCGGCATCCGCTCGCCTCGTTCCTCGTTCTTGCGTTCCCGCTCTCGTGGTCGATCGTCCCGCTCACCGGAGGGGAGGGGATCAACCCGACCGGCCCGCTGCTCGCGGCCCTGATCGTGGCGGCGCTCACCGGCGGCCGGGCCCAGGTCGGCGCCTGGCTGCGGCTGAGCTTCACCGGCCGGGGCCCGCTGCGCTGGCACGCGGTCGCGATCGGCGTGATCGTGGGCCTCTACGGACTTGCCGCGCTCGCGGCCTTCGCGCTCGGCGCCGCCGGCCCGTCTGCCGACGAGCTTCGCGGCTGGACGGAGATCCTCTTCGTCTTCCCGCTCTACCTCCTGCTCATCGCGGCGCCCGAGGAGTCCGGCTGGAGAGGCTTCCTGCTCCCGCGGCTCGCGGAGTCGCTCGGGACGCTCAGGGCCACGGCTGTCCTGGGCCTGATCATTGCGGCGTGGCACACGCCGCTCGTCGTCGCCGGGTCGCAGGCCGCCGCCGTCCTCGCGGCGATCTTCGCGAGCCAGTTCGTCTTCACGTGGCTCCAGAGCCGCACCGGGGGGAGCGTGCCGGTCGTCATGGTCGCCCACGCCGCGCAGGGCGGGATCGCGGGCGCCTGGCTCGGCCCGATGTTCACCGGCGCCGACCAGACGCTCCACGTGGCGATCTGGGCCGCGCTGCTCGGGCTCGCCGCGGCCGCGGCCGCGCTCGCCGTGCGCCGCCGCCCCTCCGCGTAGCCCCCTCCGTTTGCCGCCCGGCGGCCCGTCCGCGAAGATGGGCCGTCGGGTGGTGGAACGCGGATGACGAATCCAGACGGGCGGCCGGTGACCGGGATCGCGCGGGCGTGTCCCGACCGGGTCGAGGTGCGCGGCCGCGACCTGACGGGCGACCTGATGGGGCGGCTGACCTTCACCGAGTTCTTCCACCTGCTGCTGACGGGCGAGGAGCCGGAAGAGGAGCAGCGCTTCTTCCTCGACCTGCTGCTCGTCGCCATCGCCGAGCACGGGATGATGCCCACGAACGTCGCCGCGCGGATGACGCTGGCGGCCGACCCGGACTCGCTGCAGGGCGCGGTCGCGGCGGGGATCCTCGGGGCCGGCCCGGTCGTGCTCGGCACGTCCGAGGAGTGCGCGCGCCTGCTCGAGCGGGGCGGGGAGCCGGCCGAGATCGTCCGCCGCTACCGCGAGGCGGGCGGGAAGGTGCCGGGGTTCGGTCATCCCGTCCACAAGCCCGTCGATCCCCGCGCCGAGCGCATCCTCGAGCTCGCCGACCAGCACGGGGTGAGCGGCCCGAACGTCGAGCTCGCCCGCGCGCTCCACGCCGAGCTCGGGCTCGTCATGAATGTCTCGATGCCGATCGCGGCGGTGATGCTCGACCTCGGGTTCCAGCCCGCGGCCGTCAAGGCCGTTCCCATCCTTGCGCGCACGGCGAGCCTCCTCGCGCACCTCGCGGAGGAGCGGGAGGAACCGATCGGCTTCGATCTCGCAGCGGCGGCGGCCGACGCCGTCGAGTACGAGCCCGATGTTCGAACCTGAGGTCGAGAAACGGCCCTGGGACGCGCAGCTCGCGCTCGACGACGAGGCCTTCCGCGCGCAGCTCGCGTACCTGCGCGAGGACTCGCCGTTCTACCGCGAGAAGCTCGCGGGCTCCCCCGACGTCGGCCTGGCGGATATTGCCCGGCTCCCGCTGACGGAGAAGGCCGAGCTTCGCGCGACGGTGACGGCCGAGAACCCGTTCGGCGCGCACCTCGGCTGCGACCCGGCCGAGCTCGTGCGCATCTACTCGACGAGCGGCACCACCGGGACGCCGAGCTGCGTCCCGCTGACGGCGTCCGACCTCGAGAACTGGATCACGGGCTCGGCGCGTTCGTACGCGGCCTCGGGCGTCGCGGCCGGCGAACGGATCGTCTCGACGTACAACGCCGGCCCGTTCGTCGCGGGCGCCGCGCTCGCGTCGTTCGACCGCATCGGGCTCGTCCACGTCCCCGTGGGGACCGGGAACACCGAGCGGCTTCTCGCCGCGATCGAGCGGCTGCGGCCGGAGAACGTGGTGCTCACGCCGTCGTACGCGGCGCATCTCGCCGAGCGAGTGCCGTGGCTGCGCGACTCCTCGGTGCGGCGCGTCCTCGTCGCGGGCGAGCCCGGCGGCGGCGAGCCGGCCTTCCGCGCAAGGCTGGAGGAGGGTTGGGGGGCGAAGGTGACCGAGGCGATGGGGATCGGCGACATCGGCGTCTCGCTCTGGGGCGAGTGCGAGGAGCAGGACGGCATGCACCTGGGCGCGCGGGGCTTCGTCCACGCCGAGCTGATCGAGCCGGAGTCGGGCACGGCGCTCGAGCTGGAGGACGGCGCCACCGGCGAGCTCGTGCTGACGCACCTCCGGCACCGCGCGGCGCCGCTCCTGCGCTTCCGCACGCGCGATCACATGCGTGTGCGGACGGGCCCCTGCCCGTGCGGCCGCACGAGCCCGCGCCTGCGCTGCATCGGGCGCACCGACGACATGGTCATCGTCCGCGGAGTCAACGTCTTCCCCTCGGCCGTCCGCGAGGTCGTGAGCGAGTTCGCCCCCGACGTCAGCGGCCACGTCGTCGTCAAGCCGCAGGCGCCCGGTGTCAAGCAGGAGCCACCGCTGCCCGTGAGCGTCGAGGTGGCGCGCGGGGCGGCGGCCGATCCTTTGCTCGCGCAAGCAATCCGTGAGAGACTCCGCGACGTGCTGATCGTCCAGACGCGCGTGGAGCTCGTGCCGTGGGGGAGCCTCCGGCGCAGCGAGTACAAGTCGACGCTCATCGAGCGCTAGGGCGGCGCCGGAGTGCGGAAGCTCCAGACCCAGGGCGTCCACCACATCACTCTCGTGGGCGCCGACCGGCAGACGTCGATCGGCTTCTGGGAAGGCGTGCTCGGCATGCCGTTCGTCTTCGAGCAGCCCAACCTCGACGACGAGTCGGAGAGTCACCTCTACTTCGACCCGGGCGACGGCCGGCTCATCACGGTCTTCACCAACGAGGAGCGCAAGCCCGATCCGGCGCGGACGTCGACGGACATCGGCTGCGTGCACCACGTCGCCTTCTCGGTCTCGCAGGCGACGTTCCACCAGGTCGTCGAACGGCTCGACGAGCGCGAGATCCGGCACAGCCGCGTCAAGGACCGCGGCTTCATGGACTCCATCTACTTCGAGGACCCGCTCGGCCTCCTGGTCGAGCTCGCCTCCTACCGCTTCGAGCCGCCCGCCGGCCACACGCACGCCGACGTCCTGCTCGAGTCGCACCAGCTCAGGGTGGAGCGCGGCGCCTACAACATCGACCGGGAAGACCTCGCGGATGCAATCGAGACGCTCGTCAGGCGGTCGCGGGCGTCACTCTCGGAGGACCGATCGCCGCAGGACCCCTACCACTGAGGGAGGAGCAGATGGCTACGAACACGCTGAACATCCTGAAGCCGAGCGTGAACAACCTGACCGTCCGGATCTTCGTGCGGGCCGCGGGGCTCGACTTCGAGGAGCAGGACGTGTGGGGGAAGACGACCACCCCGGAGTACCTGGGGAAGTACCCGGCCCACCTGACGCCGATGCTCGAGACGGAGGGCCTGCCGAGGGGCGCGCTGGGGGAGAGCTGCGCGATCATGGCCTACCTCTGCAACAAGCACGGCCTCACCCAGTTCTACCCCGAGGATCCGGGCGAGCGGGCCATGGTCGACAACGCGATGTTCTACCTCATCGGCACGTTCTATCCGCTCGTCACGCGCGCGACGTATCCGATCCTGGGCTTCCCGCAGTACCCGGGCGAGGTCGCGACGTCCGAGGCAGACGACGCCATGAAGGCCAAGGCGCAAGAGGACGCCGAGGCGGCGCTGGCGGAGCCGCTCGCCGTCTACGAGACGTTCTTCGTCGGCGACAAGCGGTTCATCGGCGGGGACAACCCCTCGATCGCGGACTTCCGCTTCGCCGCGACGCTCGAGTTCCTGCGTGCCATCGACTACGACCTCCCCGCCTGGGCCGAGGGGTACATGACGCGGATGGAGGAGACGCTCGGCGATGCGTACTCGGAGCCGGCAGCCGACGTCCGCGGCTACGTCGAGAGCGTGAAAGCGCCGGCAGCGTAGGGGGTCACGCGGAGGCCGCGGCGATTCGCTCCAAGGCATCGCGCCAGCGCTCGCGCATCGCCTCGCGAGCCTCGGCGTCCGGGAGCTTCTCCAGGTGAGCCTGCACCGCCGTCTTCCCTGACCCCGATTCGGTGAGCGTGAGCTGGAGCGTCGCCGGCGCCGCCCAGTCCTGGGGCTGCCAGGTCAGCCGCAGCCGGTCGCCCGGCTTCACGACCCGGATCTCGCCGCTTGCGCCCGGCGCCTGGTAGCGCGCGCCCTCGGCGAAAACGACCGACGCTCCTTCGCCCAGCCACAGCTCGGGCCGCGAGGTGAGGAGCTCCCACGCCTCGGTCGTGCCGAGGGCGACGGTTCGCTGCACGCCGACCTGGAAGCCCGCGTCCGCGGTCTCGCCCGCGACCCGCTTGCCGCGGGCCTGCTCGTAGCCGACCGTGAGCGACTGCCGCCACCAGCCCGAGCCGACCTCGGGATGCTCGCGCTCGAGGTGGGCGACGATCTCCCGGTGGCTCCAGTCGGTGGCGCCGGCGTCGTCGAGCGTCTCCAGCCACTCCTCCCAGCCGCGACCGGTGGCCTCGCGCAGCGATTCCGAGGAGATCCGGTCGGGGATCAGCTCCTGTCTGTTCGTCATCCCAGCCTCCCGGCTTGCATGGTCCTTCCTCGGTTAAGACCGCCCACGGCCAGGATGCTCATCGGCGTGGCTCGTGGCGATGGAAACGCGGGCGGGGCCTCCCCGGAGGAAGGCCCCGCTCAGCTCTGGGCGTGGATGTCCCTTAGTCCATCGTTTGCGGGTTGAGGTGGTCGCGCTGCATGCGAGGCTGCTCGAGCTTCGCCCGGTACACGACCATGCCCTGCGCGATGGCGTTGTTCTCGACGCCGTCCGTCGCATAGACCGGGATGCCGGGGCCCTTGATCTTGCACTTGCACTTCTTGCCGCTTCGCGGGTCGAAGCCAGGCCCGACGTACGGGTACGCGGACCAGGTGCCCGAGTCCCTGATCGGGTCGTAGTACGCGATCTCCTTCAGCCGCGTGGGATGCGTGAAGTCGATCACGTCGACGCCGCCCGTGTACCACGCGTTCACGAGCAGGTCGCGCTTGATGTCCATGACGGCCATCCCCATGTGCGCCGAGCAGTACTCGGTCGGCGCGGGGTTCGGCCGCACGTCGCCGACGTGGAACTCGCTCAGGAAGTCGCCCGACTCGAGGTCGGAGAAGAACATCCGACCCGTCTTGTGCGTCCCTCCGGCAGGGTTCCACGGCCGCGGCTGGTACGTCGTCATCGTCGGGCAGCCGGAGCCGAACGACTCGTCCACGAGGTTCACGACGTCGCCGTCGTTGTTGAACATCACCGAGTGGAAGAAGTCGACGGCGCCGGGGATGTTCCCGGTGCCGCCCGAGGTGACCTCGTCGTCCGCGATCATGATCGGGTTCGCCGTGTCCGGGATCCCGTTCGCGTCGATCTCCCAGACCTGGCCCTGCTCGGCGCAGGCTCCGCCGGCCAGGTTGTGCTCCATGTGGACGACGATGTCGTGGCAGGCCACCGCGGCCGGCTCGAGCCCGGTCAGGTTGCGCTCCGTCCAGTCGATCCTGCCGTCCGGATCGCCCGGATAGCTGATCGGCGGCGCGGCGATCTCGGTCGTCGCCGCCGGGTTGTTCAGCGGCACCGACAGGACCTGGATCTGGCGGTGGAGCGGATCGTTGACGATCTTGTCCTCGTCGTACGGGTTCGTCACGTTGTTGAAGTTCGCCTGACCGCACGTGGGGCCCGCGCGCAGCGGGTACGACGCCACGTAGACGATCAGCCGCGGGTTCGCCGGATCGTCCGCGAGGCCGGTCCACGCCGTGATCGTGTGGGCGCCGCAGTCGGTGTACTGCATCTTCAGCGGCGTGATGGTCGCGAACGGGTTGGCCGGGTCGTCGCTCAGCTCGAAGATCCGTACGCCTTCCCAGCCGTTCCGGTCGTCGTGAGCGGACCGTGGGGCTCCGCAGTTCGGATTCGCCATCGTGCGGTCGACGGCGGCCAGCAAGAGGTCGGCGACGCCGTTCCCGTTGCGGTCCCACACGATCGGGTCGTTCTGGTTGGCGTCGCACGCGAAGTCACGGACGAGGTTGGGCGCGGCCGGGTTCGAGATGTCGAAGATCCGCACGCCGCCGCGTGGGCCGGAACCGGCCGGGGAGCCCGTGTCGCCGGTGTAGTAGCCGACGAAGGCGTGCTTGCCCCAGAACGCGAGATCCGAGTTGGTCGCCATGTTGGGCGACGTGAAGAGCTCGTCCATCTTCTTCCGCTGGTCCCCAGGCGCCTGCGCGCCAGCGAGGCTCGCTAGAAGCGCCAGGGCGATCGTGGTGAGTACGAGTGCGCGAAATGATCGTCTCATCAGGTCGTTTCCACCTCCCGTGGAGAAGTCGAAGGTCGCGTCTAGCTCTCCACGGGCGGGCTGCGGCTACGCGCAGCGCGCTTCTCGACCCCCCCGGTTGCGGTCACGTCTCCGAATGGACGCCGCACGGCTCCCCTAGGTCGTCGCGGCAGTCTAACGAGGTCAAGCGTGTGCGTCCACGAGTCCGACGCCCGCGAGGTTCGCGCCCCCGTCGCTCTACCGAGAACCCCGCAGAAAAGCGACCGGGAGTATTTCGAGGCGCACGACGTCGATCTGCTCGCCAATCTCTCCGACGAATTACTTGCCATTGTCCGGATCGTCCGCTATCCTCGGACGCCTCTACCTGGAGACACCCATGCAGACGACTCCGATGACTCCCCGAATCCGCCCCGAGTTCGCGAAGACCGCGGCCGTGTCGCTCGCGGACGCGTGGGGTGCGATCGGCTCCGTCCCTGTCCTCGCAGAGAGGCTCATGCTCTAGGCTTCTAGCGGCATAGCACTCGATGCGAGGGCGACCCGACGGGTCGCCTTCGTCGTTTTCGGAGGCGATCCCGACCGGCGAACAGGAAGGTGATGCTCCGAATGGCGAAGATCTAGGACGAATCGAGGCCCCGCCCGAGAGAGAAAGATTCTCGGCGCTCGGCGTTGCAGCGGCCGGCAGGCTCTTTTCCAGCTGCCATTTCACCCGCAATTGGCGTCAGCGTGCGCTGAATCCGGCTCCAAAGCCTCTCCACGGAGGACGTCCGTCGACGGTGGCACACGCCGGGACGGTCGATCCAGGGTCGAAGGGTGGGCGAGTGGCTTGGACAACAACGCCCGGCGAGGAACGCCGGCGTGCCAGAGAGGCGGAGCTCCGGGACGGCCGTAGGTCGCCGTGCGTCGATCCTCCGCAGCGGAGGATGGACGGACGGCGAGACCGCAACCGGTCTTCAGGTCCGTGCCGGCGAGTAGCTCGACCGGCGAGAGCAGACCCCGAGCTCAGACGAGAGGAGGAAGCATGATCATGCAGCACATGCTCGCGCGCCCGCGCGAGCGCCAGGAGGCGCCGCGCCTGGCCGCCGAGATCACCCTGCGCTCCCGCGAGCTCGCTCGCCGGGAGGAGCGGGTGCGCCGGCCGGTGGCGGCCCCGCAGGGGCCCGCTGCGCCGCGCCGGCCCGCCCA
>JBOHAM010000012.1:0-28988 GCA_050697735.1 Gaiellaceae bacterium | reverse complement strand
CTCCCCTGCCGGTGCCGCCGCCACGGCTGCGGCTCCCGCGACGGCTTCGGACGCCTGGCAAGGGAGTTGCGGCTGCTCACTTGCCGGCGCTTTGCTGTGTCCTGAGCATCGGCCCGCGGGCTCCGCGCCACGATCCCCCGTTCGGGCGACCCATCCGCTTGCCAGATCGCGCCCGATGCGCGAGGATCCCGGCGGCCGATCAGCCATGATCGAGGGGGAGCTGCAGACGCGTCCGGCAGGACCGGCGGCGCACGCCGTCGGACGGCTGGACCCCGCCGTCGGGATGGTCGCCGCTTCGGCGCCTATCAGGGGAGGCGCCCCGACACAGGAGGTCATTCGCGAATGAAACGACGACGAAACCGCGCCGGGGCCGCCGTGCGAGTCGCGGCGGTCGCGTCGGCGCTCGTGACGCTCGGCCTCGCGGCCGGGCCGGCAGCGGCCCAGGTCTCGGGTCCGGTCTTCATCGACGGTCAGGCCCAGCCGGTCTTCACGGCGGGCCCCGCGACGTGGGTCAGGCAGGAGCTCTGGGTCGAGTCCGAGATCGACAGCGACTTCGACGGCAAGCTCGACCGCATCCACGTCGACGTCACGCGCGTGCAGGAGACGGAGACCATCGGGCTCAACGTCCCGGTTGTCTTCGAGGTGAGTCCGTATTACGGCGGCGACGTGCCCGTCACGAACTGGTCGGTCGACCACGAGATCGGCCAGCCTCCTACCACGAGGCCCGTGGCCACGCCGACGTTCTTCGACACGAGCCCGATCATCTCGAACTCGCACGTCAACACGTGGGTGCCGCGGGGCTTCGCGGTCGTGCACGCCGAGGGCACCGGCACCGGGCTCTCCGAGGGCTGCCCGACGACCGGTGACCCCTTCGAGACGCTGGGCCCGAAGGCGGTGGTCGACTGGCTGAACGGCCGCGCGAACGGCTACACGAGCCCGACCTCGACCGAACGGGTCTTTGCGGGCTGGACGACGGGCAAGGTCGGCATGATCGGGACGTCGTACACCGGCACGCTGCCGATCGGCGTCGCCACCACGGGGGTCGAAGGGCTCGAGGCGATCGTGCCCATCTCGGCCATCTCGAGCTGGTACGACTACTACCGCGCCAACGGCGCCGTCCGCGCGCCCGGCGGCTTCCAGGGGGAGGACGCGGACGTCCTCGCCGAGTACACCTACACGCGCCCCGACCAGCAGATCTGCCGGCCGGTCCTCGCCGACCTGGCCGCGGAGCAGGATCGCGTCACGGGCGACTACACGCCCTTCTGGGACGCGCGCAACTACATGAACGACATCGACAACGTGCGTGCCCCGTCGCTCGTCGCCCACGGCAACAACGACTGGAACGTGATGACGAAGCACGCGGCCGTCTACTACGACGCGCTCAAGAAGATGCGCGTGCCGCACATGCTGTACTGGCACCAGGGCGGTCACGGCGGCTCGCCGCCGCTCATCCGCACCAACCGCTGGTTCAGCCGCTATCTCTGGGATCACGAGAACGGCGTCGAGAACGACCCGCGGGCCTGGGTCGTGCGCGAGGGCGACAGCCGGCAGGACCCGACGCCCTACGCCGAATGGCCCGATCCGGACGCCTCGAAGGCCAGGCTGCGCTTCGAAGCCGGGGCCCCGGAGATCGGCACGCTCACGGTGCAAAGGGTGGACAGCGCCCAGGAGACGCTGATCGACGACGCGACGATCAGCCCGTCGACGCTCCTGAACGCCGCGTCCTCGCCGAACCGGCTCCTGTTCAAGTCGCCGGCGCTGCTCGAGCCGATCCGGATCAGCGGCACGCCGACGATCACGCTGCGGATGGCGTTCTCGAAGCCGAAGGCGAACCTGACCGCGTACCTGATCAGCTACCCGGACGGCATCGGGAACGGGACGGTCATCAGCCGGGGCTGGATCGATCCCGAGAACCGAACCGATCCGGCGCGGACGCAGGCGATCGAGGTCGGGGAGTCGTACCGGCTCCACTTCGACCTGGAGCCGAAGGACTCGGTCGTCGCAGTCGGCCGGCGCCTCGGCGTCATGATCATCTCGAGCGACCGCGACTTCACGGTGCGGCCGGCGCCGGGAACCGAGCTGACGATGGATCTCGACGAGAGCACGGTGCAGCTCCCAATCGTGGGCGGGCAGAAGGCCCTCGTCCGCGCGCTCTACGGGATCGACAAGTAGCGGCCCCGCCGGGGGCGCCTCGCGGTCGGGGCGCCCCCAGGTGCGGGCAGGTGGTGTAAAGATGCCGGCCTGCGGCTCCCGTTTCGCAGGGACGGGACGGAGTAGGGCTGTCAGAGGGGGTACCACATGAGACGCGTTCTGACGTCGGCCGTCGCGCTCGCGACCGGCCTCGTCTTTGCGACCGCGGTGCAGGCCGCCGGCACAGGCCCGCCCGTCACGGTCGTCGAGGGCGGCACAGTGCCGGGCACCGCGAAGAACGTCAGGGTCGTCGGCTACGACCCGCTGCTCGCGCGTGGGATGAACGCCGCGCCCGCAGTGCTCGACGACGAGGGCTACGTGTACGTCGGCAGCCGCACCGACGGCGCGCCGGACCATCCGAACGCCGGGATCCTGGTCGTCGACACGAGCGACCCGAGCGACCCCGAGGTCGTCAACGAGATCGGCCCGCCGTTCGCGGCGAACCCGAGCGAGACGACGCGCGAGCTGCGGATCTGGCAGGAGCAGAAGATCCTGATCGTCCTCACGTTCACCTGCAGCTCGGTGATCCACCACTGCGAGGGAAGCGTGTCGCCGAACTTCCGCTTCTTCGACCTGAGCGACCCGGCGAACCCGGCGTTCATGTTCAACTTCACTCCGGCGCAGGCGGACGGCTCGACCCGCACGCCGCACGAGTTCTTCCTCTGGGTCGATCCGGCCGACCCGGACCGGGCCTACATCTGGGCGACGACGCCTACCGGCTCCCGCAACCCCGAGCGCTCGAGCCTGCTGATCTGGGACATCAGCGCGGCGGCGAGCGGGCTCAACCCGACGCTGATCGCCCAGGGCACGTGGGTGAACCAGTACGAGGACGGCGGCTTCGACGGGCGCCTCGCGCTGCACTCCATGGACGTCTCGGCCGACGGGACGGAGACGACCCTCGCTCACCAGCGCGGGCACACGCTCGTGCTCGACACGAGTGAGGTCGTCGAGTCGCCCCCGCCGGCGGGGACCGTCATCGACCTAAACGACAACCTGCTCACGAACCCGCTGAACCGGCCGAAGTGGGGCACCGCGGACGACGACTGCGTCTCCGAGTGCGCCGAGAGCCACTCGGCGGAGCAGGTGCCCGGCCGCGACCTGATCGTGAACACCGACGAGATCTACGGCACGTTCACGCTCCCGTTCCACGGCTGCCCGTGGGGCTGGGTGCACGTCATCGACACGTCCGATCCGTCCCAGCCGGAGATCGTCAGCGAGTACCGGACGACGAAGAACGTCTGCCCCGCCGACGATCCGCTCACGCAGCAGTTCACGAGCTACGCATCGCACAACCCGACCGTGACGAACGACCTCGTGCTCCTGACGTGGCACTCCGCCGGCTTCCACGTG
The DNA here is from genome assembly GCA_050697735.1 of Gaiellaceae bacterium. Lineage (GTDB taxonomy): Bacteria > Actinomycetota > Thermoleophilia > Gaiellales > Gaiellaceae > JAIBJN01. The sequence continues at coordinate 25,448 of JBOHAM010000012.1, read as the reverse complement.
ATCAACATCACGCGGGCGAACAGGCCGCGGCAGGCGGGCTACTTCAGCCCGGAGCCGCTTCCCGCGGTGACGACCGACGACCCGGCCCTGAACGGCGGGCCCAACAAGGTGACGATGTGGAGCTATCCGATCGTCGACGACGGGTACATCTACGTCACCGACATCCGCAACGGGCTCTACATCCTCCGCTACCGAGGACAGTTCTCCGGGCAGGTCGGCAAGGCCGACTTCCTGGAGGGCAACTCCAACCAGGGCGACCTGCCGGAGATCGACCGCTAGGACGAACGCGAGAGGGGCCGGCACGACCGGCCCCTCTCCTTCTCTCAGGCGGGGAGTGCTCTCGCGACCTCCGCCATCCGCTCGAAGCGGCCGCCCGCCTCCAGGCAGTGGCGGACGAAGCGCTCGAGCATGGCGATGCGCGAGCCGCGGCCGATCACCTGTGGGTGCATCGTGACGGTGAGCACGCCGTCCTCCACGTGCTCGTGCATCCAGTCGAACTCCGCCTGCCAGATCTCGAGGACGTCGCTCGGGGTCGCGCCGCCTTTCCGGTAGGGGTCGAAGTTGAACTGGAAGTGCACCCAGTCGTCGAGCTCGAAGCTGAGCGGGAGCTCCCAGAAGCGCGCCTCGCGGCCCCGCTCGAGCGGCTCCCCTCGCGCGACCCGGTCACCGATGCGCGGGCGGAACGGCCGGTAGTCGTCGGCCATCAGGCTCGAGTCGTAGAGGAAGCCGTGCTCCTCGACGAGCGCGAGCGTGGACTCGGAGAGGTCCGCCGACGGCGCGCGAAAGCCGAGCGGGGTGACCCCGATGCCCTCGAGCGTCCGCAGCGCGCGCTCCATGTCGGCGCGCTCTTCGTCGTGCGTCTGCGTGCTCGGGTCGAGGTGTGCGTAGGAGTGGTGGGCGATCTCGTGCCCGGCCTCGAGGATGGTCACGGTCTCCTCCGGGAAGGACTCGACGGTGTGGCCCGGGACGAAGAACGTGGCCGGCAGCCCATGCTCCTCGAGGAGCGCGAGCACGCGCGGGACGCCCACGCGCGCGCCGTACTCGCCCCGGCCGAGCATCGCGGGCGTGACGCGGTCGTAGGCGAGCCAGACCGAGAGCGCGTCGAAGTCGAAGGTGAGGCAGACCGTGCTCCGCGGCATGCCGCGCGGATGCTACGGGAGCGCGTCCTCAGAGCGTCCCTACAATGCCGGTCATGGAGGATCCGGCTCCCCTCGTCGTCACCCTCGAGCCGCTCGACGACCACCTGATCGTCGAGCCCGTGGACGAGGAGGTCGAGACGCGGACCGGCCTGATCATCCCCCAGAGCGCCGAGGCCGGCTGCCGCTCGGGCATCGTGACGGCGGTCGGCTCGGAGGCGGCGGGCATCGACCCGGGCGACAAGGTGCTCTTCCCCAAGGGGGCCGGCTACGACGTCAGGCTGGGCGGCGTCACGTGCAAGGTCCTGCGCCGGAGCGAGCTCATCGCCCGCGTGCACGACTGAGCGGCCGGGCTGCGCGGACGGTGAGCGGGGCGCCGAAGCGGGATGCGGACGGCTTCGCGCCCATCCGCGACTACGCCGCCATCGGCGACGGGCGCACGGCGGCGCTGATCGCGCTCGACGGGACGATCGACTGGCTCTGCCTCCCGGACCTGCACTCGCCGAGCGTCTTCGCCGCGCTCCTCGACCCTCGGAAGGGCGGGCGCTTCTCGCTCCGGCCGGAGGGGCCGTTCGAGGCCGAGCGCCGCTACGTGCCGGGCACGAACGTCCTCGAGACGATCTTCCGCACGGCCGACGGCGCCGTCCGGGTGACGGACGGGCTCTCGTTCCCGGACGGCTCGCTCGGGCCGTACCGCGAGCTCGCGCGGCGGGTGGAAGGCCTCTCCGGCAGCGTGCCGCTCGTCTGGAGCGTCGAGCCGCGCTTCGGCTACGGCACCCGGGACGCTCGCTTGAGCATGCGTGACGGCACTCCCGTCGCCGCGGCGGGCCCGGACGCCGTCTGTGTCGGCTCGTGGGGCGCCGGGGAGCCGCGGCTCTCGGCGGACTCGATCTCGGGGGGCTTCGAGGCGCTAGCCGGGGAGCGCGCCCTGCTCCTCCTCGGCGGCGCCCGCGGGGAGCCGCTCGTCTTCGCCCGCCGCGACGACGCCGAAGCCCGGCTCGACGCCACGACCGCCTACTGGCAGAACTGGACGGGGAGCCGCGAGTACGACGGGCCCTGGAAGGACCACGTCCTCCGGAGCGCTCTCGCGCTCAAGCTGCTCGTCTTCGCGCCTTCCGGTGCAATCGCGGCGGCCCCGACGACGTCCCTTCCGGAGACGATCGGCGGCGAACGGAACTGGGACTACCGGTACTCGTGGATCCGCGACTCCGTCTTCACGCTCGAGGCCTTCACCGACCTCGGCTGCTCGCGGGAGGCAACGGCGTTCTTCTGGTGGCTCCTGCACGCGGCCCAGCTCACCCACCCCAGGCTCCAGGTCCTCTACGGCCTCGACGGCAGTCCCGACGCGCCCGAGCGGCTGCTGCCCCTCGCCGGGTACCGCGGCTCCCGGCCGGTGCGCGTCGGCAACGGGGCCGTCGACCAGCGCCAGCTCGACATCTACGGCGACCTCTTCCAGACGGTTCATCTCTACGTGGAGCGCGGCTTCGAGCTCGACTCGGACACCGGCAGGCGCCTGGCCGACACGGCCGACCACGTCTGCCGGATCTGGCGCGAGCCCGACCGCGGCCTCTGGGAGGTACGGAGCGAGCCCGTCCACTTCACGCAGTCGAAGATGATGTGTTTCGTGGCGCTCGACCGTGCGAGCCGGCTCGCCGAGGCGGGCCTTGTGGACGACCGTCGCTCGCGCTGGGTGCCGGAGGCCCGCGCGGTGCAGGAGTTCGTGGAGACGCGCTGCTACAGCGAGGAGAAGGGCAGCTACGTGCGCGCCGAGGGCATGGAGGAGCTCGACGCCAGCCTCCTCCTCGGCTCGCTGCTCGAGTACTGCGACCCTCGCTCGCCGCGCATGCTCGGCACCATCGACGCGATCCGGCGCGAGCTCGGGCACGGCCCCTTCGTCGACCGCTACGCGGGCGAGGACGGGCTCAGCGGCCGGGAGGGCGCCTTCCTCGCCTGCTCCTTCTGGCTCGTCGAGGCGCTCGCGCGCGCCGGCCGGCTGGACGAGGCCGCCGAGACGATGGAGCAGCTGCTCGCGCACGCCAATGACGTCGGCCTCTACGCGGAGGAGCTCGATCCGGAGACGGGCGAGTTCCTGGGGAACTACCCCCAGGGCCTCACGCACCTCGCGCTCGTGAGCGCGGCGGCGGCGTTCGAGCGGGCGGAGGCCGCCGCATGAGCGTCTGGGGCGCCCTCGTCGGCGGGCTCGTGGGGACGCTCGTGCTCACGTCGCTCCTGCGGGCGGCGAGCGAACTGGGGCAGACCCGCATGGACATCCCCTTCCTGCTCGGGACTGCCTTGAGCGAGCACCGCGTGCACGCGAAGGCAATCGGCTACGGGATCCACGTCGTCTTCGGGCTCGTCTTCGCCCTCGCGTACTGGGCGGTCTTCAGCATCGTCGACGAGAGCGGGTGGCTCCTGGGAGCGGCGCTCGGGCTCCTCCACGGGATCTTCGCCACGACGACGCTCGTGAACGTGCTCCTCCCGCTCGTGCACCCGCGCATGGCGAGCCCTTTGACCGCCGCCGACGAGGCGCCCCTGCTCGAGCCGCCCGGATTCCTGATGCTGAACTACGGGCGCGCGACCCCCGCGATCACGCTCGTGGGCCACGCCGCCTACGGGGCGATCGTGGGCGGGTTCGTCTCGCTCGCTTCCTAGCCTCTCTTCCTAGGTTTGGAAGCTCCGGCGAGCGCGAATACTCGGACCGTGCGACTCCTGATCTTCGGCGAGAAGGGGCGGCGGTAGTGCCGCGGGCGATCTGGAGCGGCTCCGTCGCCTTCGGGCTCGTGAGCGTGCCGGTGCGCATGACGAGCGCGGTCTCGGAGCACGCGCTCCACTTCCACTACGTCTTCGGGGCGCAGGCGGTCGCCGACTTCGCAAACGCGGCCTTCGTCCGCGTTCGCGGTAGCTCGTAGCCCTGCCGGCCTTCTCGGCTCCCGGGTTCGAGCTGGGGGACGCCTACGTCCTCGCGCTCCTCTTCCTCGGCATCGCGGTCTTCGCCGCGATCGGGGCGCTCTCCAATCAGGACGAGCGGGCGTTCTCGGCCTCGCTCATCTACCTCGGTCTCGGTCTCGCGGCCGCGGTCGTCATCCGGACCTTCGACATCCCCTGGCTCGACCCGGTGGACGACGCCGAGATCGTGGAGCGCCTGGCCGAGTTCGCGCTGATCGTGGCGCTCTTCTCCACCGGCCTGAAGCTCGACCGCGCCCTCTCGTGGCGCGAGTGGGGATCGGTCGTCCGCCTGCTCGGGGTGGTCATGCCGCTCACGATCGCGGCGATCGCGCTCTTCGGGAGCCTCGCGATGGGTCTGCCGCTGGCGGCCGCGATCGTGCTCGGCGCCGCGCTCGCGCCGACCGATCCCGTGCTCGCGGGCGACATCGGCGTCGGCCCGCCCGGGGAGGAGGACGAGCGCGAGCCGCACTTCGCGGTCACAGCGGAGGCGGGCCTGAACGACGGGCTCGCGTTCCCGTTCGTGACGCTCGGGCTCTTCCTCGCCGTGAAGGGCAGGGGCGATGGATGGCTCGCCGAGTGGGTCCTCGCGGACGTCGTCTACGCCGTCGCCGTCGGGATCGCCGTGGGTGCGGTGGGCGGCTGGCTGCTGGCCGCCGTGGTCCTGCGCCTGCGCGCCCGGCGGCTGCTCGCGCGTGACCTCGACGGCTGGGTCGCCGTCGGCGCCGTCCTCGTTCTCTACGGCGTCGCCGAGCTCGCCGGCGCGCTCGGCTTCCTGGCGGCCTTCGTCGGCGGCCTGGGCTTCCGCCGCTACGAGCGCGACCACGAGGTGAACGAGCGCGTGCACCAGGGCGCCGAGGTGGTGGAGAAGTTCTCCGAACTGGCGGCGATCCTCCTCCTCGGGAGCATGGTCACGCTCGCCGGGTGGTCGCAAGCGGGCTGGGCGGGGGCGGCGCTCGCCCCGCTCCTCCTGCTCGCGATCCGGCCGCTGGCGGTCTTCGCGGCGTTCGTCGGCTCGGGGATCACCGCGCGCGAGCGCGCCTTCCTCGGCTGGTTCGGCGTCCGCGGCGTCGGCTCGCTCTACTACGCAGCGGCGGCGATCGCGACCGGGCTCCTGACCGTCGAGGAGGCGCAGTCGGTCTTCTGGGCGATCGCGGTCTGCGTCGTCGTCTCGATCGTCGTCCACGGCATCACCGGCTCCCCGTTCGCCCGCCGCTTGATCGACCGCCCGTGAGTTACGACCAGCCGAGCTCGCCGAGGCGGTCCTCGTCGATGCCGAAGTGGTGGGCGATCTCGTGCAGGACCGTGATCCGGATCTCCTCCTCGAGCACAGCGGGGTCGTCGCCGAACTCCTCCTCGAGCGGGATCCGGTAGACGGCGATCTTGTCCGGGAGCGCTCCGGCATAGCCCTCGCCGCGGTCGGTGAGCGGGATCCCCAGGTAGAGGCCGAAGAGGTCGGGATCCTCGCGGTTCTCGTCCTCGACCACGATCTCGACGTTGGACATGGCGGCGCGGAGGTCCGGCGGGAGCGAGTCGAGCGCCGCGCGCACGTGATCCTCGAAGGTCACGGCGTCACACCCCGAAGCGGGGCCGCCGGCGGCCGGCCATGAAGAGGTGGATCGTAAGGAGGCCGAAGGCGATCCCGCCGAGATGGGCGAAGTACGCGACCCCGCCTCCCTGCTCGGGGTGGACGAAGGCGAGCCCGCCGATCAGGAGCTGGAAGAGGAAGTAGATCCCCAGGAACATCACCGCCGGGATCTGGAAGAGGAAGAACGGGAGGACGAGCGTCGTCACGCGCCCGTTCGGGTGGAGGATGAAGTAGGCCCCGAGCACGGCCGAGATCGCGCCGCTCGCGCCCAGGTTGGGGATGGCCGCCGCCTGCGCGCTGCCCCAGGTGAGCGTGACGGCGGTCTGTGTAGCCGTCGCGGCGAGCCCGCCGAGGACGTAGAAGAGGAGGAAGCGGAGTCGTCCCAGATTGTCCTCGACGTTGTTTCCGAAGATCCAGAGGAAGAGCATGTTGCCGAGCAGGTGGCCCCAGCCGGCGTGCATGAACATGGACGTTAAGGCTGTCAGCGGCCAGTCCTGGCCGACCTGCGGGCAGGTGTCCTCGACCTCGCAGGGGTGGAAGGCCAGCTCGTTCAGCGAGGCCTCGAAGCCGGGCCCGGCACCCATGTCCTGGTAGAGCACGAAGACGAGGACGTTCGCCACGATCAGCCCGACCGTGACGACCGGCCGGCGGAGCGTGGGGACGTTGTCCCGAAGCGGCAGCACGCGGTCTAGGCGATGACGAGCGCCATGAGCGCCTTCTGCGCGTGCAGGCGGTTCTCGGCCTGGTCCCAGACCGCAGACTGCGGCCCGTAGAGGACGTCCTCGGCGATCTCCTCGCCGTAGTGCGCCGGCAGGCAGTGGAGCACGATCGCCCGCTCGCTCCCCAGGGCGACCATGCCTGCGTCGATCCCGTAGCCCGCGAGGTCGGCGAGACGCCGCTCGCGCTCCTCGTCCTGGCCCATGCTCGTCCACACGTCGGTGTAGAGGACGTCCGCGCCCGTGGCCGCCTCGCGGGCATCGCTCGTGAGCTCGACGGAGCCGCCCGCCTCTGCGGCCGCCGCGCGGGCCCAGCCGACCACCTCGTCCGACGGCTCGTACCCTTCGGGCGTGGCGGCGACGAAGCTCGCGCCTAGCTTGGCGCAGGCGACCATCAGCGAATGACAGACGTTGTTGCCGTCGCCGAGGTAGGCGACGCGGACGTCCTCGAGCGCCCCTAGCCGCTCGCCGATCGTCAGCACGTCCGCTAGCGCCTGGCAGGGGTGGAACTCGTCCGTCAGCCCGTTGATCACGGGCACGTCGGCGTACTCGGCCAGCTCGTCGACGTCCGCCTGGCGGAACGTGCGGATCATGATGCCGTCGAGGTAGCGGGCGAGGACCGTCGCCGTGTCCTTGATCGTCTCCCCGCGCCCGAGCTGGAGGTCGCCGGCCGCGAGGTAGAGCCCCGTGCCCCCGAGCTGGGCGATGCCGACCTCGAAGCTGACCCGGGTGCGCGTGGACGGCTTCTGGAAGATCATCCCGAGCGTCCGGCCCTCGAGGTGGCGGTGAGGGACGCGCTCGCGCTGGCGCGCCTTCAGCCGCTCGGCGACCTCGAGCACGAGGCGCAGCTCGTCGGGGGCCCAGTCGTGGACGCGCAGGAAGTCACGGCCCTTGAGGTGTGCCGGAAGCACGCGCGCATCCTACGCCGGGACGACCTTCGTCCCGGCCTCGCCGTTTCCGATCGCCTCCGCGCTCGTGATCAGCGCCTCGCCGCCGGTCGCCTCGACGAACGCGAAGGCCGCCTCGACCTTCGGGCGCATGCTGCCGGCAGCGAGCTCCTCCACGAATGCCGCGTCCCGGTCGGGCCGGAGCTCGGGAATCGGCTCGCCGCGCTCCTCGTCCTTGGCGAACTCCCGGTAGACGCCGGGCACCTGCGTGAGGACGACCAGCCGTCCGGCGCCCAGGCCGCTCGCGAGCAGAGCCGAGGCGTGGTCCTTGTCGATGACGGCGTCGATGCCGTCGAAGCCGAGCTCCCGCCGGACGACCGGGATACCGCCGCCGCCCACGGCGACGACGACCTGGCCAGCGCCGAGGAGCGTGCGGACGGCCTCGAGCTCGAGCACCTCGAGCGGCCGCGGCGAGGGGACGACGCGCCGCCAGCCGCGTCCGGAGTCCTCGCGGAGCGCCCACCCGCGCTCGCGCTCGAGCTCCCGCGCGCGGGCGGCGTCGTAGTACGGGCCGACGGGCTTGGTGGGATTCCCGAAGGCGGGGTCGTCGGGATCGACGACGACGTGCGTGGCGACCACGGCGACGGGCCGGCCGGCGACCGGCCGGAGCTCGGCCGCCACGAGCGTCCCGATCTCGGCCTGCGTCTGCGCTACGGCGACCCAGAGCGGGAGCTGCGGCGCCTCGGCAGCCGCGAGCTCCTGGCGGAGGAGCTCGTTGCCGACCTGCGGCCCGTTCCCGTGCGTGAGGACGATCTCCCCGGCGAGCAGGGTCGCGACGGCAGCGAACGTCGTCGCCAGGTTCGCGCGGTGCTCGGCCGCCGTCCCGCGCTCCCCCGGCCCGAGCAGGGCGTTCCCCCCGAGCGCGACGACCGTCAGCACGCCGGGAGCCTCCCGCCCCGCGGGCAACCACGCTTGTGTTTCACGAGCACAAGGTTCGCCATGGCCGTCCTTGCCCCGTCCTGGTGCGGAGCAGAGCCTCAGTTCGCGCCCGGAGCGGGGCGCTCCTCTTTGTGCGCGTGAAACACAAGCTCGGGTTTCGCGGGGCCGAGGACGGTCGCGGAGAGCCGGTGAGCCCTACGTGAGCGCCGGGGTGGACTCGACGATGCCGCGGGCCTCGAGGATGGAGGCCAGCGTCGGCTCGCCGAGCTCCGCGAGGCGGTACGTGACGCGGAGGGCCGGCTTGCCGATGTCGATCACGCGCCGCAGGTCGATGGGCGTCCCGATGAGGACGAGGTCGGCGTCCGAGCGCTCGATCGTCTCGCGCAGCTCCTCCATCTGCGCCCGCCCGTACCCCATCGCCGGCAGGAGCCCGGCGACGTGCGGATAGGCCGCGAACGTCCGCTCGATCGAGCCGACGGCGAACGGCCGCGGGTCGACGAGCTCCGCCGCCCCGTGCTGCTTCGCCGCGAGCACCGCCGCGCCGTAGGTCATCTCGCCGTGCGTGAGCGTCGGCCCGTCCTCCACCGCCAGCACGCGCTTGCCGCGGATCTCGGCCGCCCGATCGTCCTCGACGTGGAAGGGGGAGGCGGCCCGCACGATGTCGGCGCCGGGATTCGCCCGGTGGATGGAGTCGAGGACGGCCTCGACTCCCTCGGGCGGCGCCGTGTCGGTCTTGTTGACGACGCAGACGTCGGCCATGCGCAGGTTCGTCTCGCCCGGGTGGTAGCGGAGCTCGTGGCCCGGCCGGTGCGGGTCGCAGACGACGATGTGGAGATCCGGCCGGATGAACGGCGTGTCGTTGTTGCCGCCGTCCCAGACGATCACGTCGGCCTCCTCCTCCGCGCGGGAGAGGATGGCCGCGTAGTCGATCCCGGCGAAGACGAGGTTGCCCTCGGCGAGGTGCGGCTCGTACTCCTCCCGCTCCTCGATCGTGCAGTCGGCGGCGTCGAGATCCTCGTAGCGCTCGAACCGCTGGACGGCCTGCGCCGCCAGGTCGCCGTAGGGCATCGGGTGGCGGAGGACGGCGACGCGCTTGCCCGCCTCGCGCAGGAGGCCCGCCACGTGGCGCGTCGTCTGGCTCTTGCCGGAGCCGGTGCGCACGGCGCAGATCGCTACGACCGGCTTCTCGGACGGGATCATCGTCGAGCGCGGCCCGAGGAGGGCGTAGTCGGCGCCCGCCGCCATCACGACGGACCCGACGTGCATGACGTGCTCGTGCGTGACGTCCGAGTAGGCGAAGACGACCTCGTCGACGTTCTCCCGGCGCACGAGGTCGGGCAGCTCGTCCTCGGCGAGGATGGGGATGCCGTCCGGATAGCGCTCGCCGGCGAGCGCGGGCGGATAGCTCCGCCCGTCGATGTCCGGGATCTGCGTCGCGGTGAACGCGACGACCTCGACGTCGTCGCGGCCGCGGTAGACGACGTTGAAGTTGTGGAAGTCCCGGCCGGCCGCGCCGGCGATCACGATCCGCCTCATGCGGTCGCCTCCTCGCGTAGTCGTTCCCCCACCGCGGCCAGGTCGAGCTGGGCGCCCGCCACCTCCGCCAGCAGCTCGGCCGCAGTCAGCCGCTGGCCCTCGCTCCAGAGCTCCCTGAGGAGCGATCCGGCCTCGCGCCGGGTGAACCACGCCCGCCCGTACTCCTCGCGCAGGAAGGACTCGAGCTGCGCGTGCAGCGCCCAGGCGCGGAGGTAGCAGCTCGAGTAGAAGCCCTCGTCGACGTCGGCGAGGTAATCCGCGGGCGTCGGCTCCACCTTCGTCCCCTCGTGCAGCCACTCGACGTAGCGGGGGCGCATCGACTCGGGCTCGACGTCGCCGTGGAGCTCGAGCTCGTAGAGGAACTTGGCGGCGTAGCGCCGCACCGAGTAGAGCAGGCAGACCGCGCCCTCGGCGGCGAAGTCGTCCGGCCGCGCGAAGTCGAGGCGTCGCGAGAGCCAGGCCGGGTCGTCGACGAGGTGCTCGACGAGCATCGCCCAGCCCTCCGTCACCGAGTTGTCCCCCAGCCGCCTGAACTCGACCGGCAGCTCCGGCGAGACGTGGGCGAAGTGCTCCGTGTGGCCGGCCTCGTGGAAGAACGCGTGCCAGTCGTCGGGGCCGCCCATGGGCTGGATCACGAGCACGACGCGCCCGGGCACCTCGATCGGCGCGCAGAAGGCGCGCGGGCTCTTGCTCGGTCGCGGCTCGATGTCGAGCTCGACGTTTTCCTGTGACCGCAGGTCGATGCCGAGCCCTTCGAGCGTCCACTCGAGCGCGGGCACCATCTGCTCGGCCGGGAAGGCGGCGTCCCAGTCGCTCGCGCGGAACGCGCGGAGCACGTCCGGGCGGCGCGCCTCCTCGAGTCGCACGCCGACGCGCCGCTGCAGGAGCCGGTCGAAGCCCGTGACGTAGAGCTCCTCGGTCTCGGCGAGGAAGGCGCGGCACTGGGCGGCCAGCTCCTCGAGCGGGAAGCCGAACCGCTCGTAGAGCGCGCGGTAGGTAGGCGCGCCGAGGGCGCGCGTGCCCTCGCGCCGCTTCTCGGCCAGGGCCAGGTGGCGCGGCTCCAGGTGCTCCTCGGCGAGAGCTGCGCGCGCGGCCTCCAGGGAGTCGCGGCGGGCGCGGTCGGGCTCGTTGGAGATCGTCGGCCGCAGCATCCGGTAGGGGATCTCGGCACCGTCGACCTTCGCGGTCAGCGACGCCTCGAGGCCGGCGATCTCCTGGGCGTCGGCCTTGGTCAGGTCGCCGAGGTAGCCCTCGCCGGCGAAGCGCCAGAGCTCGACCTCGCCGGCGCCGCCCGAAGCGGCCGCCTCGCCGACGCGAGAGCACGCCTCGAGCGTGGTCAGGTCGGCGAAGCGCTCGTAGATCGGCTCGAGCTCGAAGGCCTCTTTGTGGCCCGCGTAGTGGAGGTAGTACTCCTCGTCCAGGGCCGCGATGAACCGGTCGGCTTCCTCGCGGTAGGCGTCGAGGCTTCTCGCGGGGGCCGTCGCCATGCGTGGCGTAGGATACCCGCCCGTGCGGGAGATCCAGGTCACGACGGAGCGCAAGACGCAGCTCCTGGACATCACCGCCGGCGTACGAAACGCGCTCGGGTCCGACGCGGAGGGAAGCGCCGCGCTCGTCTACGTCCCGCACACGACCGCTGGGGTCGTGATCAACGAGAAGATCGATCCAGACCTCCTCTCGGACTTCGAGATGGCGCTCGAGGAAATCGTCGACGACGGCTGGTCCTGGAAGCACGTCGACGCGGACGGGCCCAACGCGCCCTCGCACGTCCGAGCATCCGTGGTCGGGCCCCAGGTGCTCGTGCCCCTGCAGGACGGCGACCTCGCCCTCGGGACGTACCAGGGCATTTTCTTCTGCGAGTTCGACGGGCCGCGGACGCGCAAGGTCCTCGTAACCAGCCTCATCTAGTTCGCTTTCTGCGCAAGCTCAGCCCGGCTAGGCTCCTCGGATGGCCGCGCCCGTCTCGAAAGACGAGGAGCTCGAGCTCCGCATCGACTCGCTCGCCTACGGCGGGAACGGCGTCGCGCGGCTGAACGGCTTCGTCGTCTTCGTCAAGCGCGCGCTGCCCGGCGACACGGTGCGGGCGCGGATTACGAAGGTGAAGCGGAGCCATGCCGAGGCCGTCTCGCTCGAGGTCGTCGAGGCCGGCGCCGAGCGCGTCGACGCGCCCTGCGAGCACTACCCGGCCTGCGGCGGCTGCCGCTTCCAGGACCTCGCGTACGAGGTGCAGCTCGAGGCGAAGGCGCGTCAGGTCGCGGACGCGCTCGCGCGCATCGGCGGCCTCGCCGACCCGCCGCTCGAGGAGGCGGTGCCCGCCGAGTCGCTTTTTGGCTACCGGAACAAGCTCGAGTACTCGTTCACGGCGACCGAGGACGGCATCGGGCTCGGCTTCCACCGGGCCGGCCGCTGGGACGAGGTGCTCGACGTGCGGCGCTGCTGGCTTACGACCGACCTCGGCAACGCCATCCGCGAGGCCGTGAAGGGCTGGGCGCGGGCCGGGGCGCTGCCCGCCTACGACCAGGAGCGGCAGGAGGGTTACCTCCGCCACCTCGTCGTCCGCGAGGGGCGCAACACAGGGCAGGCGCTCGTCGTGCTCGTGACCGCCCCGGGCGATCTTCACGATGTGGACGGCTTTGTCGAGAGCCTCCGCCGCTTTCCCGAGGTGCGCTCGATCCACTGGGCCGTGAACGACACGCCCGCCGAGGTGACGAATCTCCCCACCACCCTGCTCTGGGGCGAGGAGGCGATCGAGGAGGCGATCCTCGGGCTCCGCTTCCGCCTGCGGCCGAACGCGTTCATGCAGACGAACACGGCCATGTGCGAGGTGCTCTACGGGCTCGCGGCCGAGTACGCGGGGCTGACGGGGGAGGAGACGGTCTACGACCTCTACTGCGGCACCGGAACGATCGGCCTGACGCTCGCCCGCGAGGCGCTCACGGTGTGGGGGATCGAGTCGTCGGAGGAGTCGGTCGCCTGCGCGGTCGAGAACGCCGAGCTGAACGGGTTGCCCAACGCGGCCTTCTTCGCCGGCGACGTCGCCGCCGACCTCGAGGAGCTGCGCGACCGCGCCGGGCCGCCCGACGTGGTCGTCGTCGACCCTCCGCGCGCGGGCCTGGCCGGCAAGGCCGTGCGCCGCATCGGCGAGCTCGGGGCGCCGCGCCTCGTCTACGTCTCCTGCAACCCGACCACGCTGGCCGGGAACGCGAAGGAGCTCGTCCGCGACTTCGGCTACCGGCTCGAGCGCGCTCGGCCCGTGGACATGTTCCCGCACACGCCGCACGTCGAGACGGTCGCGCTCTTCACGCGCGCGTGACCTCCGTAGCGGCCCGCTCGAACTGCTCGGCCGCCTCGTGGGGGCTCGGCGTCGTGAGGACGTTCTCGCGCGCGAGCTCCTCGGCCTCCGGGAAGCCGGTGGCGCGGATCGCCGCCGCCGCTTTCTCGGCGTCGTAGGGCGTGCGCCGCAGCTCGACGTCAGGGCCGAGCAGGGCCCAGTACGCTCCCGGGCGCGCCTCGTAGGGCATCCCGACGCTGCCGGCGTTCACCAGGCGGGTCCCGTCCACGACGCGGTCGAACTGAACGTGCGTGTGGCCGGAGACGACCACGCGCTCCCGGACGCCGTCGAGCATCGGCGCGACCCGCTCCTCGCTCGAGAGCGCGGTCACGATCTCCTCGTCGCTCCGCGGGGAGCCGTGGCAGAAGATCACGCCGCCGAGTCCTTCGACACGCAGCGAGTGCGTCTCCGGAAGGCCGGCGAGGAACGAGCGCTGCTCGGCGTCGAGCTGCTCCGCTGCCCATCTCGCCCGCGTTTCCCAGACCCCGTCCCCGGCGCCGGGAGCGGCCAGCTCGCGGTCGCCGTTTCCGCGCACGAAAACGGCACGCTCTCCGAGGGCCCGCAGCCGCTCGAGGCACTCGCGCGGCATCGGCCCGTTGGACACGTCGCCGCCGACCACGACGAGGTCGACGCGCGAGCGCTCCACCTCGGCGAGCACCGCCTCGAGCGCGGGCAGGTTCCCGTGGACGTCGTAAAGGGCGGCGACGCGCAGCCCCCGCACCCGGCGCCAGAGCAGGTCGGCGTTCGCGAGGACGAAGGCGGCGGAGAGGAGCGGCAGCGCCGGCAGCCCGCCGATCTCGAAGACGACCGCGAGGGCGAGCGTGAGCCCGAAGGAGAGCGTCATCAGCACCCACGTCAGGCCGGTGCGGAGACCGAAGCGCACGGTCGCTCCGAGGAAGAGTGCGAAGAAGAGCACGTCCGGAAGCCCGAGCTGGGCCGAGTTGTGCTCGCCGGGCAGCGGGAACGCGATCGAGAGCGCGTCGAAGATCTGCGGCTGCTGCTCCACGATCACCTTGGTCGGGCCGCGGAAGACCGAGTAGATGTCCACCGGGACGATCAGGAGCGCGACGAGCAGGACCCAGCTCACCGCCTCGAAGAAGGCGAGGAACCACCAGCCGACCGCGGTCACCGCGGCGAACTTCGTGAAGTTCGCGGCCACGTCCAGCCCCGTCGCCGAGAAGAGGAAGGCGAGCGCGACGAGCGCCAGGATCAGTCCGCCGAGGGCGGTGGGCGGCGCGGCGCGCCAGAACGGGAGCGCCAGCCAGGTGAGCGCGAAGAGCGAGGGCATGAGGACGAGGCCCACGAAGGCGACGTCGCCCCAGAGGCCGAGGTCGAAGAGCGATTCGGAGATCGCGTAGTAGACCGCGAGCGCGGTGAGGATCCCTAGTACGGCGGCAGCTCGGACCACCAGGGACCGAGGGCCTTGAACGCCTCCCAGAAAGCGCGCTTGGAGCGCGTCTCGTCCAGGGAAGCGTCCACGTCGGGCGTCAGGAGGGCCTCCGTGGCCGGCGTGAAGCGCTGGATCTCCCCCGGCAGGTCCTCGATCTCGCCCGCCAGCGGGAACCTGACCGCGTTCAGGCATGCCCGCGCATCTTGCCCCATGACCACGACGATCTTGGGCTGCACCACGTGGAGCTCGCGGGCGAGCCAGTGGCGCGAGTCCTCCTCGGCCGCGCCCTCGAACTTCTCGCAGTTCGTCCCGTAGATCGCCGTCGGGTCGACGCGCAGGCGCTGGAGCGACTTCAGGATCGCCTGGCCGGTACGCCCGAAGAAGGCGACGCCCTCGTGCACCTCGGCCGTCTGCGGGCTCGCCTTCAGGAGGAAGACGTCGCCGAGCGGATGGCCCGAGCCGAGCACGGGCACGCGCTCGGAGCCGGCCGACTCCGCGATCTCACGACCGAGCTCGTTGATCTCGGCAATGGCCTTCTTGAGGTAGCGCTCGGAGATGTCGTCGGCAGACACGGGCACGGGATCGGCTCGCCCCTGATTCGGCGGGGCCCAGGTCCTTTCCTACCTCATGGCTCCGGCACGCGCCCGTCGCTCGCGGGCCTGGGCGACCCACTTCAGCCCCTGAAGGTAGAGGAGCGACTTCGGGCGGCGGACGACCTCCGCGCTCCGCAGGCTGATGAGGAACTCCTCCGGCGTGTCGAACGCGCGCATGCGGACGAGGCCCGTCCCGACGCCCTGGAGCACGTGCGCGTCGGAGCCCGCGCCCATGGTGAGGTTGTACTTGCGCGCGAAGCGCACCGCCTCGTCGTTGTAGGCGTCGAAGAGGAGGCGGGCGTTGTAGACCTCGAAGACGTCGATCTCGGCCAGGTGGCGGTGGAGGGTGGTCGCGTCGGGGATCGTGTGCAGGCGGTCGAAGGGGTGGGGGAGGTAGACGACGCCACCCTGCTCGCGGATCGCCGCGATCGTGTCGGCCATCGAGAGGCCGCGCGGGATCTCCTCGCGGAGAAAGAGCCCGATCACCTCACCCGCCTCGGTCTTCACCTCCTCGCCCGGGATGACCGTGAGCGCGCGGTCGCGCGCGAGCTCGACGGCCTCCTCGGCGCCCGCGAAGACGTTGTGATCCGTGACGGCGATCGCCCCGAGCCCGATCGCCTCCGCATGGTCGAGGAGATCGCGCACGGGAACCGCGCAGTCGTGGGAGCGCTCCGTGTGCATGTGGAGGTCGGCGAGCACGAACGGCCGCCCGGCGAGGGGGTCGGTGGCGCGCGCGGCGGTCGCGCGGCGCTTCCCCAGTACGGAGCCGTAGACGTCCTCGAGCGCGTCTCCGAGCCGGTCGAAGCCCTCGTCCTCGGCCTGCCGGCGGGCGGCCGCGCCGCTCCGCTCGCGCCAGCGCTCGTCGTCACCCAGGCGGGCGAGGGCGGCCCCGACGAGCTGGGGCTGCTCCAACGCGCCGGGCGGGTCGACGAGGGGCACTCCGGCGGCCGCCGCCTCGAGGACGAGACGCGGATTCCCGCGCAGCGAGGGCACGAGCCCGCCCGCACCAGCCAGCTCGGCGGCCCGCGAGCGCGCGTCGTAGCCGCCGCGGACGTGCACCCGGTCGCGGAGGGAGCGCGGAACGTACGGGCGGCCCGAGAGCGGCGCCGTGCGCAGGAGCACGAGCTCCCAGCCGGGAAGCGTCGCGAGCGTGCGCAGGACGGCCTTCAGTCGCGGGCGCTCCTCCGGGCGCCACTCCAGCACGAACCTCTGCCGCGCGGGTGCGGGCCGGAAGAGCGCGAGGTCGATCCCCTGCGGGAGGACGCGGTAGTCCCCCGGGAAGCGCTCCGCCGCCGCGGCGGCGACCTTGGGACTCGTGGCGGTGAGTGCGTCGAGACGGGCCAGCAGCCGCTCGCGCTGCTTGCGGCCGGGCGGGTAGGCCAGCCGGTCGGCCGAATGGAACGTCGCCACCGCCAGGCCGGGCGCGTCCCTGAGCGCGAGGTACGAGAGGCTCGGGAGTCCCGGGTCGTGGGCGTGGACGACGTCGAAGCGGTCGCGGGTGAGCGCGAGGGCGAGGTTCGCGCGGACGCCGAGCGGCACGCCGAGGCGGCTCTGCCGCGAGACCGGCAGGGCCGGGCCGACCGCGACGATCCCCTCGAGCGGCGTGCCCTCGCGGAGCAGACGCTTGAGCGCGCGGCGACCGGCGGCGAGGTCGGTCGCCCGTCCCGAGGGTGCGAGGACGACGGCCTCGTGGCCGCGCCGCGCGAGCTCCTCGGCCGCTCCCCGGACGTGATCGTTCACGGGGTGCGGCTGCGACCACGCGAACGGTGTCACCAGACAGACGCGAAGCCCCATCGACCGCCGAGTCTAGCCCCTTGCACCCGGCGGTCCGCGAGGTGGCTTTTTGCGGCCGAATCGTCTACAACACGCATGGCTCGTCGGAGGGGAGGCGGCCCTCGAGCCCGGCGGGTCGGTGTATCCACCAACCGTCAAGGGGGCAGATGATGGATGCCAGTACGTCTTCGCGGAAGCGGAGAGTGCGGGCGGCGTTCGTATGCGCCGCCACCGGGCTCGCGCTCTTCGCCGCGTCGACCGCGTCGGGAGTCGTCGCCATCGACGATATCCATCCCGTCGCGGAGGAGAATCTCGACACGAGAACGGCGTCCGTCGCGCCGTCGGCCGGCCAGCTGGAGGCGGTCGAGAGGCTTGGTGCGACGGCGCGCTTCAACGAATTCGGGACGCCGCAGTCCCTCGTGAGGCACGGCGGCTTCCTCGCCAGCGGGATCGAGGCGGCCAGCGCGGGCGCCGCCGCCCAGGCCTGGCTCGAGGCGAACAAGGGCCTCTTCCGGCTCTCGTCCCTCGACGGGCTCGAGCTCGTCTCGGACGGAGCCCTGCGCGGGAGCCAGGGTCACGCAGTCCTCTTCCGGCAGACCTTCGGCAGCCTGGTCGCCTCGCCCGACGGCGTGCTCGTCGTCGGCGTCGTCGGCTCGCGGGCGTCCGGCTGGAAGATCGCCTACGCGTCGTCGCGGGTCACCGGCGACACGGGCCTCGAGGGCTCGGCCGAGCTCACCGAGATCGAGGCGTGGGTGACCGCCGCCCGGGCCGTCGGCGAGGACGTGTCCGCCGCCGACGTCTCCGTCACCGGCCGGGAGAACGGCTGGACCTTCCTCGAGGTGGACGGGTTCGCCGAGGCCCAGTCGGTACGGGCCACCGCGTTTCCGACGCCGAGGAGGGGCGTCCAGCGGGCGTTCGAGGCCAAGGTCGTGGACGGCGCCGGAAGCGGCGACATCGAGGGGTACCTGCAGGTCGTCGACGCCGACGCGGGGCGGGTGCTCTTCCGCGAGAACATCGTCTACCGCGCCGTCGACAACCCCGAGTGGGAGGTCTTTCCCGCCTATCCGCGGATGACCAACCTCAACCGGTACCCGTGGAACTACCCGAGCACCGACATCCGCGACATCTGGTGCTGGGAGGACGCGCCCGGCTGCGACCTCGAGGTCGCCAACTCGGCCGCGCGCGTGCCGTGGGACACCGATGCAGCGACGGGGACGCCGACGTTCACGACGATCGGGAACGCGGCGGATGCCGCCGAGGCGTGGTTCTCGCCCTCGCCGCACCTCGCCCACGGGCCCTCCGGCTACCGGCCGGTGAGCCCGACGCGGGAGTACGTCTACCCGTGGACGAACGCGTGGTTCGAGTCGGAGTGCGATCCGGCGAACTTCGTCGTCGGCTCCGGGAACGACATCGACGCGGCGTCGGCGAACCTCTTCGCCATGCACAACCGCCTGCACGACTGGTCGTACTTCCTCGGCTTCACCGAGCCGCGGTGGAACGCACAGCACTTCAACTTCGGGAGCCCCACGCTCGAGAACGACCGCCTGATCGGCAACGTCCAGGCGGGCGGGGTCTCGGGCGGCGCGCCGACGTGGTCGGGCCGGGACAACGCGTTCATGTTCCCGCAGCCCGACGGAACGACCCCGATCACGAGCATGTTCCTCTGGCAGCCCATCGCCGGCACGTTCTACGCGCCCTGCGTCGACGGCGACTTCGACATGGCCGTCATCGGCCACGAGTACGGCCACCTGACCGAGAACCGCATGATCGGCAAGGGCGTCTTCCGGCAAGGCTTTCACGCCGGGGCGATGGGAGAGTCGTTCGGCGACTTCAGCGCGACGGAGTACCTACACGAGTACGACTTCGTGCCCGTCGGCGGCGAGAACGAGTTCGCCGTCGGCGCGTACGTGACCGGAAACCCGATCCGGGGGATCCGGAACTACGGCATGAACTTCCCCTCCGCGGGCAAGTTCCCCGAGCCGGGGCGGTATGTCGAGGTCAACCCGCTCAACTTCGGCGCAGTCGGCTACGACGTCACCGGGCCCCAGGTCCACGCCGACGGCGAGATCTGGAGCGCGACGAACTTCGACATCCGCGAGCTGTTCCTGCAGCGGTACCGCGACCGGGGCAAGGCGATCCAGAAGGCCTGCGCCGACGGCGAGCGCCCCGTGAACGCCTGCCCGGGGAACCGCCGCTGGATCCAGCTCTACTTCGACGCGATGCTGCTCATGCCCGTGGCGCCGACCTTCCTCGACGCCCGGGACGCCATGCTGGCGGCGGACGTGATGCGGTTCGGCGGCGCGAACCAGGATCTGCTCTGGCTCGGGTTCGCCGGCCGCGGCTTCGGCCAGAACGCCGCCACGACCGGCCCGAACGACGGCCAGCCGATTCCGGACTTCGAGTCGCCGCACCACAACGAGACGACGGTCGTGTTCGACGCCGTCTCGCAGGAGACCGGGGCGCCGGTCGCGGCGGACGTCTTCGTCGGCCACTACGAGGCCCGGGCGACGCCGATCGCGGACACGGATCCCGCCACGGCGGGCCCGAACCTCGACCCGGTGGCCCGGATCGTCCCCGACCGGCTGTTCAAGGGCAACCGGCATCCGGCGTGGGAGTTCGTGGCCAACGCTGAGGGCTACGGCCACGTCCGCTTCCGGATCAGGAACCTCAAGCCCGGCGAGGTGCACAACGTCACGATCGAGTTCCCGACCAACGTCGCCTCGATCCACCAGGGGGCAACTGCGTCGGGCGACGGGGCGAGCCATGCCAACCTGATCGACGACACCGAGGGCACCGGCTGGGTGAGCACCGGCGCGCCCGTCGAGGGCCGCCAGGTGGTAGTCGACCTGGCCGGCGGCGAGCAGAGGATCCGCGGCGTGAAGGCGAGCGCCCAGCTCTCGCCCGGCCAGAACCGGTTCGCCGCGCTGAGGGCGTTCGAGGTCTATGCCTGCACCGCGGGCGAGACCCCGGCCAACCTCACGTGCGACGGCGGGATTGCCGCCGGCTGGAACCGGATCCTCGAGAGCGAGGACGACGCGTTCCCGAGCGACAACCCGCGCCCGGTTACGCCGACGCTGATCCTCAGGTCGTGGAACGTGCCGACGACGACGGCGACCCACGTCCTCTTCCGCGTACTCGACAACCAGTGCACGGGACAGACGTCGTTCCAGGGCGAGCAGGACATGGACCCGGCCAACCAGACCGACTGCCGCACCGGCTCGCCGCCGCTGCCGCCGCGCAACACGGAGGTGCGGGCGGCCGAGCTCCAGGTGCTCACCGACCGGCCCAAGGTCGACGGAGCCAACCAGGAGGAGTAACCCGGAAAGGAGGATCGCGACCCAGAGAGGGCCGGCGCCAGCCGGCCCTCTCGCCTCTTGCACACCCGCGGCCGCCGCGTTAGCGTCGCTCGCTCAACCCCGTGGAGAGGAGGGACCATGTGTCTTCCGGGCACGATCGAGACGGTCCGCGAGCAGGCCGAGGCGAAGGGGACGCCGAGTGTCGACCGGCGCACTGCCATCCTGGGAGCCGCTGGCGCCGCCCTGGCCGTGACGTTTCCGGCGGGCGCTCTCGCAGGCGGCGGCCGCCGGCGCGGAGGCAAGAAGCGCCGCTTCGCCGATCTCACGCACACGTTCAGAGCGGGCTTCCCGGTGTTCGTCGTCGGCGAGGAGCCCAGGCGCAGGACGATTGCCGACTACGCCACCTCGGGCTTCTACGCCCAGGAGTGGACGTTCGGCGAGCACGCCGGCACGCACATGGACGTGCCCGGCCACTTCATTCCCGGCGGCCGGCTCTCGCCCGAGATCACGCCGCGGGAGCTGATCGCGCCGATCGTGGTGATCGACATCTCGAGGAAGGCCGAGAGCGACCCGAACGCGATGGTCGAGCTCGAGGACGTGGCGAAGTTCGAGCGCCGCCACGGCCGCATCCCGAAGGGCGCGCTCGTCGCCGGCGACTCCGGGTGGGCTGCGAAGGTGGACGACCCCGACGCGTTCAAGGGAGGCCCCGCCTTCCCGAACTACAACTTCCCCGGCTGGAGCGTGGAGGCGGCCCTGTGGCTCGCCGAGAGGCGCGACATCACCGGCATCGGGATCGACACCATGAGCCTCGACCCCGGCAACTCCTCGACGTTCCCGGTGCACGTCGACTTCCTGGGCACGGACCGCTACGGGATCGAGAACATGGCCGGCCTCGACGGGATCCCGCCGAAGGGCGCGACCGCCTACGTCGGACTGATTCCCTGGGAGGAAGGCTCGGGCGGTCCCTGCCGCGTGATCGCGAGCTGGTAGACGTGAAGGGCCGGCTCCGCGCCGGCCCTTCGCTCGTTCTGACTAGGCCTTGGCCGACGTCTTGGCCGTCTTGCGCGCGTGCTTCTTGATGAACGCGTCGGTGAGGTCGCGCGCCTGGTCGTCCTGGATCTGCTTGGGCGGCGACTTCATCAGGTAGGCGCTCGGCCCCTCGAGCGCGCCGGCGACGCCGTTGTTCAGCGCCAGCTTCGCCAGGCGCACGGCATCGATCACGATGCCGGCCGAGTTGGGCGAGTCCCAGACCTCGAGCTTGAGCTCGACGTTCAGCGGCACGTCGCCGAAGGACGTGCCCTCCATGCGGATGTAGGCCCACTTGCGGTCGGTCAGCCAGGGCACGTAGTCGGACGGGCCGACGTGGACGTTGCCCGCGCCCATGTCGTAGTCGAGCATGGACGTGACCGCGTTCGTCTTCGAGATCTTCTTCGACTCGAGGCGGTCGCGCTCGAGCATGTTGAGGAAGTCCGAGTTGCCTCCCACGTTGAGCTGCATCGTCCGGTCGAGGTGGACGCCGCGCTCGCGGAAGAGGCTCGTCAGCACCCGGTGCGTGATCGTCGCGCCGACCTGGGACTTGATGTCGTCGCCGATGATCGGCAGCCCGTGCTGCTCGAACTGCTTGCCGAAGTAGCCGCCCTTGGCGATGAAGACCGGCATGCAGTTCACCATCGCGCAGCCCGCCTTCAAGACCTGCTCTGTGTACCACTTGGTCGCCTGCTCGGAGCCGACCGGCAGGTAGTTGACGACCACGTCGGTGTTCGTCTCGCGGAGGATCTCGACGACGTCGTCGGTGTCGCCCGGCGCCTTCTCGACCACCTCGGAGAGGTACTTGCCGAGCCCGTCGTGGGTCATGCCGCGCGAGACGGTGACGCCCGTCTTGGGGACGTCGGCGAAGCGGTACGTGTCGTTCGGGTGGGCCCAGATCGCGTCGGCCAGGTCCTTGCCGACCTTGTCGGTCGTGACGTCGAAGGCGGCGGTGAACTCGACGTCGCGGACGTGGTAGCCGCCCAGGTCGACGTGCATGAGCCCCGGGACGAAGGCCTCGGGGTCGGCGTCCTTGTAGTACTCGACGCCCTGGAGGAGCGAGTTCGCGCAGTTGCCGACGCCGATGATCGCGACCCGCACCTTGTCCTCGGAGCGGACCCTGCCGTTCGTCTTGCCGTTCGTCTGAGCCATCGGTTCCCTTCCTGTGAGTTCTTCGGTGAGCGTGTCCACGACGAGCTGGTTGGTCGTGCTGGCAGAGCTCGAGGCCTCGTCTTTGAGCGCGGCCTTCAGGCGAGGGGGCACGCGTAGGAGCACGGCGCCGCTAGCCCCGGGCGTGGACGCGCCCCGGCGCCCGCTCGGCTCGAAGTCCACGCCGAAGCGCTCGGCGAGGATCGAGACGGCGACGTCGTTCATCGTCCCCTGCCGCCGCGAGACCTCACGGGCGAGCGCTCGCTTGAGCGCGGAGGGCATCCGGACGAGAAGGCTCGTTCTGCTAGCAGCCATAAGCTGCTAGCAGAGTATCAGCCGGCGCGGAGCTGCTGCCGGACTGATAGCACTCGCTGGACGACGGTGATCCAGGCGGTCGCCGCGAGGACGGCGATCGTGATCGGCAGGACGAGCTCGTGGAACGGCGCGAGGCCGAGCCCGACCGAGAGGACGACGACCCGTTCGGCCCGGCTCCCGATGCCGACGTCGCCTTTGAGGCCGAGCGCTTCCGCGCGCGCCCGCGTGTAGCTGACGAGGAATGAGCCGCCCATCGCCGCGAACGCGAGCGCGACGCCCCACTCGTAGCCGTCGCGCATGAGCACGAGCCCGACGGCGCCGAGCATGAAGCCCTCGCCGACCCGGTCGACGGTCGAGTCGAGGAAGGCGCCGAAGGGCGTGCCCTTGCCGCTCCGGCGGGCGAGCGCGCCGTCGAGGATGTCGAGGACGCTCCCGACCACGAACAGCAGGCCGCCGACGAAGAAAAACCAGTGCGAGCGGTACTCGAGCCAGACGACGACCGAGCCGGCGATGCAGAGACCGACGCCCGCGACGGTGAGGGCGTCGGGCGTGACGTTCGTCCGCTCGAGCCCGGCGATCGAACGGCTCGCCACGCGGCGAACCTCGTCCTGGTAGGCGCGCTTCGTGCGGTCCGCTTGAGGGGAACGGCTCACCGGAGCCGCGAAACTACCACCTGTTGCAGCGGTACAGCGCGGGCGAGGCCGCCGGCCGGCCCTCCTGCGCCCACGAGACGATCGTCCCGGCGATCACCGCGACGCCCACGCCCGCGACGATGTCGAGCCAGAAGTGGTTGCCGGTCGCCATGACGGAGAACCACACCCACGTCGGCCAGAACGTCCAGAGCATCGCCGCCCAGCGGCTCTTCACGAGGGTCGCCATCACGAAGCCGATGATGAGCGCGTCGGCGGAGTGCACGCTTGGCATCGCCGCATAGGGGTTCGACGCCAGCTCGATCAGGCCGCTGCCGTGGTTCACGGCGGCCGACTGCGCGAGCGTGTCAACGAAGCCCTCGTCCGGGAACATGCGCGGCGGCGCGGTCGGCATGAGCACATAGCCGATGAGCGCCAGCAGGTTCGTGGCGAAGATCCAGTTCCGCACGGTGACGAACGCCTCGGTGCGGAAGAAGTAGATCCAGAGGAGCGCGACGCCCAGGACGGCGAACTGCGAGAGCCAGTACGTGATGTTGACCGCGTTGAGCACGAGGTCGCCCCCGTGCAGCACCGCCCGCTGGATGTCCACCTCGATGAGCGCGTTGAACGCGCGCTCCGCGTCGATGACGTGGAGCCCGTTCTGGATCGCCTCGAGCGGCCCCCGGTCCGCGACTCCACGGGCGAGCTGGTACAGGAGCCCGAACCCGAGCCAGAGGGCGAGCTGGAAGGTGAAGTCTCTCCAGCCGCGAGGAAAGATGCGTCCGACGGCAGTCACGCGAAGAGTCTACCCAGCGCGTCGGTTCGGTTTTCCCCCGTCTTTCGGGCGCCGGTCACGTGCTCCCAGGACGCCGGGCCGGGGTCGGATCTTGCAATCGCGCAGCTCCGCGCCGGTGTGGCACCGCAAGATCCGACCCCATACCGAGGGGAGCGTTTAGCCGCCGATGTAGGACATCTCGACCCTCTCCAGGCCGGACGTCTCGGCGGAGCGGAGCTCCGAATAGCGGTCGGCGCGGGCGCTCCAGATGCCGCGGAGCGTGGCGGTGAGCTCCTCGTCGGACGCGCCCCCGCGCAGCACCGCGCGCAGGTCGTGGCCGTGGACGGCGAAGAGGCAGGTGTAGAGCTTGCCGTCGGCCGAGAGCCGCGCGCGCGTGCAATCCCGGCAAAACGGCTGGGTGACCGAGGAGATGACCCCGATCTCGCCGGCGCCGTCGCGGTAGCGCCAGCGGCTCGCCACCTCGCCCCGGTAGCCGGGCTCCACGGGCTCGAGCGGGTACTCGGCGTCGATCGCCGCGACTATCTCCGCTGCGGGCACGACGTCGTCGAGCCGCCAGCCGTTCGAGTGGCCGACGTCCATGTACTCGATGAAGCGGAGCACGACTCCGGTCCCCCGGAACGCGCGCGCCATCGCCACGAGGCCGTCGTCGTTGACCCCGCGCTTGACGACCGCGTTCACCTTTACCGGGTCGAGCCCGGCGGCGAGCGCCGCGTCGATCCCCGCGAGCACGCGCTCGACCGGAAAGTCCACGTCGTTCATGGCCCGGAAGACCTCGTCGTCGAGCGAGTCGAGGCTGACCGTGATGCGGGCGAGCCCCGCCTCCCTGAGCGCCTTCGCCTTCTGCGGGAGGAGCGCGCCGTTCGTCGTCAACGTGAGGTCGAGGCCCGGGATCTCCGCGAGCATGGCGACGAGCGTCTCCACGTCGCGCCGCACCAGGGGTTCCCCGCCCGTGATGCGGATCTTCTCGACGCCCAGCCCGGCGAGCGTACGCGCGAGGCGCTCGATCTCCTCGAAGGTGAGGAGCTCGGTGCGCGGCAGGAAGGGGTAGTCCCGGCCGAAGACGTCCTTCGGCATGCAGTAGACGCAGCGGAAGTTGCAGCGATCCGTGACCGAGACGCGGAGATCCCGGATCGGCCGCCCGAGCCTGTCGACGAGCCGCTCCACGGGCCAAGCCTAGCTCAGCGGTTTCCGGCCGACGCCGTACGGGCATGTCGTTGTTTCCACCGCCTGCGGAAGGAGCAGCAATGGAGGGCAAGCGCGACAAGGTCGAAGGGAAGCTGAAGGAGACCGAGGGCAAGCTCACCGACGACGAGCTGCGCGAGCGCCAGGGACAGGCTCAGCAGCAGGTCGGCGAGGGCAAGGAGAAGCTCGAGGAGGCAAAGGACGAGGCGCGCGAGCGCATCTA
>JBOHAM010000011.1:0-35985 GCA_050697735.1 Gaiellaceae bacterium | reverse complement strand
TGCTCGACCTGCGCGATCGACCTCCGTGTCGATGTCGGCCGCGGGCTCGAGGACATCGACACGTACCTCGGCGGCTGGGCGGAGTTCGAGCGCTGGCTCCACGACCAGCAGCCTTAAGAAGCCCTTGAGGGCGATCCCGGCGCCGCGACCGGGACCGCCCTCGTAGACGGGCGCTAACGCCGCGCCTTCGCCTTCGTGCCTGCTCCGAGCTCCTTCTTGAGATCCTCGATCTCGGCGAGCACCTCGGGCTTCACGGGCCGGTCGTCCACCGTCCGCTGCTCGAGGGTGTCGTGGAGCACGTCCAGGCTATCCACGGCGGCACCGGTGTCTCCGGCGTTCGCGAGCCGCTGCGCGATCCGCTCGACCGCCCGGCGATAGCGGATGTGCCCGAGCGTCTCGGCGGCAACCTCGCCCTGCTCGAGGAGCGCCTCGGAGTAGAGCTCCTTGGCGTCGTCGAGCTTCGGCGTCTTCACCTTCACCGCGAGCTTGTCGTCCTTGATGCTGAGCTCCTTGTATTCGAGCGTCAGCGGGTTCCCGAGCGCATAGCGCGCGTGGAGCGCGATCCGCCGGTCGGGGAGCCGCTCGACGATCTCCTGGAGGACGGCGTTCCCGCGGTCGAGGACCCGACTGCCCGCGAACGTCAGCACGCGCGCAGCGTCCTCCGTGAAGAGGTCGCCCGCGAGGAACTCCTCCTCCCGTGAGGCCGGCGGGGCGATGCGGAGGCCGAACGGCGCCGAGACGACGTCCTCCTCCCCCACCCGCGCCGCTGCCTGAATCCAGTACGTCCCGGGGTCGGCCGCATCCCAGCCGTTGATCCCGACCGAGGCGAGGACGTAGCCGTAGAGGGACGTTCCCGGCTGGAGCGCGATCGTCTTCGGCTGGACGCACTTCTGCCTGAAGGGGATGAGCTGCCTGGCCTCCTTGCCCTCCTTCTTCAGGATCAGGGTGAGGGCGTCGGCGTCGAGCACGTCGGCGTCGACGAGCACGGGGTTCTTGCTCACGTTCTTCAGCTTGAGCTCGAGCACGATCGGTTCCATGAACTCGAACGTCGCGCGCTCGCGGTTCACCCGCACCTCGAGCTTCAGCGCCGGGTCTGCAGAGACGTTCGCCTCCTCGAACCCGTGGTGGTCGAACCAGTTCGCGTTGCCCATCTGCACGAACCGCTCGGGGGCGTGCCGGACGAACAGGAGCTCCTGGTCGCTGAAGCGGAACTCGAAGTCGCCGAAGAACGCGGTCTCGCCGACCGCGTACGGGTAGTTCATGAAGCTCCGCGCCAGGGGCTCGTCGGCGAGCGGGATCCAGGGGATCCCGAAGGGCGGTCCGAGCGACTTCTGCCACGAATGGGCGAGGTTGAACGCGTGCCCCATCTCGTGGACGGCGGTCCAGAAGCGATTGCGCTCGATCCAGGCGGCGGGGTCCGGATCGCCGGGCGGCGGCTCGGCTATGAACGAGTCGACGAACAGCGCCGTCCCCTGCCGGTGGTTCGGGCCGATGTCGTCGAACATCACCCCGCCGAGACCCGTCCCCGACTCGTGGAGCGCCGCGAAGAAGACCCACATGGCCCACTGCGCCTTCGCGGCGAAGTGCGTCCAGTAGGTCTGCATCGCGTCGTGCATCTCGAGGTCCGACCACTCGGCGTCGGGCCCGGCCTTGCCGAGAGAGACGGGCCCGCCGGGCGACGTCGTCACGCGACAGCCCGCTCGGCGGAAGACCTTCTGGATCGTGAGCGTCTCGCACGGGAGCGTCGCCGGCCGGTTGGGGTGCGCGCACGTGTCGATGCTCGTGCTCGCCGCCTTCCCCTCCGCCCAGTCGAACTCGAAGTTCACGGTGCGGAAATGCGGCGAGCTGAACCTGTAGAGGACCTTTCGCTTGGGCGCCCCGCCGCCCGAGAACGTCACCTTCGCGAGGCGGGCGCCTGCGAAGATGCTGCGGATCGCCTTCACCTCGACCTGCGTGTACGGGAACGAGACGACGGCGCCGTCCTTGTACCAGATCGCGCCGGTCCAGCGGCTCGGGCCGACCTTCGTCAGCTCCGCGATCCAGTGGACCTGGGAGACGAGGAAGCCCCCGATCGTCCCGCTGACCGTCATCTGGGGATACCGGCCGTCGACGTCCAGCCGGAGGACCTCGCGGCGGATCGGCCGGATGCCCGCCGGCACCGGCCCGAGCGACGCCTTCGTGTGGCCGAGCGCGAAGTCGCAACGGTAGAGGCCGCTCGCCGGCGACGCGGTGGGTGGCGTGAAGCTCGCCGGCGCCGGGCCCGCGAGCGCCTCGTCCTCCGCCTCCTCCGTCTCGGCCTCGAGGAGTTCCTGTCCTTGCTCTTCGGTCATGTCGTGCCTCCTCCCCCCGATTTTGGGGCCGCAAGGGGGCGTGCACTCCGAGTCTCAGTCCGCCGGCTCCCTCCCTCCTACGCGAACCCCAGCCGCTCCGGGAACCGGGCCTCGAGCTGCCCGTCCCGGATGGAGAGCGCGACGTTCTCGCGCCCGGCGAGCTCGATTCGCTCGCGGATCCCCCTGGTCGGGATCTCGACGTCGAGCGCCTCGGCGCCGTCGGGCGCTTCCAGCTCCGTCGAGGCGGCGAGGCTGATCTGCGTGCGCGTCGTCACGTCCTCCGCGCTGTAGCTCCCGCCGCCCTCGATGCTGATCGCGACCGTGTCGCCGTAGAAGCCGTCCTCGAGCGCGATTCGTACCGTCATGACTGGCCGGCCAACGTTGCCTGGAGCGATCCTAGTACCGGCGAGCACAAGGTTCAAGGCCCCCTGCCGGCTTGGGGTCGACGAGCGCGGCGGGGTACCCGCAACGACCCCGGTTCCCCCGCCGGACGACCCCGGCGGGGCCGCCCCGGGGCGCGTCTTCTTGCCGCTTCCCCTCGTCTCGGGCAGAATCCACCGTTCGGGACTCGAACTTCCAGGGACATGCGCACGTACACCATCACCGAGGCGGCGGAGCTGACCGGCACGAGCCGGAAGGCGATCGCACGACGAGTGGAGCGCGGGTCGCTCCGCTCGGTCGTTCGCAATGGCCGGCGGCGGATCCCCCGCTCCGAGCTCGTCCGGGCGGGACTGCTCGAGGAGACGGCCGGAAGGGCCCCGCGGAGCGCCCCCTCATCCCCGCCCCTCCCCCACCCCGCGTCAGGCGGGGAGCTGGCCGAGATCGAGCGGCCCGATGACATGCTCTCGGCCCTCTTCAGGGAGGTGCTCGACCGCTTCGAGCGCCAGTCGCAGGAGATCGCGCAGTATCGCGCTCTCACGGTCCAGGCCGAGAGCCTGCGCCTCACGAACGAGCTCGCCGACCTCCGCGTGCGCCTGGCCGAGCTCGAGGGACGTCCGCAAACGCAGGAACCGCAGGCGGCGCCGGCCGTCGGCGACCTCGGCCGGCGCGTGAGCGAGCTCACGCAGCAGGTCGAGGAGCTCTCGAAGCGCGAGATCTGGCTGCCGCCGCAGGCGGCACCGGCCCAGCAGGCCACCGCGGCGACCGGGCCGCGCCCGATGCCTGCCGCGACGCCCGCCTCCGCGCCCGCGCAGGCCGTCCCGCGGGCGCCGGCGCCGACTGCGACGCCGCGGCAGGGCCGCTTCGGCCGGACGAAGCGCTTCGTCGTCGAGGCCGCCTTCATCGTCGCGGTCGCCGTGATCGCCTGGCAGGCCGAGCTCCCCGTGGCTGCAATCGCGGTCGCCATGGCGCTCGCGTGGACGCTAGTGGCGGTCGTCGAGTGGCTCTCTTCCGAGCGGCCCGACCGCCGCTGAGGCGGCGCATGCGCGCGCGACCTTCCGTCCGCCAGCCGCTCGCGAGCTCGGTCGCCCTGGCGCTCCTCGCCGCGGCCCTCGTGGCCCTCCTCCTCGGCCTGGCCTCCTGAGCCGAGCCTCGATTCAGGTCGAGGGTTGGGCCTCAGCCCTCGAGCCGGCGGTAGAGCCTGTCCACGAGCTCGGGCATCCGCTCGAGGCGCGCGGTGATGGTGCGAATGCGGTACTCGCGGAAGTGCGCCGGCTCGACCTTGAGCGCCTTCGCGAGCGTCTCGATCACCTCGTCGGAGGGCACCGGCCGGTTCCCGTGCACGAGGTGATTCAGATAGCCGGCCGAGAGCCCGGTCTTCGCGGCGAGCCCACGGTAGGTCACTCCGCGCTCGGCCATCAGCTCCTGGACGGTCTCCCCGAAGGGCCGCGTGGAGAAGCGGCGTTTCCGCGCCATCAGAGCACCTCCTTGACGTGGGCGACGAGAGCGTCGACGGGGACGCGCTGCTCGTCCCGGCCGTGGCGCACGAGCACGTCGGCGCGGCCGTCTTCGAGCGTCTTCTTGCCGACGGTGACGCGGAGCGGGCAGCCGAACAGGTCGGCGTCCGCGAACTTCTCTCCTGGGCGCAGGTCGCGGTCGTCGAGCAGGACCGAGATGCCCTCTGCTTCGAGCTCCTCGCCGAGCCGCTCGGCGGTCGCCGTCGCCTCCGCCCCGGCCGCGCCGATGGAGACCACCTCGACCTCGTACGGCGCGAGCGCGCGCGGCCAGGCGATGCCGTGCTCGTCGTGTCGCTGCTCGACCGCCGCCGCCATGATCCGTCCGGGTCCGATCCCGTAGCTTCCCATGACGAGCGGCCGCTCGGTGCCGTTCTCGTCCAGGAAGGTCGCTTCCAGCGGAAGCGAGTAGCGGGTACCCAGCTTGAAGATGTGCCCGATCTCGATCGCCGTCTGGAAGCGGAGGCCTCCGCCGCAGCGCGGGCACGCGTCCTCCTCCCGCGCCTCGCGCAGGTCGGCGAAGCGCGCCTGGTAGTCGCGGCCCGCCTCGACGCCGCGCAGGTGGACGCCGTCGCGGTTCGCGCCGGCGACGTACTGGCCCTCGCGGAGCGTCTCGTCGGCGATCACCTCGAGCGTGACGCCGACCGGGCCGAGCGAGCCGCCGGAGGCGCCGAAGGCGGCGCGGATCTCGGCGTCGCTCGCCGGGCGGAAGGGGCCGCCGAGGACCGCGGCCAGCTTGCTCTCGTTGAGCCGGTCGTCGCCGCGGACGAGCCCGAGGAGGACGGTCGTGGCGCCGTCGTCGGCCTTCACCACCGGCATTGCCTTGGAGGTCGCCGCGGGATCGATCCCGAGCAGCTCGGCGAGCCCTTCGATCGTCGTCACGCCCGGCGTCTGGACCTCCTCCAGCGCTTCGAGGCGCGGCGGCAGCTCGGGAGCCCTGGGGATGCCGCTGGCGATCTCGAGGTCGGCCGCGTAGTCGCAGCGCTCGCAGGTAACGAGGGTGTTCTCCCCCGAGGCCGCCGGCGCGAGGAAGTCGTCGCTCCCGCTGCCGCCCATCATCCCGCTCTCGGCCTGGACGGCGTAGTACTCGAGGCCGCAGCGCTCGAAGATCCGGTGGTACGCCGCCTCGTGGAGGCGGTAGCTCCGCTCGAGGCCCTCCTCGTCGCGGTCGAACGAGTAGGAGTCCTTCATGATGAACTCGCGCAGCCGCAGGAGCCCGCCGCGCGCGCGAGCCTCGTCCCGGCCCTTCGTCTGGAAGTGGTAGAGGATCTGGGGGAGCTGCCGGTACGAGCTGAGCTCGCGGGCGTGGAAGGTGACAGTCTCCTCGTGCGTCAGCGGGAGGACGAGCGGCCGCCCGGCCCGGTCCTCGAACTTGAAGAGTTCGGGAATCGAGTAGCGCCCCGTCTTCTGCCAGAGCTCCGCGGGGGTGAGAACCGGCATCAGCATCTCCTGGCCGCCGATCGCGTTCATCTCCTCGCGGACGATCTGGACCACGTTCTCGTGGACGCGCCAGCCGAGCGGCAGGAACGTCCAGATGCCCGCGCTCACCTGGCGGATGAAGCTCCCGCGGACGAGCAGCTTGTGGCTCGCCGCCTCGGCGTCAGCGGGGTCGTCCCGCAGGGTCGGGAGGAAGAGCTGGGAGGCGCGCACCACTACGAGGGACGCTGCGCCGCTTCGGCCATCATCAGGGCCGCCGGCTTGGCCAGCTTGAGACGCTTCGGCCGCACCATGCCGCCCTCGATCCACGTGTCGATCTCGCGGAAGAGCTCCTGCACGAGCACGTCGGACTCCACCTTCTTGAGCACTCGCCCGTGCGCGTAGATGAAGCCCGTGTCGCGGCCGCCCGCGATCCCGAAGTCGGCGTCCCCGGCCTCGCCGGGGCCGTTGACCGCGCAGCCCATGACCGCCACCTCAAAGGCCTGCGGATAGTTGCGGAGCCGCTCCTCCACCGCCTCGGCGAGGTTCCAGACGCCGACGTTGTCGCGCCCGCAGGAGGGGCACGCGATCATGATCGGCCCGCGCTCGCGGAGGCCGAGCGCCTTGAGGATCTCCCAGGCGACGCGAACCTCCTCGACGGGGTCGGCCGTGAGCGAGATGCGGATCGTGTCGCCGATGCCGTCCATTAGGAGGCTGCCCACCCCGACCGCGCTCTTGACGGAGCCCGTCGAGGGCGGCCCGGCCTCGGTGACGCCCAGGTGGAGGGGGTAGGGGACGCGCTCGGCGAGCATCCGGTAGGCGCGGATCATCGTCGGCACGGAGCTCGACTTCACCGAGATCTTGAAGT
This sequence comes from Gaiellaceae bacterium, assembly GCA_050697735.1. Classification (GTDB taxonomy): domain Bacteria; phylum Actinomycetota; class Thermoleophilia; order Gaiellales; family Gaiellaceae; genus JAIBJN01. The sequence continues at coordinate 29,479 of JBOHAM010000011.1, read as the reverse complement.
CGTAGAACTCCATGCTCTCCAGCAGGCGCACCTGCTCGAGCGCCTCCTCCACGAGCGCGGCGGCCGTGTCCTCCTGGGCCAGCTCGAGGAGGTGCTTCGGCAGCGAGCCGGAGTTGGCGCCGATGCGCATGGGGACGCCCTTCGCCTTCGCCGCCTTCACCACCATGGCGGTCTTGTCGGTACCGCCGATGTTGCCCGGGTTGATGCGCACCGCGGCGACGCCCGCGTCGAGCGCCTTGAGCGCCAGCGAGGCGTTGAAGTGGATGTCGGCGATCAGCGGCACGGGCGAGAGGTAGACGAGCTTCCTGAGCGCCTCCGCGTCCTCGTTCTTCGGGACGGCGACGCGCACGAGCTCGCAGCCGGCGGAGACGAGCGCGCCGATCTGGGCCATCGTCGCGTCGACGTCGTGCGTCTTCGTGAGGGTCATCGACTGCACGACGACGGGCGCGCCGCCGCCGATCGGCACGCCTCCGACCCTGATCTGACGCTCGCTCGCCATCGGGGCGAAGTGTAACCGCGGGTACTCGAGACTCCCCTGCAGGAGCGCGTCGGAGCCTAGTGACACGGTGTCACTTCGACTCCGGCCCCCTCGCGGAGCGCCCTTCAGCCGGCGCGGTCTGTGAGTCGCGCGACTTTCGACGCAAGTAACACGGTGTTACTTGGCCCTCCTAGCCGCCGCGGATGCGCTCGATGTCGTTCGAGAGGCCGATGAAGAAGAGGAGCAGGACGAGCGCGATGCCGATCGCCGAGGCGCGCTCGTAGGCCGCCCTCGGAATCGCGCGGCCGCGCAGGCGCTCGACGAGCGAGAAGGCGATGTGGCCGCCGTCGAGCGGAAGCAGCGGGAGCAGGTTCAGGAGCGCGAGCGAGAGGCTGATGAACGCAAGCACCTGGAGGTAGTAGCGGAAGCCAGCTTCGAGCGACTCGCTCGAGATCGTCGTGATGCCGACGACGCTCGCCACCTCGTCGCGCCCGGAGCCCGTCACGATTCGCCCCAGCGAGGCGCCGATCGCCTTCGTCACCTCCCAGGTCGTCTCGAACGCGTGGCCCGTCGCCGCGAGCGGCCCGAAGTTCTCGTACTCGAGCCCGAAGGCGAAGCCGAGTCGGTAGACGTCGTCCTCGGGGTCGCGCTGCGGCGTCCCCGTGAGCTCGAGCTCCTCTCCGCCCCGCTCCACGGTGAGCGTGACCGGCTCGCCGCCGCTTCCGCGGATCGCCTCCGCGAGGTCGGCGGGCTCGCCCTGCTCGCCGTCGACGGCGAGGATCTCGTCCCCGGCCCGCAGGCCCATGGCGGCCGCGGGCGTGGCGGGAGCCACCTCCTCGACCGCACGGGTAGCGCCGGTGGGGACGCCCAGCATGAAGACGACCGCGAGCGCGACGACCGCGAAGACCAGGTTGGTCAGCGGGCCGGCTGCGATCACGGAGATCCGCTTCCACGCCGGCGCGCGCCAGTACGCCTCCGGCGAGAGCGCGTCGTCGACGTCACCCACCCCGCGCTCGGCCGCCCGCCGCGCGGGCTCCGAGAGCTCAGCGGCCTCGACGGCCGCGTGGAGCGCGGGCATGCCGGCGCGCGCGTCCGCGAGGCGCTCGTCCGCGAGCGCCTGCTCGACCGGCTCGGCCGCCGCCGCGACGGAGGGCGCCTCCTTCCGGGCCGGCTCGAGCTGCGCGTCGAGGTCGCCGGCGGCCGGCTTGTGCATCCCAGGGATCTTCACGTAGCCCCCGAGCGGGATGGAGCCGATGCCGTACTCGATCCCGTTGCGCTTCCACTTGACGAGCGCCGGCGGGAAGAAGACGTAGAAGCGGCGCGGGCGCATCCTCACGGCGAGCGCGACGAAGAAGTGCCCCGCCTCGTGGATGAGGATGAGGAAGGCGAGGCCTCCGATGGCGACGGCGAGATTCACGATGCTCGGCCCTAGTGAACCAGTTGCCGGGTGAGCGCCGACGCAATCCGGCGCCCCTCGGCGTCCATGGCCACGAGCTCCTCGAGGTCGCCCGCGGGGGGGCACTCGATCTGCGCCAGCGTCCGCTCGACGACGTCGGGGATGCCGAGGAACGGAAGTCCGCCGTCGAGGAAGGCGGCGACGGCGACCTCGTTTGCGGCGTTGAGGACGCACGGGGCCGTCCCGCCCGATTCCCCCGCGGCGCGGGCGAGGCCGAGACAGGGGAAGGCGTCCGCGTCGGGCGCGCGGAACTCGAGGATCAGGCCTGAGGCGAGGTCGAGCGGCTCGATCGGCGTCTCCGGCCGTTCGGGATAGGCCAGCGCGTAGGAGATCGGCACGCGCATGTCGGGGTAGCCGAGGTGTGCGAGCGCGGCTCCGTCCCGGAGGCGGACGAGCGCGTGCACGACCGAGGTCGGATGGACGACGACCTCGATCTCCTCGTAGGCGAGCTCGAAGAGGAAGTGCGCCTCGATCAGCTCGAGCCCCTTGTTCATGAGCGTGGCCGAGTCGATTGTGATCTTCGGGCCCATGTTCCAGGTCGGGTGGGCGAGCGCCTCGGCCGGGCTCACGTGCGCGAGGCCGGCGCGGTCGCGGCCGCGGAACGGCCCGCCCGAGGCCGTGAGGACGAGCGAGTGCACCGTCTCGCGCGGCCGCCCTTCGAGGAGCTGGAACGCTGCCGAGTGCTCCGAGTCGACCGGCAGCAGACGTCCGCCGCCCCGGCGCCAGGCGGACACCGCCAGGTCGCCGCCGGCCACGAGGCTCTCCTTGTTGGCGAGGGCGAGGTCCACCCCGCGCTCCAGGGCCCAGATGGTCGCCGGGAGCCCGGCGAAGCCGACCACGGCGTTGAGGACGACGTCCGGCTCGGCCCGCCCGAGCAGCTCCGTGAGGTCGCCGCCCACCTGGGTGAGCGGTGCGACGCCGTCGACCGGCTGGGAGCCCGAAGCGGCGGCCACGAGCTCGAGCTCGGGGTGCTCGGAGACGATCTCGAGCGCCTGGCGCCCGATCGAGCCGGTGGCGCCGAGCAGGGCGACGCGTTTCATGACCTCAGTCTAGGAGCCCGGGGAGAGGACGACGAAGACGTAGTAGGCGGCCGGCCCGGCGAAGAGGAGCGAGTCGATGCGATCGAGCACCCCGCCGTGCCCGAGCAGCGCACGCCCTGAGTCCTTCGCGCCGAGGTCGCGCTTCACCATGGACTCGAACAGGTCTCCGGCCACGCCGGCGAGGACGACGACGGCGCCGAAGGCGAAGGGGCGCCAGGAGTCGGCGAAGACCTCCTGGTCGTAGGTGGCGAACCACGTCGTCAGGATGCCGAACGCGAGCCCGGCCACGAAGCCCTCCCACGTCTTGCCGGGAGAGATGGCGGGCGCCATCCGGTGGCGGCCCGCGAGGCGGCCGGCCGCGTAGGCGAAGGTGTCCGCGACGAAGACGGCCAGCAGCACGGTGATGAGCGCGAGGCGGCCGTCCGGCTCGACGTCGCGGAGGAGGACGAGGTGGCCGAGGCCGAGGCCGATCCAGGCAGTGCCGAGAACGGTGACGGCGACGGCCACGGTCGTCGACTGCCGCGTCTCCGACACGGCCGCGAAGACGAGCGCGAGGAGCAGCGTGAGCATGAGGCCGCCGAGCATCCACTCGGGGCCGCCGAGCGACGCGCCGATGACCGCCGCGAGCGCGCCGCCGTAGCCCGCGAGAACGAGCGGACGAAGCGAGCGGGCGAGGCGGTACAGCTCGTGCAGCGCGAAAAGCGCGCCGAGCGCGGCGATCAGGAGGAGCGCCCAGCCGCCGTAGTAGGCAGCGAAGAGCACGATCGGGAGCCCCGCCGCGGCGACGGCGATGCGGCTGAGGAGGGAGGTCATCGGCCGCCGAAGCGCCGGCGGCGGCTCGCGTACTCGGCGAGCGCCTCCCGGAGCTGGCGCTCTCCGAAGTCGGGCCAGAGGGTCTCGACGAAGACGAGCTCGGTGTAGGCGAGCTGCCAGAGGAGGAAGTTGGAGATGCGTAGCTCGCCCGAGGTCCGGATGAGCAGGTCGGGCTCGGGCATGTCGGGCGCGTAGAGGCGCGCGGCGAGAGCGTTCTCGTCGACGTCGCGCGCGTCCACACCCTCCTCGACGAGCCGGCGGGCCGCCTCGACGATCTCGGCGCGGCCGCCGTAGTCGAAGGCGATCCAGAGCTGGAGCCGCTCGTTCGCGGCCGTCTCGTTCTCGAGGCGCTCGAACTTCGCGCGCAGCTCGGGCGTGGCCCGGTCGCGGCGGCCGATGAAGCGGGTGCGCACGCCCTCGCGGGCGAGATCGGGGAGCTCGCGCTCGATCGTCTCGACGAAGATCTCCATCAGGGCGTCCACCTCGGCGGACGGCCGCGACCAGTTCTCGGTCGAGAAGGCGTAGACGCAGAGCGACTCGACGCCGAGGTCGATCGCGGCCTCGACAGTCCGCCGGAGCGCCCTCGTGCCCGCGCGGTGGCCGGCGGCGACGGGCAGGCGGCGGCGACGTGCCCAGCGCCCGTTCCCGTCCATGATGATCGCGACGCGGCGCGCGACGTCGGGGAGCTCGCGCTCCCGCACGGGGGTCAGGCCTCGCAGCGACCGCAGTCTCGTGAGGATGCTCACAGCCATAGTCTGAAGGCGCGGAGGCGGCTTCAGACCTCCATGATCTCCTCTTCCTTGCGCTTGAGGAGGTCGTCGATCCTGGCCGTGTGCTCGTCCGTGAGCTTCTGGGCGCGGTCTTCTGCACGGCGCTCCTCGTCGTCGCCGACGTCGCCGTCGCGGACGAGCTCCTTCAGGTGGTGCATGAGGTCCCGGCGGACGTTGCGGACGGCGATCCGTCCCTCCTCCGCCAGATGCCGGACGACCTTCACGAGCTCCTTGCGGCGCTCCTCGGTGAGCTGCGGAATCGGCAGGCGCACGATCTTGCCGTCGTTCGAGGGCGTCAGGCCGAGCTCGGACTCCTGGATCGCGCGCTCGATCGCCTTGATCGAGCCGGGGTCGTAGGGCTGCACGGTGAGCATGCGCGCCTCCGGAACGTTGATGGTCGCCAGCTGGTTGAGCGGCGTCTCCGTCCCGTAGTAGTCGACCTTCACCCGGTCGAGGAGCGCCGCGGAGGCGCGTCCCGTCCGGACCGTGTTGAACTCGTGCGCGGTCGCGTCGACCGACTTGTCCATGCGACGCTTGGCGTCGTCGAGCAACTCCTCGATCATGCGTCCCTCCGGGGCGTCGAGATGATCGTGCCGATCCGTTCCCCCGTCACGAGGCGCTCGATCGCGCGCTCGTCGTCGAGGCCGAAGACGTAGATCGGCAGGCCGTTGTCCATGCAGAGCGTGAGCGCGGTCGTGTCCATCACCTTGAGGCCGCGCTCGATCGCCTCCAGGTGGGTGAGCTCGGGCAGGAAGCGCGCGTTCGGATCCTCGCGCGGATCGCCGTCGTAGACGCCGTCGACGCCGTTCTTGCCCATGAGGATCGCGTCGGCCCCCACCTCGAGGGCGCGCAGGGCAGCGGCCGTGTCCGTCGTGAAGAACGGGTTGCCCGTGCCGGCCGCGAAGATGACGACACGGCCCTTCTCCAGGTGCCGGATCGCCCGGCGGCGGATGTAGGGCTCGGCCACCTCGCTGACCGTGATCGCCGAGAGGATGCGCGTGACCGCGCCGTGACGCTCGAGCGCATCCTGCAGGGCGAGGCAGTTGAGGACCGTGGCGAGCATGCCCGCGTAGTCCGCCGTCGCGCGGTCCATGCCCTCGGAGGCCGCCTGCATGCCGCGGTAGATGTTCCCGGCGCCGATCACGAGCGCGGTCTCGACGCCTCGCTCCTGGACGCTCTTGACCTGCTTCGCGAGCTCGTCGACGCGGGCGGGCCCGATGCCGTAGGCCTGGTCGCCCATGAGCGCCTCGCCGGAGAGCTTGAGGAGGACGCGGTGGAAGGCGGCAGGCGCGGGCTCGGGGGCCGGGACGACCTCGCTCTCGGGCTGGGCGGTCACTCGCGGCCGACGTTGTAGCGCACGAAGGCCGTGACCTCCGCCCCGTGCTCGGCGAGTGCCTTGCCGACCGTCAGGCTCGGGTCGTGCACCCAGTCCTGGTCGAGGAGCACGCTCTGGGCGAAGAACCGCTTCGCCAGCATCCCCTCGACGATCTTCGGGCGCACCTCCTCGGGCTTGGACTCGACCTCGGGCAGCCGCTCGTAGACGGCCCGCTCGGCGGCGACCTCCGTCTCGGGGACCTCGTCGCGCGTGACGTACGCGGGGCGCGCGGCGGCGATGTGCATGGCGACCATCCGAGCAAGCGCCGGGCTCGCGGTCGCCTGCACGAGCACGCCGATCTTCGCGGCGGGCGGGTGGATGTAGGAGGCCACCACCTCGCCGTCCTCGACCCGGTAGCGCTCGGCGCCGACGACGGCGATGTTCTCGCCCAGCTTCGCCACCAGCCCGACCCTCTCGTCCTCGAGCGCCGTCGCGGCTCCCGGGCCCTCAGCGCTGACGAGGTCGAGAACGTGCTGGGCGAAGCCGAGGAACTCGTCGTTCTGGGAGACGGGCTCCGTTTCGCAGCCGAGCGCGACCATCGCGCCCGCCGAGTCCTCGACCCGCGCGATCACAGTGCCCTCGGAGGTCTCGCGACCGGCGCGCTTGCCGGCCTGGGCCAGGCCCTGCTCGCGGAGCAGCTGCCGCGCCGCCTCCAGGTCGCCGTCCGTCTCGACGAGCGCGCGCTTGCAGTCCATCATCCCTGCGCCGGTCAGGTCGCGAAGCTCCTTGACGAGCGCGGCGGGGATCTCCGTCACTGCCGCTCCTCCGTCTCGGGCGCGGGAGCCTCCGCCTCGGCATCGGGCGGGACGGCGGTCGCGACGGCGGCGGGCTGCGGCTCCTCGGTGGGCTCGGCGGGCTCGGCGGGCTCGGAAGCCTCAGGGGCCTGCTCCGGCTCGGCCGCCGAGGGCGCCTCCTCGGCCGGCGCGGCCGCCATCTCCTCGGCGGTCACCTTGCTCCGGCCCGCCTCGATCGCGTTCGCGATCACCTTGACGACGAGGCTGCACGAGCGGATCGCGTCGTCGTTGCCGGGGATCACGTAGTCGGCATCGTCCGGGTCGCAGTTCGTATCGACGAGAGCGATGATCGGCAAGCCCAATCTGCGCGCCTCGCGGACCGCAAGCTGCTCCTTGCGGAGATCGACGACGAAGACGGCGTCGGGGAGCGACTTCATGTCGGCGACGCCGCCGAGGTTGGTCTCGAGCTTCTCGACCTCGCCGAGCAGCGAGATGCGCTCCTTGGGCGGCAGCAGCTCGAGCTGGCCGTCGTTGCGGAGCCGCCGGAGCTCGTGCAGGCGCTGGATCCGCTCCTGGATCGTGCGCCAGTTGGTCAGGAGGCCGCCGAGCCAGCGGTGGTTCACGTACGGCATGCCGACACGCGCGGCCTCTTCCTCCACCGAGTCCTGGCACTGCTTCTTCGTGCCGACGAACAGGACGGAGCCGCCCCGCTCGGAGATGTTGCGCGCAAAGGCATGTGCCTGCTCGACGAGCTGCAGGGTCTGCTGGAGGTCGATGATGTAGATGCCGCCGCGCTCCGTGAAGATGAAGCGGCGCATCTTGGGATTCCAGCGGCGGGTCTGGTGGCCGAAGTGCACTCCGGCCTCCAGGAGCTCTCGCATGGAGACGACGGACACTGATTCCTCCTCGGTTCTCTTGCGGTACGGGCCGGCGGGGACGGGTGGAACCGGGCAGAGCGCCCGGCACCGCCACCCGGGAAGTCCGCCGGGTCGGGTGCAGAAGCGCGTGCATTCTAGCCGACGCCGTCCGTACCCTGGAAGCGTGCACGGGGTCGTGCGGACGTCTGCCTGGGATCTGGCCGTCGAATGCGTGGACGAGGCGCTCGCGTCGGGCAAGGTTCCCTCCCTCGAGCGGCTGGGGCGCCTGGGGCAGCTCGGCTCGCTCCCGTCCTTCATCGCCGCGCTCGGCGAGGGCGACGGCCCCGAGCAGCCGGCCGCCGACTTCGCGCGCGAGCGCGAGAGCATGGGCCTCGCGCCGGAGGAGGTCGCCGCGGAGCTCCTCGTCCTCGGCCGCGTGCTCGACCGCCACGGTGAGGCGGAAGCGCGGGCGGACGTGGAGGCCTGCCTGGTCGCCTACGTCGCCCGCGTGACCGGCGAGCTCTCCGAGCGCGCCCGCCGCGATCCGCTCACGGGGCTCCTCAACCACCGGGCCTTCCACGCGCAGCTCGCCGTCGAGGCTGCGCGCGCGCGGCGGTACCGCGGACGGCTGGCGCTCGTCGCCTTCGACCTCGACCGGCTCAAGGAGGCGAACGACCTCCACGGGCACCAGGAGGGCGACCGCCTCCTGCGCGCGTTCGCCGCCGCCCTCGCCTCCACGGTGCGGGAGACCGACTTCGCGGGCCGAACCGGCGGCGACGAGTTCGCGGCCCTCCTACTCGAGGCCGGTCCGCCCGACGTGGACAGCTTCCTTGCCCGGCTGCGCGACCGCCTCCCCGAGGGGCTCTCGGTCAGCGCCGGCGTCGCGCACCTGCCGGAGGAGTGCTCGGCTCCCGAGCAGCTCGTGGCGGCCGCCGACAGGCGGCTCTACGCGGACAAGACGGCCCGCGCCGCCTAGTAGCGGCGCTCGACGGAGCGCATGCGGTCGGAGCGGTCCTTGCGACCGCGATCGCTGCCCGGGCCGCCGTTGATGCTGCGCTCCCTGCGCCCGTCGCGCGAGTGGATCGTGTCGACGCCGGCGCCGCCGTTGAATCTGTCGCGGCCGCCGCGGCCCACGAGGTGGTCGCGCCCGTCGTTGCCGCAGAGGCGGTCGTTCCCGCCCCGGCCCACGATCACGTCGTTCCCGCCCAGGCCGACGAAGACGTCGGCGCCCTGCGTGCCCCGGAGCCTGTTGGCGCCGTTCGTGCCCACCCTGGTGGCGGGCCGGCCGAGGCACATGAGGCTCTTCGTCCCGTACACCTCGATCTCGGCCATGTCCATGAAGGACGAGTGACCATGGTTCGATCTCATCGTCAGGCGCACGTAGCGCACGCCCCGGCGCCTCGAGATCGGAAGCACGTTCAGCTGGCCGGCCTGGGCGAGGGGGAAGGAGCTGTTCTTCACGGTCGTCCAGGAGCCGCCCGCGCCGCTCGTGGAGACCGCGATCGTGTAAGCGCGCAGGCCGGCGTCCGCGGGGTCACCGCACACTGCCGCGGGATCGAGCCCGAAGCCGGTGACGTCCACGTAGGCCGGCAGCTTGACGACCAGCGACTTCGAGCCGCCGTCCGAGGCGGCGTCGCTCGACCAGCCGGTGGCGAGCGACTGGTCGATGGCGTGCTTCGGCCCGCAGCCGTAGGGCGTGTAGTCCGGGCCGGTGAACGAGGAGACGCGACCGCCGAGGACGGACGCCGCCCAGTCCCGCCTGATCTGGAAGTCGGCCTCGAGCACGACGCCGTCCGCGATGACGACGTCCTCGAGCTGCACGCGCCCGAACCCTCCCTTGCGGGCGAACACGAGCGGATACGTCCCCACCGGCACGTCCGTGACCGTGTAGCTCCCGGACGCGTCGGTGGTCGCGTTCAGGTCGGTCAGCCCCGCGAACTCGACGCGCGCGCCTGCGACCGGCTTCCCGCTGTCCATGTCCGTGACCGTGCCGGAAAGCGCGCCGGTCCCGGCGGTCGGGTCGGGGGGCAGCTCGAAGCTCTCGACCGGAGTCGTGTCGTCCGCGTCCTCGACCGCGGCGAAGTAGCCCATCCCGCGCGCCGCGAAGACCTGCCAGATGAGCCCCTCGTTGTCCGGGCGGCCGTTCCCCACGCCGACCTCGTTCGCCTGCAGAGTCGCGTTGCGCATGTCGAGGAAGGACGGGTTTCGGGGAGACAGGCGCATGGCTTCGGTGACCAGGAAGCGCGTGTCGGCCACGCCGGCCGCGGCACGGAGGTCCCAGAGGGTCTGCGCCCAGAGCTCGCCGTCGGCGTGCACCTCGGGGCCGCCGGACCAGATGTGGCCCAGGTCGCCGAGCGTGTAGCCGCCGTCGTCCCCCGTGGCGTCTCCGCCGGGGCACGCGCTGCTCACCGGCTCCACCGGACAGTCGAGCCCCTCCGTCCGCATGGTCGGCCGCGCGTTCCCGACGTAGCGGTCGAGCGTCACCTCGCCCGGGGCGGCAGTGTCGGCGGCGAGACCCTGCTCGACGAGGAAGTCCAGCGCGTAGAAGTCGCTCCACCCCTCCCCCATCGAGCCCGACTGGAAGGCGTCGAGCGCGCCCAGTCCATTCGCGTAGGTGATGAGCCGGTTGGAGAGCCCGTGCGCGTACTCGTGGTAGACGACCGCCGCGTCGTCGCCACCGTTCACGTCCGGGGTTGGATCGACGTCGAACAGATCCGACGCCGAAGCGAAGAGGTACATCTGCATGCGCGGGGACTGGCCGTCCGGGGGCGTGAGCATGTTCGCGTTGTTGAGGTGGTCGCCGTCCGGGAAGTCGCCCGCCGTGTCCGCGCCGTCGCTCGAGTGCGCGACGACCCGGTCGGCGCCCTCGAACACCCGCGTCGTCCAGGCGATGTCGGGGTTCGTCGTGAGGTGGTCGTGGAAGGTGTTCACGAAGTAGAAGACCTGCGCGGCGTTCTGCTTCAGATTCGTCTCCCAGCTTCGGTCTTCTTCCCAATTCCAGGTGCACGCACTCACGAACCTCGGGTCGGAGCCCCCGAGGCACATCCCGCTGTCGTGCGTCCAGGTGGCGAGCGTGTAGTCCCAGGCGTGGTCGCTCTCCGTCGCCTGCTCGCCCGAGCTCGCGACGTCGTCGTCGTCGATGTCGGAGAACACGTGCGCGTTGGGCCCGAAGAGCGTCGTCGCGTCCTCGGGGAGCCAGCCCTTCGCCGTCCAGTTCTCGAGGCTCGGGCTGCCGCCGGCGGCCGCGCCGGGGTAGTAGGCGAAGCCCTCGCCCGTGGCCTCGACGCGCTCGACCTTGTTGGCGCGCCGGAGCACCTCGCCGGTCCCCGCATCGACGAGCGTGTCGTAGACCTCGTCGGAGTCCGCGTGCGCCGTCACGCGCCAGGCGAGGCGGACGCCGCCCTCGTCGTGCACGAGCACGAGCCCCGCCCGGTGTCCGCCGGCGAAGCTGGTCGCCTGAGCGGCTCCGCCCGCGGCGGTGCGTGCGCGCGGGGCGACCGCGGGCCGGCCGACAGCGGCGAGAGCCCCGGCGACGGCGCTGCCGGCGTCGAAGGCGGCAGCTCCGGGCGGCAGCTCGAGGTCCGGCAGGGGCGAGCCCATCACGTTCACGATGCGTCCGTCCGCGGTCACGCTCGCGCGCAGGTCGTTCTCGAACGCAGGGATCCCGCCGGCCGTCTGCGCCCAGAGGAGGTGTCGCACGCCGAACGCATCCGTCTCCTCCCGCACCAGGCGGAGCCCGGCTAGGTCGTCCTCGTCCAGCCCGAAGACCGCCTCGTTCGCGCGGACGTAGTCGAGGACGATGCCGGCCGCGGCGCGGCCGGAGGGCTCGGTCAGGAATCCGTCGAGCCGCGCGACCACGCGCGGGGTGCCGGTGAGCGGGTCGACGTCCACGACCCCGAGCGGGCCGAGGGAGCGGAAGAGCGCCTCCTGCGCCGCGCTGGGCTGGGCCGCCCGCGCGGGCGCCTCGGCGCGGACGTCGGCGAACTCGTCGGCGCGCGGTTCCGCGGCGGTCCTCGAGCCGGCGCCGGCGGCCGCGGTCGTGATCAACCCGCCCAGGACCAGCGCGACGACCAGCGCCGATCGCGCCGATCGAGTCCGCTGCAGATAGTCCATCAAAGAAGCCGGCGACCCCGAGGGAGGCTAGCCGGGGATCCGGGTCGCGGCCTCCCCCATTCGGGCGATGTCGAGAGTCGCGGCGAGCTCGGCGGGAAGCGGCGATTCGACCTCCACCGGCTCCCCTGTGAAGGGGTGCGGGAACGCCAGCCGCGCCGCATGCAGGAACTGCCGTGAAAGGCCCAGGTCGGCCGCCACGCCGTAGACGGGATCGCCCGCGACCGGCAGCTCGACGGCGGCCAGGTGCACCCGGATCTGGTGCGTTCGTCCGGTGGCGAGCCGAACGCGGAGGAGGGCGTGGGCGGGCAGCAGCTCCAGGAGCTCGAACTCGGTCACGGCCTCCCGCGGCGAGTCGGTGTCCAGCGAGTGGCGCGTGGGGTCGCGGCGGTCGCGGCCGATGGGCGCCTCGATCCGACCTGCTCGCGAGCGAGGGCGGCCGCGGACGAGCGCGAGGTACTCCCGCACGAGCTCGCGGCTGCGCAGGAGCCGCTGCAGCCGCCGGTGCGCCTCGTCCGAGCGCGCGACGACGAGGAGCCCGGAGGTGTCCCGGTCGAGGCGGTGGACGATGCCGGGACGCTCCGCGTCGGCGCCGCCCTCGATCGCGTGCGCCAGCAGGCCGTGGACGAGCGTGCCGCTGCCGTGGCCGGCCGAGGGATGGACGACGACACCGGCCGGCTTGTCCACGACGAGCAGGTGCTCGTCTTCCCACGCGATCCGCAGCCCCTCCACCGTCTCGGGCTCGAGCGTGCTCGCGCGGCGCTCGGGCAGCTCGAGCTCGAGCTCCTCCCCGCCCACGAGACGATGGCTCTTGGGGCGGGCGGCGCCGTCGACGAGCACCGCGCCGTCGTCGACGAGCCGCTCGGCGGCCGCGCGGGAGCCCACGCCCTCGCAGGTCGCGAGAAAGCGGTCGAGCCGCTCGCCGGCCGCCTCCGGCGGCACGACGAGCTTCATCCGCTGGTCTTGGGCGCGGCCCGGCGGAGCCGGGGCTGGCGCTCGGCGGAGACGAGCGCGGCGAGGAGGACGGCGACGCCGACGACGATGAACGTGTCGGCGAGGTTGAAGGCCGGCCAGAAGCGGAGGTCGATGAAGTCCGTCACGTGCCCGAGCCGCACGCGGTCGATCAGGTTCGCGAGGCTCCCGCCGATCAGGAGGCCCAGTGCGACCGGCAGCACCGGGTGGCGGGCGCCCGCGCGGGCGAAGTAGAAGAACATCCAGCCGACCGCGAGGGCGGTCAGCGCCGTCACGATCGTCGCCCAGCTCGAGAAGAGCCCGAAGGCGATGCCCGGGTTCGTCACGTGGCGGATCTCGAGCGGCCCGGCGAGGTGAACGGAGTCGCCAAGCGCGAGCTGGCTGACGACGATCTGCTTCGTCACCTGGTCGGCGATCACGGCGGCGAAGCCCACGGCGAGGAGGCCGAACCAGTGGAACGGGGTCGCCGAGAGCGACCGCTCGACCATCGAGATCGGCACGCGCCCGTCCGTGGCCGACCCGACGCGAACGTCGATCAGCCTCGCCGACGGGTTGACTAGGCCCTCTCGGCGAGACGCTGGCAGTCGATGCACCTCGTGGCGTACGGGATGGCCTCGAGCCGTTCCTCGGCGATCTGCTTCCCGCAGCGCGCACAGGTCCCGTAGGTCCCTTCGTCGATCCGCTCGAGCGCGCGGTTCACGGCGCCGAGCACGTTCTCGGAGTTCTCCTCCAGCGTGTAGTCGATCTCGCGATTGAGGGTCGCGGTGGCCGAGTCCGCTAGGTGGTTGTCGTACGTCTCCTCCTCGGTCTCCTCCTCGAGCGAGACGGAGTTCGACTCGTGCAGGTGCTCGATCGTCGAGGAGACGCGGCTGCGCTCGTCGAGGAGGAGCTTGCGGAAGCGCTCGGTGTCCACACTTCGAGTATAACGGCGGGCCGCACCGCCTCCCGAGGGGCTCAGGCAGCCTGGTGGCGGTCTTGATCGGGAGCGTTCCGGACGCCCGCCGGGTCGCCTTCGAGCCGCTCGAGCGCGGCCGCCAGGAAGGCTCGGTACTCGGCCCGGGCATCGCTTTCGAGCGTGCGCAGACGCCGGATCTCGGCCCGGGCGTCCTCCTGCTCCGCCTCCGACGCGGCGGCGACTTCGCGCGCCTTCGCGCGCGCCTCCTCGACGATCAGATCGGCCTCGCGATGAGCTCGCGCGCGCAGCTCGTCGGCCATGCGCTCGGCCGAGAGGAGCGTGTTGCGAAGCGCCTCCTCGATCTCGCGCTGGCGGTGGAGCTCGCTCTCGAGGCGCTCGATCTCGTCGCGCAGGTCGGCCCGCTCGCGCCAGACGACCTCGAAGCTCGCAGCGACCTCCTCGAGCAGGCGGTCGACGGCGGACCGCTCGTAGCCCAGGAGGCGACGGCCGAGCTTGACGTGCCGGATCTCGACAGGGGTGAGCAACATGCCGGCACTCGGACTTCGCCGTCGGCGGCCGGACCCCTCCGCGGGGTCAGAGCGACCCGAGCCCTGCGTCGACCAGGCGATAGACGATCGTGAGCGTGATGATCGCCACGATCGGCGAGAGATCGAGGCCGAGGCCGCCGAGCGAGAGCTGCGGGATGAAGCGCCGGAAGAGGCGGAGGTAGGGATCGACGACGTCGTAGAGGAAGCGCTGCACCCGGTTCAGCACCGTGTTGTAGGGCAACGGGATCCAGCTGGCGATGATGTACGCGATGATGCAGATCAGGTAGACGAGGTACAGGTAGTAGACGAAGTCCTGCACCGTGGAGACCGCATCCGCGTAGGGCATTGGCGGAAACCTACAGCCCCTCGCGGCCGGCGAGCGAGCCGCGCGGCGGCTACCGGTGCCGGGCTAGGACTGGTTGAAGAAGCTGCGGTCGATCAGCCGGGCGCGCTCCTCGGCCGAGACCTCGACGTTGCGCGGCGTCAGGAGGAAGACCTTGTCGGCGACCCGCTGCATGCTTCCGTTGAGCGCGTACGTGAGCCCGCTCGAGAAGTCGATCAGCCGCTTGGAGAGCTCCGGGTCGGTCCCCTGGAGGTTCACGATCACCGGAACGGCGTCCTTGAACTTGTCGGCGATCGACTGCGCCTCCGCGAAGCTCTGCGGGACGACGAGATGGACGCGCACCGAGGCCGAGGCGACCGCCTCAAGCGGCCGGCGTCCGCCGGAGGGCCGCAGGACTGCCGTGCGCGTCCCCGGCTGAGCGTCGGGCTCGGACCAGTCTTCGAACTCGTCGCGCTGGCGGGCACGGGGGTTCAGCCGCCGCACGTTCTGGCGGTCGCGCTCGTACGTCCGCCCGAGCTCCTCCTCGGCGGCGTACGCCTCCTCGTCCCAGTACTCGTCCTCTTCGACGATCCCGAAGTAGACGAGCGCGCGACTCCACACGTCTGCGAGTCCCATTGCCGCCGACGGATACTAGCGCCCGAGGAGAACGGAGCCGACGCGGACGAGCGTCGCGCCCTCCTCGGCCGCCACGCGGTAGTCCTGCGAGGTTCCCATCGAGAGCTCGGCGAGACCGTGCTCGCCCGCCAGCTCGCGCAGGCGCCGGAAGTACGGGCGCGACGCCTCCGGCTCGCCCGCGAGCGGCGGCATCGTCATCAGCCCGCGGACGTCGACGCCGGCCTCGCGCGCCGCCGCCAGGAAGGCGGGTAGCTGCTCCGGAGCGATTCCCGATTTCGTCTCCTCGACCGAGACGTTCACCTCGACGAGGCTCGGGATCGCGAGCCGCCCAGCCGCGGACAGGCTCGCGAGCGAGTGGCAGAGCTCGCAGAGCCGCGAGACGTCCTTCGCCTTCCGCGACTGCAGGTGGCCGATGAAGTGCCAGCGGAAGCGGTCGCCGTAGCGGGCGTGCTTCGCCTCAAGGTCCTGGAGGCGGTTCTCGCCCAGGACCTCGACGCCGGCTTCGGCGAGCGTCTCGAGCTCGTCGGCGGAGACGTACTTCGTCGCCACCACGATCGTGACGCCGGGCCCGATTTCCTCGCGGATCCGCGCGTGGTTCGCGCGGACCGTCTCAGCGGAGAGCGGCAAGGACTCCCTGCCGGCCGGTGATGCCGCGGTCGCGGCGGTGGGAGAAGAACAGCTCCTCCTCGCAGTGCGTGCAGAGCGGGACACGCTCCACCCGGTCGGCGCCCGTCGCGCGCAGGGCGCGCTCGGTCGCCTCGGGGAGGTCGAGGGTCCCACCGGCGGCGACGTCCCCGCCGAAGCGCTCGCGGAAGGGCGCCGCGACCTCCTCGCCCACCTCGTAGTGGCACGGGCCGATGCCCGGGCCGACGGCGGCCGCGACCGGCCCGCCTCCCAGCGCCTGCACGCCCGCCTCGACGATGCCGGCGAGGAGTCCACGCCAGCCCACGTGCAGGACGGCGAGGCCCGGTGTCCCGTTGGCCCGCGCGAGCGCGACGGGCACGCAGTCGGCGGTGAGGAGCATGAGCCCGCGGCCGGGCTCGTCCGTCCAGAGGCCGTCGCAGCGCTCGAGGGGCGTGCCAGGCCGCGCGATCCCGCGCCCGTCGGCCCGCCGCACGTCCGCCCCGTGCACCTGCCACGCCATCGTGGCGGTCTCCGGGTCGAGTCCCAGCTCGGCGGCCAGGCGGTTCCGGTTCTCGACCACGTTCGCCGGCTCGTCCTCCGTGAGGATGCCGAGGTTGAGCGAGGCGTAGGGGCCGTCGCTGACACCCCCCGTACGGGTCGAGAAGGCGACGCGGTAGGGGGCGCCGAGGTCGGCCTCGAAGAGCCTCACTGGGCGCTGATCAGCTCCCGTGCCGCGGCCAGCTCGGCCGCGCGGCCGTCGAGCTCCCCGTTCAGCTTGCGGCGGAGGATCTCCTCGAGGACGGCGCCCACGCGCGGCGACTCGGTCAGCCCCAGGTCGGCGAGATCGCCGCCCGAGATCTCCAGGTGCACCCGCCGCAGCTCGTCGAGGTAGCGAACGAGACGCGAGCGGGCCGGCTCCTCCGCCCCGGCGAGCGCGAAGAGCACGCCGTCGGGGTCGTGCGGCTCGGCGAGAACCCGGAGGGCTGCGGCCTCGTCCGTCGCCGCGGCGAGCTCCCGCAGCTTCGGCGCCACCGTAACGGCGTCGGCGATCCGGTGCGCGTCGCGGCGGCGGAGCTTGAGGCGCTCGAACCAGTCGTAGAGCTCGTCGGGAGTGAGCCGGCGCGCGAGCGCGGCGAGGCGCGGCCGCCACGCGGGCGTCTCGGGCGCGTGGCCCTCCCGGATCGCGTCCAGCTCGGCAACGAGCGCCACCGCCTCCTCGCCGGCGGCCAGGTGCGGGTGGACGGCCTGGTCGAGCCGGAGCTCGGCCATGCGCAGGAGCGAGTCGCCGATCTCGCTCTCGGAGAGGAGCGCCTGCAGCTCGTCGCGCAGGCGCGCCGAGGAGAGCTCGCCGACGAGGTTCATCTCCACGCAGGCCCGCGCGAGCCCGAGCGTGTGCGCGTCCATGCGGAACCCGTAGCGGTTCTCGTACCGCAGCGCGCGGAAGAGCCGCGTGGGGTCGTCGATGAACGAGAGGTTGTGGAGCACGCGGACGACACCCGCCTCGAGGTCGCCGAGGCCTCCGAAGAAGTCCACCAGGCGGCCGAAGTCCTCGCCCTTGAGGGACACGGCCAGCGCGTTGATGGTGAAGTCGCGCCGGTAGAGGTCCTGGCGAATGGAGGCCTGCTCGACTGCAGGCAGCGCGCCGGGATAGTCGTAGAACTCGGTGCGCGCCGTGGCCACGTCGACGCGGCCGCCGTCGTAGACGACGATCGCCGTCCCGAACTTGTCGTGCGGGACCGCGCGGCCGCCGAGCTCCCGCGCCAGCGCGCGCCCGAACGCGATCCCGTCGCCCTCGACGGCGACGTCCACGTCGAAGCTGGGCTCGCCCATGAGCAGGTCGCGGACGGCTCCGCCGACGAGGTAGACGCCCTCGAAGCCCTCCCCCACCGCCTGCACAGCCTCGAACACGCGCCCGAGGCCGGGAACGGCGAGCAGCTTGTCCCCGAGATCCGGGCCGGTGGGAGGCTCTTCCGCCGCCAGCGGCTCGCCGAGTGCGCGCAGGACGTCGCTGCGCGTGACGATGCCGACCACCTTCTCGCCCCGGACGACCGCCACGCGCCCGGTGTCCAGGGTGCGGAGCAGGCGCGCCAGCTCGGGGAGCGGCGTGTCCTCGGCGCAGGTCGCCACCTCGGAGCTCATGACGCTCTTCACGGGCGCGTGCGAGAGCCCGTGGCCGATCGCCTGGTCGAGGTTCTCCCGCGTCACGAGGCCGACGAGGCGGTCGTCCTCGGCGACGAGGATCCCGCTCTGGCGATGCCGCTGGCAGAGCACCATGGCTCGCGAGACTGCCTCGTCCGGCCCGACGAAGCGCGCGGGCCGCGACATGACCTCCGCCGCCGTCCGCCGACTCCGCAGGGCGCCGGGCAGCGCGGCCAGCGTCCGCTCGCGCGCCTCGGCGAGCGAGCCGCGGTGCACGGCCGAGGCCGCCTGCGCGTGGCCGCCGCCGCCGAGCGCAGCGGCGATCGCAGCGGCGTCCAGCTCCGGGACCCGCGTGCGGACGACGCAGAACACGCGCCCGTCCATGTCGACCAGGCAGACGAGGGCGCGGGCGTCGGTCAGATCGACGATCTTGTGCGCGAGGTTGGAGACGCCGTCGACGTACTCCGGCCAGGACACCGCCGCCAGCAGCACGTCGAGCCCGTCGACGTCGTGCGTCTCGAGCGCCGAGACGAGCGCCTCGAGCAGCGCGCGCTCGCCCTCGGCCAGCGGCGAGCGCAGGTACTCGGCCACCATCTCTTGGCTGGCGCCGTGGCGAAGGCACCAGGCCAGCGCCTCGGCGTCGCGGAGACCTACGCCCGGGTAGCCGAGCGAGCCGGTGTCCTCATGGATGCCGAGCGCGAACACGGTCGCCTCGAGCGGCGTCGGCTCGATCTCGCGCTCGGCGAGGATGCCGACCATCGTCGTCGTCAGCGCGCCGTCCTCGGAGAGGACGAGGTTCTCGGGCTTCACCCAGTCGGGCACCTCGCCCGTGTGGTGGTCGAAGACGACGACCTCGACCTCGGGGTCGCGCGCCACCGCCTCGAACTCGCCCAGGCGGTCGGGATGGACGGTCTCGACGACCACGAGGCGGCGAACGGCTCCCAGGTCGAGCCTGCCGGACTCGGTCAGGTCGAGCTCGTCCGCGTGCAGCCGGTAGAACTCGCGCACGTTGCGGTTGAGCGAGCCGGAGAGGGCGACGGCGGCGCCCGGATAGAGCCGCCGCGCGGCCAGCATGGCCGCGAGCGCGTCGAAGTCCGTGTTCGTGTGCGAGACGATGACGTCCACGGGGTGAAGGTTAGACCGGCGGGTTGAGAATCCCGCTTCGCGCGCCGATACCGACAGCGTGCGCGTCGCCGCAGACGAACCGCTCGCCGGCCGCTCCGGCTGGACCCAGCTGGGCAAGTTCTGCGCCGTCGGGGCGAGCGGCTACGCCGTCAACCTCGCAGTCTTCGCCACCCTCGTGCACGGGGCCGGCCTCCACTACGGCGTCGCGGCCGTCTGCTCGTTCCTCGTCGCGGTCTGCAACAACTACGCCTGGAACCGTCTCTGGACGTTCCGCGCCCACGCCGGGCGCATGGCGGTGCAGGCTCCGCGTTTCCTCGCGGTCTCCCTGGCGGCGCTCTCCCTCAACCTCGTCGTCCTGACCGCGCTCGTCGCCGGCGGCCTCGGCAAATTGCCCGCGCAGGCTGCCGCGATCGTCGCGGTGGCGCCGGCGAGCTTCCTCGCCAACCGGACGTGGACGTTCGGCGGTACCCGGGCGGAGCGCTTCTCCGTGCTCGCGCTCGTGCAGCGGGAGCCGTACCTCCTCCCCCTCGTCGCCGTCTACGTCGTCGCGCTCGCCCGCCTCGCCCCGTTCGAGCTCGTGCAGGACAGCTGGCTCACGTTCGTGAGCGGCCGCGAGGTCGCGCACGGCGGGCTGCCGAGGACGGACGAGCTGACCGTCTTCGGCGAAGGAGCGCGATGGATCGACCAGCAGTGGCTGGCCCACCTCGCCTTCTACTTCCTCTCCGCCGCCGGGGGCGTGAAGGCGGCGCTCCTGGCTCACGTCGCTCTCCTGACCGCCGCGTTCTGCCTCGCCTTGGCGGCAGCGCGGCAGCTCGGCGCCTCGGGCCGCTCCGTCTTCTGGATCGGAGTGGCGTCCCTCTTCCTCGCGCCCTGGATGCTGCAGCTCCGCTCACAGAGCTTCGCCTATCTCCTCTTCGTGGCGACGCTATGGCTGCTCGCGCGCGACAGCCGGAACCCCTCGCGGCAGGTCTTCCTCGTGCTGCCCCTGCTCGTGCTCTGGGCCAACCTGCACGGCTCGGTCGTGCTCGGCGCGGGTCTCGTCGTCCTCCGCGGGCTCACGGCCGGCCGGCGCCCGCGCGCGCTCGCCCTCGTTGCGCTCGCCCCACTCTGCGTGCTCGTCTCGCCATACGGTCTTTCGCTCCTCGGCTACTACCGCGATCTGCTCGTCGCCCCCGAGTTCGCGCGCATCGTCGGCGAGTGGCGGCCGCCGACCTTCTCGCAGGCCTGGCCGTTCTTCCTCCTGGCGTTCGTGGCGGTCTGGCTCCTCGCACGCTCCGGCCCGCGGCTGACGCTCTTCGAAAAGCTCGCCGTGCTCGCCACGATCGTCGCCGGCTTCCTCGCCGTCCGGAGCATCACGTGGTTCGCGCTCGCGAGCATCGTCCTCCTCCCCGTCGCGCTCGAAGCCGCCCTCCCGCTGCGGGAAGGGAGGAAGCCGGGCCGGCCGCTCCGCCTCCTCGCCGTCGCGGCGGCGCTCTCGATCCCCGTGACGCTCGCCGTCATGGCCGCCTGGCCCTCACAGGCCTACGAGTCCCGCTGGTCGGAGCCGGCCCTCCGCGCCGTCGCGCAGGTGACCGACGCCGACCCGTCCGCGCGCGTCTACGCGAGCGAGCGCTACGCCGACTGGCTCCTCTGGCGCAAGCCGGAGCTCGCCGGCCGCGTCGCCTACGACGTCCGCTTCGAGCTCTACGACGACCAGCAGCTCGAGGCGATCTTCAACTTCCGGAACCGCATCGGCGACGACTGGCGTGCCGCCGCGGCCGGCTACGAGGTCGTAGTCCTCGACCGGGTCGCCACTCCGGAGCTCGAGGCGCCGCTACTGGACGCGCCGGGAGCCCGCCGGCTCTACGCGGACGAGCTCGTCAGCGTCCTCTACCGCCCGTCTGGCTGAGGCGTCCGACTCCCGCGCGGGCGGAGCGCGAGCTGGACGAGCCACCACGCGACGCCCGCGTAGACGAAGCCGACGAGCGCGTCGACGACGTAGTGCTCGCCGGAGTAGACGATCGAGAAGAGGACGCCGAGGACGAGGCCTGCCTGCCCCACGACGACCCAGCGCGGCAGGCGGTGGCGGAGGGCGACGAGCAGCCCGATCACGGGCCAGGCGGCATGGAGCGACGGGATCGCGGCGACGGTGTTGTAGCTCGGGCTGTGGAACTGGTCGGCGAGCGGGGTCAGGCCCATGTCGTAGAGGGCTTGCTTGATCATGTCGTGCACCGGCGGCACGAGACCGGCGTCGGCCGCGAGCCACGGCGGCGCGGTCGGGGCGAGCACGAACGTGATCTCGCCGAGGATCGTCACGACCAGGATCCCGAAGAAGAGGTCGACGAAGCCCCGCCGGTCCCACACCGCCCAGATGAGGAACGCGAGCACGAGCGGGGCGAGGAAGTGGGAGACGTAGAAGAGCGTGGTGGCGACCTCGAGAAAGCCTGTCGTCCCGTCGTAGAGGCGCTCCTGGAGCCAGACGGTTGGAAGCGCACCGCCGAAGAGCGCGCGCTCGGCGTCGATCTGCGGTGTGTAGTGGACGGCGAACCCGAATGCCTGGACCGCGCTCGCCGAGAGCAGGTAGGCGAGCGCGCCCACGAACACGGGCACCCAGTCGCGCAGGAAGCGACCGCCGCGGTTGAGGAAGAGCGCCACGCCGAGCATGACCACGAGGACCTGCGCCAGCGTTGGCAGTGCTCCGCTCGCAACGGTCCGCCCGACGACGGCGACCCCGAAGAGGAGGACGAGCACGGCGACGGCCCGCCGGACGCGCAGCGCACCAGCCGAACGGCTTTCGGGCGACTCGTCCAGGACGACCACGGCCCGGTCCAGCGGGCGGACGAGCATGGCAAAGGGCGCGCGGAGAGCGGCGGCGACTTTCTCCACATCCGCGCTATCGGCGGCCCGCGCCGCCGACTTGATCTAGCGGTGCGCGACGACCGCGATCTCGATCCGCGCGCCCGAGGGGAGGGCCGCGATCTGCACGGTCGCACGGGCCGGGTACGGCTCGCTCAGGTGGCGGGCGTAGACCTCGTTCATGGCCGCGAAGTCGTCGAGGTCGATGAGGAAGATGGAGGTCATGAGCACGTTGTCGAGGCCCGACCCCGCCTCCTCGAGGATCGCGCGCAGGTTCTTCATCACCTGCTCGGTCTGCTCGACGATGCCGCCCTGCACGACGTGGCCGTCCTCGGGGTCGATGCCGAGCTGGCCGGAGACGAAGACGAGGTCGCCGGCCACGATTCCCTGCGAGTAGGGCGCTCCCTGGAACGGCGCCGGGGCGCTCTCCGTCCGTACTGCTCGCTTGTCCATGTCTACGCCTCCACGCGTTCGATGCTGGCGCCGACCGCCCGAAGGCGTTCGTCGATCCGTTCGTAGCCGCGGTCGATCTGGCCGATGTTGCCGATCGTCGAGCGGCCTTCGGCGCAGAGGCCGGCAATCAGCATCGCCATTCCCGCGCGAATGTCGGGGCTCTCCATGCGCTCCCCGTAGAGCTTTGCAGGCCCGTTGACGACGGCCCGGTGCGGGTCGCAGAGAATGATCCGCGCCCCCATGTTCACGAGCTTGTCCACGAAGAAGAGCCGGTTTTCGAACATCTTCTCGAAGATGAGGACGGTGCCCTGCGCCTGGGTCGCGACCGCGAGGGCGATCGAGGTCAAGTCGGCCGGGAAGGCGGGCCACGGGCCGTCCTCGACCTTGGGGATCTGCGCGCCGAGGTCGTCCTTGATCCGGAGCTGCTGGCCGCCCGGCACGCGGACCGAGGTGCCGTCGACCTCCCAGTCGATGCCCAGGCGCTCGAAGCCGTGCCAGATGCCGACGAGATGGTCCGGGACGATGTCCTCGATCACGAGGTCGCCCTCCGTGATCGCGCCGAGGCCGACGAAGCTCGCCACCTCGATGTGGTCCGGGCAGATGCGCCACTCGCCTCCGTGCAGCCGGTCGACGCCGGTGATCGAGAGCACGTTCGAGCCGATGCCGCGGATCTGCGCGCCGAGCGACACGAGGAAGTGGCACAGGTCCTGTACGTGCGGCTCGCAGGCGGCGTTCACGATCGTCGTCTCCCCGCGGGCGAGCACGGCCGCCATGACCGCGTTCTCGGTCCCGGTGACGGAGGCCTCGTCGAGGAAGACGTGCGCGCCGACCAGCCCGTTCGCACGCATGTGGAAGCGGCGGTTCGCCTGAATCTCGGCCCCGAGGCGCGAGAAGGCGTGGATGTGGGTGTCGAGGCGCCTCCGGCCGATGACGTCGCCGCCCGGTGGCGGGATGATCGCCTCCCCCCACCTCGCGAGCAGGGGGCCCGCGAGCAGGATCGAGGCGCGGATCCGGGCGCAGAGCTCCTCGTTCAGCTCGTGCTTGCGGACGTCCTCGGCGTGGATGCGCACGGTGCCGTCGCCGCTCGGATGGACGTCGACGCCGAGGTCGGCGGCCAGCTCGAGCATCGTCTGCACGTCCCGGATGGCCGGAACGTTCGTGAGCGTGACGGGCTCGTCCGTCAGGAGCGCCGCGGCCACGATCGGCAGGGCCGCGTTCTTGTTCCCAGCCGCACGGAGGCGCCCGTTCAGCGGGCGGCCGCCTTCGATGACGAAGGCCTCCATCAACGAGTCTGCGACAAGGGTCTCGGGCACAAAGTCTCGCTTCCCGATCGGACGGGCGGAGCGACCGAGCAGGCTATCCTACCCGGCTTCATGGAGGTCACCCGCGAGCGCGCCTGGGAGACGCTCACGCGCCACACGAAGAGCGAGGCGCTGCGGCGGCACGCCCTGGCAGTCGAGGCCTGCGTCGGCTTTTACGCCCGGCAGGAGGGTGCGGACGAGGAGCTCTGGCGCGCCGTCGCACTCCTCCACGACTTCGACTACGAGCAGCACCCGTCGCTCGAGCAGCATCCGCAGGACGGGGCGCCGATCCTCCGTGAGGAGGGCTGGCCCGAGGAGGTGGTCGAGGCGGTCCTCTCACACGCCGAGCACCTCAGCATGCCGCGCGACACGCCGCTCAAGCGGACGCTCTTCGCTTGCGACGAGCTGGCCGGCTTCGTTCACGCGTGCGGGCTCGTGCGCCCAGACGGGATCGAGACGCTGGAGCCGAAGTCCGTGAAGAAAAAGCTCAAGCAGCCCTCCTTCGCGGCAGGAGTCCACCGGGACGAGGTCTATGCCGGCGCCGAGCTCCTCGGCCTCGAGCTCGACGACCACATTCGCAACGTGGTCGCGGCCATGCGCCCGATCGCTTCCGAGCTGGGGCTTCGAGGACGCTAGAGCCCCCGAACGAGGCGTTCGAGGTCCTCCTCGCTCGTCCAGAAGCCGCAGGAGGCGCGCACGAGCCCCGTGCCGGGAAGGTCGCGGACAACCACTCCCTGCTCGCCCAGACGAGCGGCGAGCTCCGCCGGGTCCTCGGCGCGGAAGGAGACGAGCGTTCCCTGGCCGGCCTCGGTGACGACCTCGACACCGTGGTCGACGAGTGCCGCGCGGCAGCGCTCGGTCGCCTCTCCCGCGCGGGCGAACCGCTCCTCGCCCGCTTCTTCGGCGAAGGCGAGCGAGGCGAGGAGCCCGGCCACCGAGGCCGCGGGCGCCCAGCCGCCCTCGAAGCGCTGCGCGGTCCCGACGAGGTCGTAGTCCGGGTGCTTCCAGGAGAGGTACGAGGGGAAGGCGACGCGGCAGGCCTCGATCTGGTGCGGGGCGACGTAGAGCGCGCCGGTCGCGGCGGGACCGAGGAGCCACTTCTGCCCCGAGACGGTGTAGAAGTCGCAGCCCAGCTCCCCGACGTCCACCGGGATCGCGCCCGCCGCCTGGGCGCCGTCGACGAGGACGGGGACGCCGCGGCTGGCGAGCTCCCGCACCGGCAGGACGGCGCCCGTGTGCCAGGACACGTGTGAGAGCGCGACGAGCTTCGTCCGCGGGGAGAGCTCGGCCTCTAGGAGGGAGAGCGCCTCCGCGGGCGGGCGGTCGCGGATCGCCGCCGCCCGGATGGTCGCTCCCGAGACGACCAGGCCGCCGAAGAGCCCGGGGTGCTCCGAGTCGGTCGTCACGACCTCGTCCCCGGGCCCGACGCCCAGACCGGCGAGCGCGACGTTGCAGCCTTCGGTGGTCGACGCGGTGAGCGCGACCGTCTCGACCTGCGCCCCAACGAGCGCGGCGAGCTTCCCGCGGAGCTCCTCGCGCTGGGCCATGACGCGCTCGAAGTAGGCGTGGCCCGCCCGCCCCTCCTCGAGCTCGAGCCGCTCGCCCTCCTGCATCGCCTCGACCGTCACGCGTGGCAGCGGCCCGAACGTTCCCGCGTTGAGATACGCGTGGCGGTCGAGCACGGGGATGCCCCGGCGGACGGCTACGAGGTCCACTCGACCACCGCCTCGACAGGGGCGTGGTCGGAGAGCACGGCGCCGCGGGCCCGCCGCCGCTCCTCGGGCCAGTTCGCCGGGCCGCGGACGAGGGCGAGGCCGCGCACGAGGATCTGGTCGATGCCGTCGATGGGCTCGGAGAAGCCGGGCACCGGGTGGCGCCGCACGTTGAAGTCTCCGCAGAGGAGGCACCGTTCGGCCCAGGCGACGAAGGCGGCCGCTCGCGCGATCTCGTCGCCGACGAGTCGGCGGTCCGGGCTGTTCGAAGCGTGGAGGTTCGCGAGCAAAAGGGCGCCCGCGGGTGTCTCGACCTCGAGCGCGTGGCACACGCGCCGCTCGCCTTTGCGCAGGAGCCAGTCCGTCCGCGAGAGATCCGGGTTGATGGCCACGCGCCGGTGGCGGCCCTGCTCGAAATGCGGGTTCACGAGGAGGGCGTTCGCCTGCCCTGTGAGGCTGCCGCGGAAGCGGCGCGGATCGGTGGCGGTGACCCGGCGCGCCAGCGGCCCGAGCCGGGCGGGCATCGTCATCGCCCAGGAGCAGCTCATCCCGCTCCAGGCCTCGAGCCGGCGCACCGCCCACATCGGCACCTCCTGGAGCGCGACGACGTCGGGCGCGTCGGCGGTCACGAGCCGCACCATCTGCTCGAGGTGGAGTCGATCGGATTCGGGGTGCGTCCTCCCGTGGTAGAGGTTCCAGCTGCGAACGAGAAGCCGCACGAGCCGACTAGTCTAGGAACGTGCGAGGGCGCTTCGTCGAGCTCGTCGAACGCCAGCTCGAGCTCTTCCAGGACGAGCACGCCGAGCTCGTCCGGGACTGCGAGGCGGCGCTCGACGCCTACAACGCGGCCTCCCGCGACGAGGCGGAGGAGCGCTACGGCGACTACGTCGACCTCGTCGACGCGGCGCGAGACGCGCTCGAGGAGTACCGCGACACGTACGCCCGCACGCTCGCCCCGGACGCCGCCGAGGCCTACGAGGAGGCCTTCAACAGCCTCGCGCGCAAGCGTCTCCCCCGCTTCGGCCTCGAGCTCGACTAGGAGGGCTTGGCGAAATAGGCGCTTGTGCCGAATGACATTCCGCCAAACCCTCCTAGCGCGCGACGCGGAAGAAGCCCTGCGGAGCGAGGCCGGCGACCTTGCGCGTGAGCGGGTCGACGCCCCGGCCATCGTCCTCCCGCCCTTCCTTGCGCCGCACGGCCGCGCGGACCACGAACCCGCCCAGGTAGCGCGCCGGCTCGGGCGGGAAGCGGCCGGGCACCCCGCGGCTGAGCCCGCAACCCGACCACTCGTCGTCGCGCCCGAGCGCGCTCGAGGCGAGGATCTTGCCGGCCGTCAGGCTCGGCGCGACCCCGTTCCCGGAATACCCGACGCCGTAGACCACCGGAACCCTCCCCGGCAGTCGGCCGAAGAAGGGCAGGCCGTCCACCGTGCGGTCGATGGGCCCGCCCCAGGCGTCCGTCACCTCGGCCCTCCGCGCGAACGGCACCAGGCGCGCGAGGTCGTCCTGGATCGTCCGACGCGTGGCGGGCGGCGTCTCGCCGAAGAAGCCGTCGTCCACGCGTCCGCCGAAGACGTGGCGATGGCCGCCCTGCCCGAACGCGATCCGGCCGTCGCGTGTCGTGCGGTAGTAGTGCACCATCAGGCGGCTGTTGGAGATCGCCTCGCCTCCGGTCCAGCCGGTCTTCTCGAGTAGCTCGGGGATGGGGGCGGTGGCCACCAGGTCGCTCGAGACCGCGACGACTGCCGGCCTGAGCTCCGGGATCCCCGCGAGCCAGGACCCGGTCGCCAGCACCACCGCGCCCGCCTTGACCGAGCCGCCCGGGGTGCGCACCACGCCCTGCTCCCGGTCGAGCTCGACGAGCGGCGAGCGTTCGTGGATCCGAACGCCGCGCGCCGCCGCCACCCGGCGGAGCCCGCGCGCCAGGAGCGCCGGCTGCACCGTGGCGGCGTTCGCCTCGAAGGCCGCGCCGAGATGGACCGGCGACCCGGCGCGCCGTTGGGTCTCCTCCGCTGAGAGCAGCTCGAAGGGGCGCTCGCCCGCGCGCTCGGCGGCGGCCACGGCGCCTTCCCAGGAGCCGAGCTGCGCCGGAGACGTCGCCGTCCAGAGCCAGCCGGAGGGGCGGAAGTGAGCGTCGATGCCCTCGCGCTCGCAGAAGCGACCGAGCTCCGTCACGGCGTCGGCGGACGCCCGCACGAGGCGGAAGGCCTCCTCCTCCCCGACCCGCTTGAGGAGCGTCTCGATCTTCGGCCACCAGGAAAGCGCAAAGCCTCCGTTCCGGCCGGACGGCCCGCCTCCGCAGACGTCCGCCTCGACCAGGACGACGGAGACGTCGGGCTCGAGCTCCTTCAGCCGCAGCGCGGTCCAGAGCCCGGTGTAGCCGCCGCCGACGATGCAGACGTCGGCGCGCGCCGCCTCGCTCAGCGCGGGAAAGGCGCCTTCGTCCTCGGCCGCGAGCGCCTCGCGCAGCCACAGCGAGCGGGGGGCCACGAGTGAGGAGCCTACTAGGAGGGTTTGGCGAGATGTGGCTGAGTCGCCGGGCGCGCGCTGCTCGCCCCGAGGACTGCGTCCTCAGTCGCATCCGTAGCTCGTTCGCTACGGACACTCCCTGCGTCCTTGCCTCGGAACAATCATCGCAGGCCCGGCGACGAGCAACACCCCGCCAACCCCTCCTACCGCCCACCGAAGTGGTGGGCCGGCGGCATGGCGCCTCGCACCTCGGCGTCGTTGGCGACGCGCCGGGCGAGCGGGGCCAGCGAGGAAAGCTCGGCGACGAGCACGTTGCGATTCCGGTCGACGCGCTCGTAGCGCCCGCGGGCGAGCACGAGCGGCTCCCCGCGCACGAGCGCCCGGTAGCGGTCGTAGACCGGCGGCGGCACGATCAGGTTCACCTGGCCGTGCTCGTCCTCGACGAGCATGAAGACGACGCCGCTCGCCGTGGCGGGCCGCTGGCGCGCGACGACGAGGCCGGCGACGGCGACGCGCGCTCCGTGGGGCGCCTCCTGGAGATCCGTGCTCGCCAGCACCTCTCCAGGCAGGTGCGGCCGCAGGAGCTCGAGCGGATGGAGCCCGACGGAGAGGCTCGTCAGCCGGTAGTCGGCGAGCATCCGCTCCCAGGGCGTCTGCTCGGCCAGCTCGGGGATCTCGCTCGTCGGCTCGAGCGGGAGCGCAAGCTGCCGCTCGGAGCCTCCGCCGCCCGCGCTCACCGAGCGGGGCGCGAGCCCGAGCCGCCAGAGGAGCTGGCGCCGCGGCCAGCCGAAGGAGTCGCAGGCGCCGCTCGCGACGAGCGCCTCGAGCGCCGGGCGCTCGAGCGGGGCCCGCTGGGCGAGGTCGGCGACGCTCCGGAACGCGCCGCCCGCCCCACGCTCCTCCACGAGCGCCCGTGCAGGCTCCTCGCCGAGACCCTTGACGTAGCCGAGCCCGACCCGAACGGCGCCGCGCTCGTGCACGCACTTCGTCGCGCTCGCATTCACGTCCGGCGGCAGCACCTCGACGCCACGGCGCTGCGCGTCGCGCACGAGGCTCGCGGGCGGGTAGAAGCCCATCGGCTGCGCGTTCAGGAGCGCACAGAGGAACTCCCCGGGGTAGTGGTGGCGGAGCCAGGCAGACTGGTAGGCGAGGAGTGCGAACGCGGCCGCGTGCGACTTGGGGAAGCCGAAAGACGCGAAGCCGTTGATCTTCGAGAAGACGAGCTCGGCGGTCTTGGAGTCGGCGCCGTTCGCGAGCGCTCCGGCGAGGAAGCGCTTGTGGTAGGCCTCGATCGCGTCGTGGCTCCGCTTACGGCTCATGGCGCGTCGCAGGCCCTCGGCCTCCCCCACGCTGAAGCCCGCGAGCGCCATGGCGACGTCGAGCACCTGCTCCTGGAAGATGATCGCGCCGAGCGTGTCGCGCAGCGGCTCGGCGAGCGAAGGATGGTCGTACGGCGGCTCGTACTCGGGGTCCTGGCGCAGCCGCTCGCGCCGCTCGATGTACGGGTGGACGGCCTTCCCCTGGATGGGCCCGGGGCGGACGAGCGCGACCTGGACGGTGAGGTCGTCGAGGTTCTCGGGCCGCGTCCGCAGGAGGCTCTGCATCTGTGCGCGGCTCTCGATCTGGAAGAGCCCGACCGTGTCCGCGTCCTGGATCTCCCTGTAGACGCCCGGGTCGTCGAGCGGGATGCGCGAGAGGTCGATCGGCTCGTTCCGCAGGACGGCGATCTGCTCGACGCACTCCTCGACCGCCGAGAGCATCCCCAGCCCGAGCAGGTCGATCTTGAGGAAGCCCGCGTCGGCACAGGAGTCCTTGT
>JBOHAM010000010.1:0-24567 GCA_050697735.1 Gaiellaceae bacterium | reverse complement strand
GCCCACGACGCGGAGCACATCGCCTGGGCGCGCGAGACGGCCGCGGCGCTCGAGCCCTGGTCGCTCGGCGGCGGCTACGTGAACTACATGCAGGCCGACGAGCCGATCGAGCGCGTGCGCGCCGCCTTCGGCGCGGGGGCTTTTGAGCGCCTCCAGGCGCTGAAGCGGCGCTACGACCCGGACAACGTCCTCCGCCGCAACCAGAACATCCCGCCGAGCTAGTCACGCGTTCCGACGGACTGGCGAGGTCGCCCCCGGCATCGGTGCCGGAGGCGACTCCCGCGGCAGCCCCCGGGGCTAGAGCACGAATTGCATGAGGGAACGGAAGAAGGCTCGAAGCGCAGCCAGCGTGTCGACGCCTTCGCGGCTCTCGTCGTCCGTGCCGTCCGGCGCGGACGGCATCTCGTCGCCGGACTCGGGCGTGTCGGCCTCCTCGCCGTCCGTGACTCCGTCGCGCGTGTGTGCCTCCCGTGAGACGCACTTGCCGAAGGCATTCGCCTGGTTCTCGTTGCTGCCGTACTCGTCGGCGAAGGCCTCGGCGCCCATCTGCTCCTGCTCGAACTTGCAGACCCAGGCGGGGTTGTCGTGCTTGGGGGCGTCCTCGCCTTCCTCCTGAGCGGTCTCCCGCGCAGCGCGCCGTTCCTGCTTCTGCGCGGCCTTCTCGGCCTTCTTCGCCTGGCCCGTTCCCGCCCAGGCGGGCTTCCCCTTCGCTTTCGGGCCTCCGCCCCCGCTCGCCGTGGCCGGCGGACCGTGCCCTTTTCCGTTTCCGTTGCCGGGCTTCGCCGCCGCAGCGGGCACAAGAAGAGCTGCGGCGAGCACGCCGACGAGGAGTACTGCCGGTACGCGCTTCATCTGGGACTGACCTCCGTGCGTGGTGGAGTGGCTTCGCCTCAACACAGACGCCGCAGGCGCCGAAAGCATGCGCCTCGGATCTCGGGAGAAGCTTGAACCCCACCTGATATGCGCCAAGATGCAGCCATGGCCGTTGCTCCGGAAGCGAGCCCAACGCAGAGGGCGCAGTCGGACACCGCAGAGCAGCTCTTCCACGAGCATTCGGGGTGGCTGTACGGCTACTGCCTGCGGGTCCTTCGCTCGCCCGAGGAGGCCGAGGACGCGCTCCAGACGACCTACCTGAACGCCTGGCGCAGCCTCAACGAGGGCACTCGGCCAAGGGCAGGCTCGGCTTGGCTCCTCCACATCGCCCGGAACGTCTGCTTCGCCCGGCTTCGCTCCTCTCGCCGGCGCGGGAAGCTCGAGCATCCGGAGGACGTCGCGACCCTCCAGGAGACGGTCTCGGCGCCGGAGCGCCCGCGGGACGATCTGATCGGCCTCACGGACGCGCTCGTCAGCATGCCCGAGACCCAGCGCAGGGCGATCCTACTGCGCGAATGGCAGGGTCTTTCGCACCGCGAGGTCGCACGCGAGCTCGGGTTGACGCACTCGGCCGTGGAGGCGCTGATCTTCCGCGCGCGCCGCTCGCTGGCGGCGGCGCTCGAGAACCCTGGGAAGCGCAAGCGGTCCAGGTCCCTGGGCGTGCTCGACCTCGGCTGGATGCTCGCGTCGCTCAAGGGCTTCCTCGCCGGAAGCGCCGGCGTCAAGGTGGTCGCCGCGGTGGCCGTTGCGACCGCCACGACCGCGACCGTCGCCGCGACCGATCCGTCCCGCGTGTGGCGCGACGAGGCCCCGGCCGCTGCGACGGCCCCCGCGAGGGCGTCACCCGCCGCAGGCCCGCGCGACGCGGTCGCGTCCTCGATCCTCGCCCCGGAGGAGGCCGCCCACCGCGCAGGGACCGCAGCCGCGCCGGGTCAGCGCCGCGCCCACCGGGAGGCGACCGGGGACACTGCGAAGGCCAGAGGCAAGAAGAAGGCCGCCAACGGCATCGCGAAGGGCAAGGGCCAGGGCAACGGCAAGGCGGTGGCACCGGGCCAGACCAAGAAGGCCGATGGGAAGCCGAACGGCGCGAACGGCGGCGGCGGGCCCGCACGCGGGCGGGCCGAATCGCCGGGCCAGGGTGGGTCCCCGCCGCATTCCAAGGCGAAGGCACCCGAAAAGCAGCGCGCGAAGTCCTCGCGCTAGGTCGTCTTGACCGAGTCGCCTGCCGTCGAGGCGGATCCCCGTCGCATTCCTACATCCCCATGGCGTGTCGGGAAGTGCGGCCTGAGCGGGGATTTCTACGCCGCGGCGCGCCGGCGACAGCACCGAGACATCACCTGGGCGCGCCGCTACAACCCGATTTCGCGCGCGAATCACCTCGCCTCCGCCTCAGCCAGGGAGCCGTTGCTTCGGATGATGCTCAATCCCCATGAGCCCGCCGCGAAGCTCCTTCCTGCCCGTCAGCCCGAGCTTTAGGTAGACCCGATGCAGATGGTTGTCGACCGTTCGCACCGAGACGACGAGGAGCTCCGCGATCTCACGGCTCTTGAGACCTCGCGCGGCCAGCTCTGCGACCTGCCGCTCCCGCCGGGTGAGGTCGGTGCCCTGGGCGAGGACCTCGAGCGCGAGCGTCCGGGCGCCGCCGCAGCGGCTTGCGAGCAGCGCCGCGCGGACGAGTGCGCGTAAGCCGTCCGGCGACCCGCTTCCGCCCGCAGCTGCCGCCGCTTGCGCCGCCGCCTCCGCTGCATAGAGGTCGAGGCCCGAGGACTCGAAGGCGGCCGACGCAGCCTCGAGCGCGGCCGCCTCGCCCGTCGAGAGGGCTTGAGCGTGCCGGGCCAAGTCGTGGGCGAGCCACCGCTCCACTGCCTCGGCGGCCAGCTCCTCGAGCCGCCCCGCTGCTTGGTCGGCGCTGCCCAGCCGGACCGCGTCGTGGAGCGCGAGCGCTTCGAAGCCCGGTCGGCCCCGGGACTCGGCCGCCATAGTGAACGCCAGCGCGACGGCCTCCTGCACCCTGCCCTCGGCGGCGCGGGTCCAGACTTCCGCGCGATCGATGAACCAGGCGAATACGGGCTGCGGGGCTGCGGCGCGCGCCTCCTCGAGCAGCCGCCGCGCGCTGTCGATGTCCCCGAGCAGCGCCGCCGCGAGCGCCCGGTAGGCGAGCCAACGCGGCAGCGACCGAACCGGGTGGAGCCCGGCGCGCAGGACACGCAGGGCGGTATCGAGCCGCTCTGCGCCTTTGCCTGCAATGCCCCGGAGCACGAGGATCTGGCCCAGGCGTGCCGAGCGGGACGCGCCGAGGAGGCCGCTGGGTCCCTCGCCGGTACCGCGCTCGAGCTCCTCCGCCTCCGCGACACGGCCGGCGAAGAACAGGGCGTACACCCGGTTGACGCGGAGGGTGAGCTCGAGCTGCGGCTGTTCGGCCGGGCGCTCGGCGAGAAGCGTGAGCGCGCGCTCGGCGTCACGAAGGCCGGCGGCCGGTAAGCCGAGGAAGACCAGCGCCGTCGAGGACACGGTCAGCGCGGGCACGAGGGACTCCGGATCGCCGTCCGGCGCCTCGAGGACCGACCGGACCGCCTCGAGCGCCTGGTCGAACTCGTTGCGGTAGAGGTAGAACGTCGCCTCCAGCGCGCCGAGCGATCCCTCTCGGGCCGTTCCTTCCGCCCGGCGCCGGGCCCGACCGAGCGTGTCGAGCGCCTCTGCCGCGCGGCCGTCCAGAAAGAGCAGCTCGGCCCGCACCCGCGCGGCGTGCGCGGCGACGTCTGGCTCGGCTTCCGGCGAGGCGAGGGCGGCAAGCAGGCCATCGGCCTCCTCCAGGCGGCCCTGGGCGCCCAGAGCGTGCGCGAGGGCCAGCTCCGCCGCCGGATCGGGACCGGCGGCAAGGGCTGCCCGGGCTAGGCGCTCCGCGAGGGCCGGATGGTGCAACGCACCCGCTTCGCGTGCGGCGGCGAGGTAGAGGCCCGGGTCGGTCGGCACGTCGGCGTCGAGCCTCCACGTCGCGGCGCGGAGGCGATCGCCGCGCCTGCGCGCCCCGACTGCCTCCACGTCTGCCGCCAGCGCGGCCTCGACCGCGGCGAGGCGCGAAGTCCCCATGCGCCCGCGGATCACCTCGGCGTACAAGGGGTGCCCGATCGTGGCTACCGCCCGGCGCCCGTCACGCCGGACGAGGAGCAGGCCCCGGCGCTCGAGCTCCGCGACTGCCTCGTCGCCCGCCCGCGTCCGTAGCGACGTGAGGGGCGCGTGCTCTGCGGCCGTGACGAGCTCGAGAGCCGCGAGCTCGCCCGGGCCCACCTCGCCCACGCGAGCGTCGATGAGCTCCGCGAGGCGCTCGGACTCGCCGACAGGGCCTCGCAGAACCCAGAGCTCACCGTCCCGGACGAGAGCACCGCTCTCCAACCCGCTCGCGATGAGCTCGCGCAAGAAGAGCGGGTTGCCCCGGCAGAGTCGCCAGAGCTCGGCGCGGGCCTCGCCGGCGACAGCGCCGCCGAGCACCGTCGCTGTGAGCCGGTCGACCGCGTCGCGGTCGAGCGGTGGAACCTCGACCCGCTCGGCCAGGTCACCGGTCCAGAGCGCCAGGATCGGCTGCGGCTCGGGCTCTCCCGACCGCACCACCGCGACGATGCGGCCCTCGCCCGTCGCCGCCAGCTGGTGAACCACGGCAGCGGAGAGATCGTCGAGGAGGTGGGCGTCGTCGACAAGGAGAACGAGCGGCCCCTGCCGACTGCGCGCCCGCAGCGCCGCCTGTGCGCCCCAGACGAGCGACTCTCTATCGGCCGCTCCGCTTTTCCTCGGAAGCAGTGGCGCCAGCGCCCCCAGGGGCAACTGCTGGAGCGGCGCCGTCGCCGCGACGCGCAGGACGACGGTGCCGGAGCCCTCGGCGGCGCGCGCGAGCTCGTCCGCCAGGCGCGACTTGCCCACCCCTGCCGGACCGGCGAGCACGACGCTCCCTCCCTGGGCGGAGCGGACCTGTGCGCGCAGCCGACGCAGGAGCTCGTCCCTCCCGACCAGCGGCCAGCGCATCACTCGATCTTAGAACCGTCTGAGTAGTTCGCCGAACGCGAGTTGAGTAGCGGCTGCTCTATACAGCCGCGTGGGCGCGTCCTAGGCTCGGAAGCCCCCGTAGGGAGTAGCGGTTGCTCCGGAGTCAGGCCCGATCTGTCCTCTCGGCCGCGCCGAGCGAGCGGCCGTCGTGGTCTGCTCCTCGAGGTGGCGGGGCGAGCGTCGTGCTGGCGGCGGTTTTTGCCCTCTTCGCGGTGCTCGCGGCGCCGGAGCCCGCGGCTGCGCAGGTGGCCACGCCGGAGCTCGCGGTCGTGGAGCTTACGACCGTCGTCCGCGACCAGAAGCCCGACGCCAACCCCTGTCCGCCGGACTGGGAGTGGATCGACGTCGACCTCAACAAGCTGGCCGGCGGCCGCTGGGTGTTCCTCTGCTTCCAGAGGGGAGCGCTTGGTCAGGCAGTCACTGAGATCACGTTCGTCAAAAACGGCGCCTGCGACGCGGCCTGGACTGACGCGGGCGCCAACCTGAACGACGGCGCGGGCGGCCCGAGCATCCGCCTCTGCTACCGCAAGGGCGGCGCCAACCCGCTTATCGACGTGGATGTTGTCACCGGCATCACCGGTCTCGTCACGTGCCGGGCCAGCGACGGTGGGTGGAGGAAGTACGACCAGGACCTGAACGAGGACGCGGGCGGCCTGTTCGTGTACCTCTGCGGCCTCGACCTCTCCGGTCTGAGCGGCATCGACAACTGCGGGAACGAGCGCGAGGCCACCTGCCCGCTCTTCACCAAGTTCTTCTGGGAGAACGGTGCCGGACCGTGCGACCGCGGCCTCCTGCAGTCCGGGAACCTGTGCGTCGGGGACAGGCGGTACAACCAGGCGGCCGAGGCGTTCCAGGGCACATGGACGTACTGGGCGCTCCAGAACCAGCGGCAGCAGCTGAACTGGGACCAGCCGCTCGCAAGGGTCATGGTCATCGGCACCCACAACGCCTACAACAACGACGCCGACGGGTACGCCTTCTTCAACCAGTTGTTCTCGATCACCGACCAGCTCCGAGGGGGCTCGCGCTACATCGAGCTGGACGTCCACTCCGGCAACCCGCCCCTGACCGGGACGGTCCCCTCCCTGTGCCACTCGAGCGCCGACAACCACGCCGGCTGCGTGCTCGGCGACCGCAAGGCGTACAACGCGTTCAAGGAGATCCGCAACTGGCTCGTCCGCGACGAGAACCGCGACGAGGTCGTGACGATCGCTCTGCCCGACGCCCTCGACGACGACGGCGCCGAGCAGATCAAGACGGCCGTCGAGCTCATCCTCCGCCGCGATCCACGCGTGGGCGTGTTCACCGAGACCGACCTCGACGCCGCCGGCAACGTCTTCCCGAGCCAGGCGGAGCTCGTCGCCATGGGCAAGCGGGTGATCGTCTTCTCCTACCACGCGGACATGTCGCCCTTGATCCTCCAGCAGTACAGCCGCCAGGACTACGCGCCCTACACCACGGAGAAGGCGCCTAACGGATGGCCGTTGCTGCTCGACCGGCTCCCGAGCGAGCTCGCGGACTTCTTCGCCGGCGACGGCTGCGACCCCAACCCGGACGTCCCCTTCCACTACGACACGTACCCCGCCTTCCGGCGAGCCTACGAGAACGCGCTCGCCGTGATCGGCGGCACGACTCTTCCGGACCTGTACGACCGCGACCAGCTGGCCAGGCTGGCGCGCTGCAACATCACCGTGACGAACCTCGACAAGTTCATGTCGCCGGGCCGACTGACCGATCTCGAGGGCCTCGTCTGGAGCTGGGCCGAGGGCGTCCGCGGCGCGGCCGGCCAGGCGGCGCTGATCCACGAGGAGGACGGCCGCTGGCGCTCTGAACTCCCCACCTCGACGCACCCGTTCGTCTGCACCAAGGACGGGGACTGGAAGATCACGGCCGCGGCCGGGGAATGGGGCGACGGTCCGGCGACGTGCGAGGACGAGTATCCGGAATCGACGTTCGCCGTGGCGCACAACGGCCACGAGAACGAGGCCCTGAAGGCGGCGCTGGCGGACGCGTCGCCAGCCGGTCAGCAGGCCTGGCTCAACTACCACGACGTCGACGGCGACGGCTGGTGGTCGATCCGGCCGACCGGCAGGCTCGCCGGCCCGGACGCCGTGCAGGAAGGCCTTGGCTCCCACTACACCTTCCAGTTCGACCCGGACCCGCTCACCGTCACGAAGCTCGACTGCGGGCAGAAAGGGCTGACGGGCCTGACGAGTGCCGTCGGGAAGACGGTCGACGCCGGGTCGTTCTACTGCCGCTTCGTCGATGGGCCGGCCACGAGCACGGTCACGGTCGAGGCGACCAGGCCGTCGACCGGCGAGACCGTGACGTTTTCCCTGGACGTCGAGGTGCGCAACACGGTCCCAACGGTGGGCCCGGCCTACACCGGTGTGGTGAGCCTCCGAACACCGGCGCCCCGCGAGCAGGTCGCGCAGCGAGACCAGCCGTACGACCTGCGGTTCATCGTGTTGGACACGGGGGACCCGCTCGATCGCGACGAGGGATTCACCGCGACCGTCGACTGGGGCGACGGCGTCGTCGAAGACCTCATCGACGCCCGGTTCTCGTCGATGACCGCGTTCGGGGGGGAGGTGATCCCGGCGACGACGTGGGAGCTCATCTCGCGGGCACGACACATGTGGACGGCGGAGGGCGTCTACGAGGTGAAAGTGACAGCGTGCGACTTCGACGGCGCCTGCGCTACCGACGCCGTCCATCGCGTGACGGTCGTCGACCCCCCGCCGGTGGCCACGGTGACCGTGGCCCAGGACACGCTGCGGGCCGGCGAGTCGGTCTCCGGCATCGCCCGCTTCACGACGCCGACGCCCGGCGACGACTACGAGGGCGTGGTCGACTTCGGCGACAAGAGCCCTCGGCTGGCGATCGATCCCGCCCCGGTCGACACGCCCTTGCCGTTCAACCACGAGTATCCGGTGGCCGGCGTGTACGACGTCACGTTCACGGTGTGCGACGCACAGGGGACGTGCGACTCGGACACGCATGCGGTCACGGTCACGGGGCCGGTCGTCGACCCGATCCCCGCCGCGACGGTAAACGAAGGGGCGGTGCTCGCGCGGACGGTCTCGTTCACCAGTCCGACCGCGTCGGACAATGTGGCCACCGTCGACTGGGGAGACGGAAGCATTCCCGATCAGGTTACGCCGACAGGTACGAGCTTCGGCATCAGCCATACGTACGCGGACGACGGCGTCCATACGGCGACCGTGTCCGTGACCGACGGCAACGGGACCGTCGGCGTCTCCGCGTTCGCCGTCACCGTCCAGAACGTGGCGCCGTCGATCGACGCCGTCCCCGACGCCACCATCGACGAAGGCGGCACCGTCACCCGCACCGTGTCCTTCACCGACCTCGGCGCTGCGGACACCCACCTGGGCTCCGTCGACTGGGGCGATGGGAGCGCTCCCGATCGGGTGACCCCGACAGGGATGAGCTTCGACATCAGCCACACCTATGCGGACGACGGCGTCTACACCGTCACCGTGACCGTCACCGACGACGACGGCGACAGCCACACCACCACGTTCGCCGTCACCGTCGAGAACCGCCCCCCGCAGGCAGACCCCGGTGCGGCCTACACGGGCTCCGTTGACGAGTCCATCGTCTTTTCGGGCTCCGCCTCGGACACCCCCGCCGACACGCTCACCTTCGAGTGGGACTTCGACTTCGACGGGACCTTCTCCCCCGACGCGATCGGCCCCCACGTAAGCCACGCGTACGTTCTCTCGGGCAGCTACGTCGTCGCCCTCCGGGTTACCGATGACGACGGCGGTGTCGACCAGGCCACCACCGATGTCGTGGTCACGCTGCCCGACAGCACACCGGGTGTCGTCGCCGGTGCCGCCTCCTTCCCCAACGGGATGACCGTCGCGGTGGCCGCGGTCGAGCCGCGAAACGGCAGGCTCTCCGGCGCAGCTCGCGTCGGAGGCAGCGGCCCGAACTTCCTCTCGACCAGCCTCGAGGCGCTCGTCGTCACAAAGCGCGACGCCGTGATCCTCGGCGTGACCCCGGCCGGCCAGCGCTTTCGGATCGACGTCCACGACGGCGGCTTCTTCGGCCGTGGCGACACCCTGCGCCTTCGTCTCTCGAACGGCTTCGACTCCGGCACACTCAAGCCGGCCCTCGGAGACCTCCTCGTCCGAGGTCTGTGATCGACCCCCGATGAGCTCGCGCGGAAGCGCGAGCGAGTCGCACGAGCGCAGACGCGGATCACCCCGGGCAGCGCACTATCGCTCGGAGCCGGCTGCCATCACCGGGACAACACCACCGCAGCCGCCGGGCTCTCCGCATTCAACCGAGCACGGGTGAATAGACGACCGCGGACGAGGCTAACCACGGACAGAGAATGTGCGTCCGAAGCCAACTCGACGAGCCCTCCTACCGCCTGAACAAGCATTCCCGCGGCGCTCGAGGTCGGAGCCCGGCGGTCTCTACATACCCATGGCGTGGTAGCCGGAGTCGACGTAGAGCGTCGTGCCGCTGACGTTCTTCGCCTCGTCGGAGAGGAGGAACGCGCCCGCCGCGCCGACATCGTCAGCTTCGATGGGGCGATGGAGGGGCGAGCGCTCCTCGACGATCGCCTCCATCGTCGGGAAGCCCGCGATGGAGCGGGCGGCGAGCGTGCGCACCGGGCCGGCGGAGACCGCGTTGATCCTGATGTTCTTCTGGCCGAGGTCCCAGGCGAGGTAGCGCACCGACGAGTCGAGCGTGGCCTTGGCGACGCCCATGACGTTGTAGTGGGGGACCGCGCGCTCGCCGCCGAGGTAGGTCATCGTCAGGATCGACCCGCCGCCGGCGGCCTCCATGAGCGGCTCGGCGAGGCGGGCTGCGGCGACGAGCGAGTAGGCGGAGACGTCGAGCGCCATCCAGAAGCGGTCGCGCGGCGTGTCGGTGAAGCGCCCCTCGAGGTCTCGCGCGTCGGCGAACGCCACGGAGTGGACGAGCAGGTCGAGCTTGCCGCCGAACGTCTCCCCCACCTCCTTGAACACACGGTCGAGGTCGTCGTCGGAGCGGACGTCGCACGCGGTCACGAGCGGCGAGGAGACCGACTCAGCCAGCTCGCGGACGTTCTTCTCGATGCGCTCCCCCTGGTACGTGAAGGCGAGCTGGGCCCCACCCCCGGCGAGCTGCTGCGCGATTGCCCAGGCGATCGAACGGCGGTTGGCGACGCCGAGGACGAGCCCGGTCTTCCCTGCGAAGCGGTCGCTCACGGCGCGGGCAGTCTAATCTCGCGTCCGTGAGGGCGTTCGCGCACGACGTCTACGACTACCCCTTGCCGCCCGGGCACCGCTTCCCGCTCGGGAAGTACCGGCTCGTCCGGGAGGGCGCGGAAGGCTCGGAGGGAATCGTGGTCGAGGACGCTCGGGCGGCCACCGGGGACGAGCTCGGCCTCGCGCACGGCTCCGAGTACCTCGAGCGCGTCGGCCGGGGAGCGCTCTCGCGGCGCGAGGTGCTCTCGCTCGGACTGCCCTGGTCGCCGGAGCTCGTCGAGCGCGCCCGCCGCTCTGTCGGCGCGACGCTGATGGCCGCGGAGGCGGCCCTGGCGGACGGCGTGGGCGCCAACGTCGGCGGCGGCACCCACCACGCCTTCGCGGACGGCGGCCGCGGCTTCTGCGTCTTCAACGACGTCGTCGTCGCGGTGCGAACGCTTCGGCGAGCGGGCCGCGTGGCCCGCGTGCTCGTCGTCGACCTCGACGTCCACCAGGGCGACGGGACGCACGCGGCCCTCCTCGACGATCCGGAGGCCTTCACGTTCTCGGTCAACGGCTTCCGCAACTACCCCTTTCGCCGGGTGCCCGGCGACCTCGAGGCCGA
The DNA here is from genome assembly GCA_050697735.1 of Gaiellaceae bacterium. Lineage (GTDB taxonomy): Bacteria > Actinomycetota > Thermoleophilia > Gaiellales > Gaiellaceae > JAIBJN01. The sequence continues at coordinate 13,824 of JBOHAM010000010.1, read as the reverse complement.
TCTGCCCGACGGGACGGAAGACGAGCAGTATCTCGACGCCGTCGCGCGGCTCCTCCCCCAGGCGCTCGCGCGCTCCCGGCCGGACGTCTGCTTCTACCTCGCCGGCGCCGACCCGTACGAGGGCGACCGGCTCGGCCGGCTCGCCGTCTCGAAGCCGGCGCTCGCCCGGCGGGATGCGGTCGTTCGCGAGACGCTCGCGCGCGCCGGCGTCCCGGTCTGCGTCACGCTCGCGGGCGGCTACGCGGAGAGGATCACCGACACCGTCGAGATCAACCTGACGACGCTGCGGACCTGCGCGGCATGAGCGTCGCCGTCATCACCGGCGGCTCGAGCGGCATCGGGGCGGCCACCGCGCGGCTCCTCGCCTCGCGCGGCTGGGCGTGCGTCCTCCTCGCCCGCGGCGGCGAACGGATGGAGCGGCTGGCCGGCGAGATCGGCGCCGAGACCGAAGTCTGCGACGTCGGCGACCGCGAAGCGCTCCAGGCGGCCGCCGGGCGGATCGGCGAGCGTCACCCGGCCGTGCACCTGCTCGTCTCGGCCGCCGGCATCCCGGGCGGCGGCGGCTTCCTCGACCTGCCGCCCGAGCGGATCGAGGAGCTCACGCGGACGAACTACCTGGGGAGCGTCTGGGCGCTGCGCGCGTTCCTGCCGCTGCTCGAGGCCGGCGCGCCCGCCCACGTCGTCAACGTCGCCTCCGTCGCCGGCGTCTTCGCCGTCGGCGCCTCCGGGCCCTACTCGGCCTCGAAACACGCCCAGCTCGCCTTCTCCCGGGCCGTCGCGGTCGAGCTCGCGCCTCGCGGGATCCGCGTCCACGCCGTCAATCCCGGGCCGGTGCGGACCGAGGGCTTCCCGCAGGACCGCTTCAGGGGGACGCGCCTCGACCGCCTCGTGCTGACGCCCGAGCGGGTCGCGCACACGATCCTCCGCACGGTCGAGCGGGACCGCCCCGAGTCCTACGTCTTCGGCGCCTACCGCGTCGCCGGACTGCTCCAGTCCGCGCTCCCGGGAACGCTCTCCCGCATCGCCCAGCGGCGGCGCCGAAGGCGCGCGTCACACAATCGTTCCAAGTAACACAGTGTTACTTGGGCTCGAGGGCTCGGGCCACTTTGAGGGCGGCGGCGCCGAGGACGGCGCCGGCGACGGCGTCGAGGACGTAGTGGTTCGCGGTGGCGAAGACGACGAGCGCGACGAGGGGCGGGTACGCCGGCGCTAGGGCACGGGCCAGCTGGCTGCGGCTCGCCTGGGTGATGCCGGCGGCGGTGACGACGGCGTAGGCGACGTGGATGCTCGGCATGGCGGCGAGCGGGTCGTAGAGCTGGGCGACGAGGCCCGAGTCGAGGTCGATGCCGCTCACGTCTGCGATCGTGTCCACGAAGTCCTCGAGTGAGCGCGGCGGCGCGCAGGGGAAGAGGACGAAACACGGCTGCGCGCCGAGCGTGGTGAGGACGGCGGCGCGGCGCAGGCGGTGGAACTCCGGGTCGCGGCGGGCGTACAGGCGCATGAGCCAGCCGACCGTCAGCCCGACGTTGAGCGTCACGTAGGCAACATTGAGGACGGCGAGGACGCGCCGGCGCGGCAGGAGCACACGCTGGAGCCGCGCCTCGAAGTGGAGGCCGAGCCGGCGCTCGAGCGCGACCACGCGCTCGGCGTTTACGGCCGCCTGCAGGCGACCTCGCTCGCCGCGTTTCGCGCGCGCAGCGAGCAAATAGACGGCGTACACGCCGAGCCCGACGGCGACCTCGCGCCGGCCCGAGAAGCGCCGCGTACGTTCGCTCCTTCGCCTTCCCATGCGACCGCTCATACTTACCAGCCAGATGAAAGCGTGGCGCCGCAACCTCGTCCGCATCCTCATCGGGTCGGCGGCGACCGCGGCGTTCCTCTGGCTCTTCCTCCGTGAGGTGGACCTGCGGGAGGCGTGGCGCGAGATCACCGCGCTGCCGGGCTGGACGATGGTCGCCGCGCTCGCGCTCGTCCTCGCGAACGTCCTCATCATGGCCGTGCGCTGGGGCTACCTCCTTGCGGGCGCCGGCTACCAGTGCGGGGTGAAGAAGCTCTTCTCGACCGTGGCGGTCGGGCGCGGGGCGAACAACATCCTGCCGGCGCGCGGAGGCGACTTGCTCCGGATCGAGTCGATGCGCGAGCGAAACGTTCCCGTGTTCGCGACGGCCGGGACGCTCTTCGCCGAGCGTCTCCTCGACGGCGTCGTGCTCTCGACCTGGATCCTCTTCGGGGCCATCGCGATCGGCCAGGGCGGGCCGATGCTCCTGACCGGGGTCGCCCTGGCGGCCGGAGCGGCACTGGGGGTGGCGCTCGTCGTGGTCGCGGCCCGGAACCCCGACGGCGCCGAGCGCTTCGCCTGGCGGGTGTCGAGACGGCTGCCGCCCCGCTGGCACACGCGCTTCACGCGCGCGGCCGCGCACTTCGTGGACGGGCTCGGCGCCTTTCGCGGGCGGCGCCGGCTCGTCGCCATCTTCGGCACCTCGGCTGCGATGTGGCTGGCCGACGTCGCCATGTACTACGTGATCGGGGAGCACGCCTTCGGGCTCGACCTTCCCGTCGGCGCCTACTTCCTGCTCGAGGGGATCGGCAATCTCGCGCTCGCCGTGCCGGCGACGGCCGCCGGGATCGGCACCTTCGACTACCTCACCCTGCTGGCGACGAAGGGCGTGGACATCGAGCCCAACAAGGCGACCGCGTACGTCATCACGATGCACGCGCTCGTCGTCCTTCCCGTGACGATCCTCGGCGCCGTGCTCGTCCGGCCGGCGTTCCCCCGCCTGCGCGGGCGCCGGCGCGAGGCGGCGCGCGAGCCGGGGTAGCTACTCGTCCCGGGCGCTCGCGTGCTCGCGGGCGAGGAAGTCGAGCGCGGCCGGGCGCGACGGGGCAACGGCGAGCGCCTCGGCGAGGCGGCGTCGCCGGGCCGCCGGAGAGCCGAGCTCGCGCTCGACGGCCCGGCCCTCTGCGACCGCCTCGGCGACCGCGTCGGCAAGGCGCCGTTCCAGGGCCGGCGGGTCAGCCTCGGCGCGCTCCGCCAGCGCCGCGGCGACGACCTGGCCGCAGGTGAGCGGCATCGTGCGCCGGAGGAGAGCGAGCAGGCTCGCCTCGACGTCGGTCTCGGGCGCCTGCACGGGAGGGCCGAGGGCCAGGTGGACGCGCGTGCGCCCGCGGACAAGCGGGTCGTACGCCACGGCGAGCGGCCTCAGCACCACCGGCTTGCCTCGGCGGACGAGCGCGCCAATCCCCGGCCGGATCGGGCCGAGCTCGCCGTCCGGGGAGGGCCGCCCTTCCGGGAAGAGGACGAGCGTGCGCCGGTCGCGGACGAGCCCGACGAGCGTGCGAAAGTCCCCCGTGGCCCTGGCTGCGCGGCGGCTCCAGAACTCCTCGAGGCCGTCCGCAACGCCGCTGCCGGGCGAGACCCCCTGCCAGAGGAGGTCGGCGTACTGGCCGCGGAGCACGTCGGCCGCCACCTCCGGCCGGCGACCGCCCGCGGCGACGGCCCGCTCAGCGAACGCGGCTGCGGTTTCCGCCGGGACGAGCTCGGCGAGCGCCGTCTCCGGCCGCGCAGCGAGCACCTCGCCTAGCCGGGCGACACTCGCGCTGCGAATCGGGAAGACGTTCACGACCGGGAGCCAGCGGGCGACGCCCACCGGGTACAGCGCGCGCCGGGCCAGCGGCGGCAGGTCCGGAGGGAAGCCGGCGAAGAAGCCGGGCAGGAACATGTCGTCCCGAGCCGCGAAGTGGAGCCGGTTCGTCCGGTTGCGCAGCCCGCCCGAGCCGAAGTAGAGGAACGGGGCGATGAGCGGCACGTCCGTCTCGCGCCGGTGCGTGACGACGAGGAGCGTGCCCGGCTCGAGCGGGAAGCGGCGCGGGCCGAGCACGTCCACGCGGAACGCCGCGCTCGTGTAGGCGCGCATCCCGTAGGCGACGGCGTCGTAGAGGTCGGGCACGCCACTATCCTGAAGGCATGGCCGCGCTCAAGCCCGGAGATCCCGCCCCCGTCTTCGAGCTGCCGGGGATCGACGGGCGCAGCCACTCGCTCGCCGAGCACGAAGGCCGGCCGGTGGCGGTCGTCTTCTCGTGCTGCCACTGCCCCTACGTGGTCGCCTGGGAGGACAGGCTCAACGATGCCGCGCGCTCGTACGACGGCCGCGCCGGCTTCCTGGTCGTGAACTCGAACGCCGGCTACCTCGGCGACTCCGTGGAGGACATGGCCCGTCGCTCCGAGGAGAAGGGCTTCGTCTTCCCGTTCCTCTACGACGAGACCCAGGAGGTGGCGAGCGCCTACGGGGCAGTGCGGACGCCGGAGGTGTTCGTCTTCGACGCCGGCCACCGGCTCGTCTACCACGGCGCGCCCGACTCGAGCCACACCGACCCCGCCGGCGCCGAGCCCTACCTCGTGCCGGCGCTCGACGCCGCGCTCGCGGGCACCGAGCCCGCGGTGGCCCAGACGCCGCCGGTCGGCTGCACGATCAAGTGGCGCTGACCGCGTAGGCGACACTCGCCCTCCGAGCCGGACGGTGATTTAATCGGCCGGTCGGAAGCGGAGGTTCGGTGCGGAGAGCACGCTTTCTTCTCCCACTGCTCGTGCTGGGCGGCGTGTACTGGATCTGGGACTCCACCCAGCATGACCACGACGAGCCTCACGGCACGCCGATCGGGGTCGCGCAGGTTGAGCAGTTCGCGCGCGGGAGATACGTCGGCTCGTCGGGCGAGCCCAACATCGCCACCTCGGTCGACTGCAGGCCGGGCGAAGACGGCGAGGGCGAGGAGCCGAACGTCCACTTCCGCTGCGAGATCGGCTTCATCGACGGCGACTCCTTGGACCGCTTGGTCCACGTGCTCGAGGGGGACCAGCTCATCCTCAGGGAGTGAGCTCGCGGGAGACGAGCTCGAGTGCCTCGTCGCGCGTCGCGACGGTGCCCACGGCGCGCTCTTCGGCCACGAGCTCCAGGAGACGACCGAGCTCCGGGCCCGGAGCGACGCCGAGCTCGAGCACGTCCTCGCCGCGCAGGAGCGGCTCCGGCGGCTCGGCGGCCCGAGCCGCGCGCACGGCCTCGTAGAGGTCGGTGGCGCCGAGGAACGCGAGCGCGGTCAACGCCCACGGCTCGGTTCGGCGGCGGAAGCGGTGGATCGCCCTGGGCGAGTCGTCCGCCGGACGCTCCGCGGCGAGCAGGACCCGGAGGAGCCGGCGGAGGTCGTTCGAGATCGGGAGGCGGCCGAGGCTCTCGCGGAAGACGACCGCGAGCAGGTAGCCGGGAGTGTCGACCACGTCGACTTCGTCGAGCCGTGCGGTCGAGCCGCCGAGCGGCGCGAGAAGCCCCAGCTCGTCCGCGCGGCGGAACCCGTCCGGCGAGAGCCGCTCGAGCTCGCCCAGAAGGCGCTCACCGGCCGGCTCTCCCACGCGCGCGACCGAGGCGCGGACGAGCTCCTCCGTCTCGGGATCGAGACGGAACCCGAGCTCGTCCTCGAGCCGCACGCCGCGCAGGAGCCGGAGCGGGTCAGAGGAGAACACGTCCGGCGAGACGGCGCGGAGCCGGCGGGCCTCGAGGTCGGCCTCGCCGCCGAGGGGATCCACGAGCTCGCCTCCCTCCACCGGGCGCGCGAGCGCGTTGACGGTGAAGTCGCGCGTGGCCAGGTCCTCCTCGATCGTGCCCCGGAGGGGCGTGAAGTCGACCGTCGTCCCGCCGCGGAAAGCAACGCGCCAGGCGCCGTGGCGCTCGGAGAGCGGGAAGACCGCACCGCCGGCGAGTCGCGCGTAGAGCCTGGCCGCCAGCTCGGGCTCGGCGCAGGCGACGTCCGTGTCGACGATCTCGCGGCCGAGGAGCTCGTCGCGGAGGGCGCCGCCGACGATCCAGGCCGGCTCGCTCCCCACCGCCTGGCGGACGCGCTCATCCATCGACGACCGTCCTCGTCGCCCGGGCCGGGTGGGCGTTGACGCCGCAGGTGATCTCGTAGTTGATCGTGCCGAGGACGCGCGCGTGCTCCTCCGCGAGCAGGCCGTCGCCGAGGAGCGTGACCGGCGCACCGGCCGGCTCGTCTCCGAGCTCGACCGCAAAGGAGTCCATGGAGACGGTGCCGACGACCCGCCGGCGCGTCCCGGCAACGAGCACCTCGGTGCCCGTGAAGTTGCGGCGGAAGCCGTCCGCGTAGCCCACGGGGACGATGCCGACCCGCGTCCGCTCTGACGCGACGAAGCGCCGGCCGTACCCCGTGCTCTCCCCGGGGACGAGCGTCTTCACGAGCGCGACCCGGCTGCGCCAGGAGAGCGCCGGCTCGAGCCCGTGCGCGGCGGGGTCGTCCCCGAAGGGCGAGAGCCCGTAGAGGGCCACGCCGCAGCGCACGGCCGCGAAGCGCGTCTCGGGGAAGCGCAGCGTGCCGGCGCTGTTGGCGAGGTGCGCCTGAACCCCGGGAAACGCAGCCACGACCTCGGCGAAGCGCTCCACCTGCTCGCCGACGAACGCCTCGTCGCCGTCGGCGGTCGCCAGGTGGCTCATCACTCCGACGACGCGGTCGCGCGGCGCGGCCAACGCCTCCTCGGGCGTCATCCCCCACCGCCCCATGCCCGTGTCGACCTTCAGATGGACGTCGAGCCCCGCCGGGACGTCCGGCGTGGAGAGGGCCACCTCGAGCCGCGCGTCGCGAGCGAGCACCTCCTCGCCCTGCGCAAGCGGGCTCATGACGAGGATGCGCTGCTCGGGCAGCGCATCCCGGAGCTCCGCTCCTTCCTGCACGGTCGCGACGCAGAGCGCGGAGGCGCCTCCGTCGAGCGCCGCGCGGGCCGCATCGAGCGCGCCGTGGCCGTAGCCGTCCGCCTTCACGACGGCCCAGAGCTCCGCCGGCGCCGCCGCCTCGCGCAGCCGCGCTGCGTTCCGGCGGATCGCGCCGCGGTCGACGACGATCTCCGACCGGCTCATCTCAACGGGAGAGCGCCGGCGAGAGGGACTCGACCACGTCCCGGGCGATCATCCCGGCCTCGCCGTGGCGCTCGGCGGCGAGTTCCGAGGCGACTCCGCACGCGGCCGCGGCCGCGGCGGCGGCGAGCCCGCCGTCCATGCCTTTGGCCAGGAACGCCGCCGCCACTCCCGTGAGGACGTCGCCGCTGCCGGCCGTCGCGAGCCCGGCGTTCCCGAGGTCGACGACGACCGGACCGCGGCCCGGCCCCGCGACCAGCGAGTCGGCGCCCTTGAGTAGGACGACGGCGCCCGCGTCGTCGGCACCGGCCTGCACCGCGTCGAGCCGGTTCGCGTCCACCCAGGCGGACGGACGCCCGAGCAGCCGGCCCAGCTCGCCGGCGTGCGGGGTGAGGACGGTCGGGGCGTCGCGGGAGAACACCCACTCGAGGTGGCCGGTAAGAGCCCAGAGCCCGTCCGCGTCGACGACGGCGGGCTTGTCGAGCCGGTCGAGCAGGTAGCCGGCGAGCGCCCGCGTCCCCTCGGTGCGCCCCAGGCCCGGGCCGAGCGCGACCGCGCCCGCCCGCTCCGCGGCCGCGAGCACGGCGTCCGCCGCGTCGAGCGTCATTGTGCCGTCCTCGTCCGGGCACGGCCGCGTCATCACCTCGACGAGGCGCTGCTCGAAGACGAGGTTGAGCGAGGCCGGCACGCACGCGGTCACGATGCCGGCGCCGGCGCGAAGCGCCGCCTCCGAGGTCAGCGAGGGCGCGCCCGTCAGCCCCAGCGAGCCGCCCACGACGAGCACGGAGCCGGCGGTGTACTTGTTGTCCGCCTCCTGCCGCCGCGGAACGAGCTCGAGGATCCGCTCGCTCGCCCGGCGAGTGCGCGTCCTCCCGCCTGCGAGCCCGATGTCGGCGACGACGATCGTGCCCGTGTGGAAGCGGCCGGGAGCGACGACGTGGCCGACCTTCGGCGCGTGGAAGGTGACCGTGAGCTCGGCCCGCACGGCGGCCCCTGCCACGGTCCCGGTCGAGGCGTCCACGCCCGAAGGGAGGTCGACGGCCACGATCGGGACGCCGGCGGCGTTCATCGTCGCGATGGCGCGCTCGGCGTCGGGCCGAGGCTTCCCGCGGAAGCCGGTGCCGAAGAGCGCGTCGACCACGACGTCGGCCGGCCCGGGCTCCTCGACCAGCGCCACCCCCGCCTCCCGCGCGCGGCGGAGGTTGGCGGCCGCGTCTCCGGCCACCTTCGCCTCGTCCCCGAGCAGGCGCACCACGCACTCGCGGCGGGCGCGCACGAGCTCCCTGGCGACGACGAAGCCGTCGCCGCCGTTCGCACCCGTGCCGCACCAGACGGCGATCCGCCGCGCGGCGGGGAAGCGCCCCAGGATCTCCTCCGCCACCTTGCGGCCGGCGCGCTCCATCAGCTCGAGCGTGGGACCGCTGTAGGAGGCCTCGGCGGCCCGCATCTCCCCGGCGGTGTAGAGCTGCTCAGCCCACATCGGCTACGACGCAGACGGCGGCGGCGATGCCGCGCGAGTGCGTCATCGAGAGGTCGAGGGCGCCCGCGCCGACCCGTTGCGACCAGGCCTCGACCTTCCCGGAGAGCGTGACCGAGGGCTTCGGCCGGCCCGCGATCTCGACGTCCTTCCAGGCGAAGGCGCGCGCGACGCCGAAGCCGAGCGCCTTGCCCACCGCCTCCTTGCCGGCGAAGCGGGCGGCGTAGTGCTGGGCCGGGTTCGCGCGCGAGTCGCAGTAGGCGCGCTCGGCCTCGGTGAAGCAGCGCTCGCGGAAGCGCGGATAGCGCTCGAGGGCCTCGCGGACTCGCTCGATCTCGATCACGTCGAGCCCGACCTTCACCAGCCCCGCTCCCGGACGAACGCGGGGACGTCGGCGATCGAGTCGACGACGCCGTCGGGCTCGTGCTCCGCGGCGGCCAGGGCGTCCTCCCTGAACTTGCCCGTTCGCACGAGGACGGCGCGCAGTCCGGCCGCCTTCGCGCCGCCCACGTCCGCTTCCACGTCGTCCCCGACCATGATCGCCTCGCCGGGACTGGTCCCGACCTCCGCGAGCGCGGCGTCGAAGTACGCGCGGCTCGGCTTGCCGACGACCTCCGCCTCGACCCCGGCCGCATACTCGAGCCCGGCCACGAACGCGCCCGAGTCGAGGAGCGGGCCGCTGGACGTCTGCCACCAGCGGTTCTTGTGCAGGCAGACGAGGCTCGCGCCCTCCTCGAGCGAGGCGAAGGCGCGGTTCAGGTTCTCGTAGGTGAAGACTCGGCTGGTCTCCTCCCCCTCGTCCGCGCCGCCGACGAGAACGGCCTGGGCGCGTTCCTCCACGAGCTCGACGCCGGTCTCGAGATCGGCCCGCACGTCGGCCATCGTCAGCGCGAGGACGCGCCGGCCGGCGAGCAGCCGCGCGGCCGCGAGCGGGGTGGTCGAGATCTCCTCGGGCTCGAGCTCGATCCCGAGTCCCCGCAGCTGGCCGGTGAGCCGCTCGCGCGCCCTGGTGGTGTTGTTGGTGACGAAGCGGAGCCGGTGCCCGTCCTCCCGTAGGGCCCTGACGGCGCCGGCCGCTCCCGCGATCGCTTCCCCCGACACGTGCAGGACACCGTCGATGTCGAGCAGAATCGCCGCCATGCGCCCCGAGTCTATTCAGGTGCGCCGCGGCCTTGCGATCCCGCTGGGCGAGATCGAGCTGCGCACCTCTCGCTCGAGCGGGCCGGGCGGTCAGCACGCCCAGAAGACGGAGACGCGGGTGGAGGCGGTCTTCGACGTGGACGCCTCCGCGACGCTCGGCGAGACCCAGAAAGCGCGGATTCGTGCCCGCGTCGGCCCGGTCGTGCGGGCGGTGGCCCAGGACGAGCGCAGCCAGTGGCGGAACCGGGAGCTGGCGCTCGAACGGCTGGCGGCCGCGCTGCGGGAGGCGCTCAAACCGGAGCGCAAGCGCCGCCCCACGAAGCCGACCGCGGCCTCGAAGGAGCGGCGGCTCACCGCCAAGCGCGTCCGCAGCACGACGAAGCGGCTCCGCAAGCCGCCTGCGGGCGACTGATCCCGGTTGCCAGGAACGCTTGACGGCTCTACCATCGCCGTACTGTGAGGAGCCGCCGCCTCCTCGTGTGCGTCCTGCTGGCCCTGTCCGGCTTGGGCTGGGCGGCGGCCCACGCGCTGGCGCACCGGCTGATGTCCCCCGAGGCGGTGGCCTCGGGCATGCCCGAGGCGGCGAGCTATCTCGGCTACCTGCCGGTGTCCCTCGCCCTCTGCATGGCGCTTGCGCTGCCCCTCGCCGCCGGGGTCGTCTCCGGCGCCCGCTGGAAGCGAACGTCGGTGCGGTCGCTCTGGCTCTTCGGCGTCGTGCCCGTGCTCGGGTTCGTCGGGCACGCGCTGGTCGAGCCCGTGATCGCGGGCTCCACGACCGCCTACGCGACGTCCGCAGCCGCCGTCCACCTCGTGCCCGTGGCCTTCGTCGGCCTGCTCGTCCAGATTCCGTTCGCCCTTGCCGCCCTCACGCTCGGACGCGGTCTCTTCGCACTGGCGGAGACGGTCGCCCGCTGGCTCGCCGGCCCCAGGGTTAGGGTCGGCCGCCCGACCGCCGACCGGCATCGTCCGGTCCGCGCCGAGCGCCGGCCCGCCTTCCGTCTCGACCTCGGCCGTAGTCAGCGCGCCCCGCCCTCCCCGGTCCTCGCGTAGACCGCAAACCGGGGATGCGCCAACCGGCGTATCCCCCGGGAGGAGAGGGGGAATACGGATTGACCCAGGTCGCATGGACGACCTGTGAATCGAGCCGGTTGGAGGGGTCGCCCACGCCGCGAGCGAGCGTCCGACTCTGCTCTGAGCGTCGCCGCGCGGCCGGGCGGGCGCACGCGTGACCGCCGCAGGCCGCCGCATCGCGTGGCTGCTCTCGCTCGGCCTCGCCGCCGCGGGCGTTCTGGCGGCGCACGGCGTCGCCTACCGCATCGCCGAGCCGCACGCGGAGCGCCGCGAGCACCTGCTCGAGGAGTCCGGCCACGCCTACCTGGACATGCCCCTCCTGGGCTCGCTCTGCGTCGCCCTGATCCTGGTCGGCTTTCTCGGCCGCGTCCTCGCGGGCTCCGCCCGCGGCGACGCGCCTCCGCTCGCGCTCTTCGCGCTCGCCCCGCCGCTGGGGTTCGCGGTGCAGGAGCACGCCGAGCGGATGATCCACCACGACGCACTCGTGTCCACGATCTTCGAGCCGACCTTCCTCGTCGGCCTCGCCCTTCAGCTCCCCTTCGCGCTCGTTGCACTCCTGGCGGCGCGCGCGCTCCTGGCCGCGGCGGGTGCTCTCGCCCTCCACGCCGGGTCGCCGCCCCGCCTTGTCCTCGCGCCGGATGCCAGCCTGGCGGTGCCGGCCACGGACCGGGTCCCGCGAAGCCCGACGCTCGTCGGAGCGCGCGGGCAGCGCGCGCCGCCCCTCCTTCTCCCGTCATGGAGTGGTGCGCCGCGTCTGCTTGCGGCGCCCTGAGCCAGGGAAGGAGGAGAGGAAGATCCGCCAAGTACAGACAGCCCTTCGGAGTCGGCTCGTCGCCGCGCTCGCCGTCGCGACGGTGGTCGCGGGCGTGCTCGCACCGGGCGCGCTCGCGCACTCCGTGCTGCTCGGGACGCAGCCGGCGAACGACACCGTCGTCCAGGAGCCGCCGAGCGAGGTCAGCCTCCGGTTCAACGAGCCGGTGGAGATGTCGCTAGGAGGTATCCGGGTCTACGACGGCCAGGGAAACCGGGTGGACTCCGAGCAGGTCAATCCGTCGAGGGGCACCGAGGTCGCGGTCGGCATCGAGGGAGAGCTCGAGCGCGGGACCTACACGGTCGCGTGGCGGGCGATCTCGGCCGACTCCGACCCGATTTCGGGGGCGTTCGTCTTCCACGTGCAGGAGAGGGGAGTCCAGCCGGCAGGCATCTCCGTCGACTCCTTGACGGGGAACTCGACCACCGTGGACGTCTTCTTCACGGGCGGGCGGTTCTTCGACTTCGCCCTGCTCCTCCTGTCCGTCGGCGGCTCGGCGGTGCTCGTCGTCGCCCTGCCGTCGGCGACCTGGTCCGTCCGGCGTCGCCTCTACGGCGTCCTCGCGGGACTGGCCGCCGCCCTCGCAGTCGTCGCGCTCCTGAACATCTTCTTCCAGGGCGCGGCGGCGGGCGGGCTCGGCCTCCTCGACGCATTTCGCTGGAACGTCTTCAGGACGGTCCTCGACACGCGCTACGGGGAGATGATGCTCGTCCAGGCGGCGCTCGCCGTCACGCTGGCCCTCACCGCGATGGCGCTTCGCCTCTCGGAGGGCCGCGACCGGCGCGCGCTGTCGGCGCTGACGCTCGCACTCGGGTTCGGGATGTCGTTGACGCCGTCCCTGTCCGGGCACGCGAGCACGGCGGGGAAGCTCGCCATGGCGTCCGACGTCGCTCACGTGATCGCGGCCGCGCTCTGGACGGGCGGGCTGGGATTCCTCGTGATCGCACTCGTCCTCGCGGACGCCGACCGCTGGCCGCTGGCCACGCGGGCGGTCCCGCGCTTCTCGAACATGGCCGTCGTCTCGGTGGCCGCCCTGCTGGTCGCGGGCGTGATCAACGGCTACCTCCAGGTGCGAACCTGGAGCGCGCTCTGGGAAACGGAGTACGGACTCCTGCTCCTGGCGAAGATCGCGCTCGTCGTCCCGCTCCTCGCCCTCGGCGCGTACAACAACCGCTATGCGGTGCCGCGCCTGAAGGCGGGGCTGGCCTCCGTGCTCGAGCGGCGTCGCTTCCTCCAGGCCGCGAGCGTGGAGCTGGCGATCATGATCGCCGTCGTCGCCGTCACGGCCGTGCTCGTAAACGCGGAGCCGGCCCGCACGGAGGCGATGATGGGCGAGATGGCCATGGAGGACGGGGCCATGGAGGACGGGGCGATGGGGACCGAAGCCAGCGCCCACGCGCCCTTCGAGTCGGACGTCGATCTGGGCGGGACGATGGCCCACGTCGTCGTCGATCCCGGCATTCCGGGCGAAAACGCCATTCACCTAACCTTCGAGCCGTCCGATGCAGAGGAGCTCACCGAGGTGAGCGTCTCCGCCTCGCTCCCGAGCGAGGAGATCGGCCCGCTGGCCTTTCCGGCGGAGCCGGTGCAGGGCGAGCCCGGCGAGTACGTCGCCGAGAACGCCTCGCTCTCCATCCCGGGCGAGTGGGAGCTCCGCATCGAGGCGCTCGTGGGCGAGTTCGACCTTCTAACCGAAACGATCACCGTTCCAATTGGAGAGGAGTAGTACGTGCTACGACGCTTGATCTTGACCTTCGTCGCAGCAGCCGTCGTCTTCCCGGCGGCGGCGGCTGCGCACGTGACCATCCAGCCGGGCGAATGGGAGCCGGGTGCCTTCGCGACGATGGTCGTTCGCGTTCCCAACGAGGCCGACGCGGCCGCGACGACGTCCATCTCGATTCAGTTCCCCGAAGAGATCCTGACGGCCCGCTTCCAGCCCCATCCGATCTGCGAGCGTGAGGTGCAGATGGAGCCGCTCGACCAGCCCGTCGAGGAGACGACCGAACGGATCGCAACCGTCACCTGGACGTGCGAGCCGGGCATCGCGGTCGGCGAGTTCGACGAGTTCGGCATGAGCTTCCAGGTCCCCGAGGACGCCGCCGCCGGGGACGAGATCCTCTTCCCGACCGTGCAGGTCTACGACGACGGAGAAGAGCGCGCCTGGGTCGATCCCGATCCCGAGGCCGAGTCTCCTGCGCCTCGCATCACGGTGATCGCCCCCGAGGAAGAGGAGGCGGAGCAGCCGGCGGCGACCGAGGACGAGGCCGCCGTTCCGGCCGTGAGCACGGACGGCGACGACGACGGGATGGCGACGGTCGCCATCATCCTCGCCATCGTCGGCCTTGCCGCGGGCCTGATCGCGCTCGGCGTGGCACTCTTCCGGAAGCCGAGGACTGCCTAGCAGGCAGCTTTCC
>JBOHAM010000009.1:0-18986 GCA_050697735.1 Gaiellaceae bacterium | reverse complement strand
CGAGAATGTCGTCGAGATCACCGACCCGGAGCTGGCCGAGCGCCTCGCGGGCTTCGTCGACCAGGTCCGCGGGCGCTATCCGCCCTTCGCCTTCGCCGAGCGGCGCCTCAGCCCGCGCCGGCTCTTGCGGGCGGTCACCGGCCGGCGGCGACCGCCCGCTTCGTCAGGACCGGGTTCTCAGGCGTCGTAGTAGAGCGCGAACTCGGCCGGGTGCGGCCGCAGGGCGACGACGTCGACCTCCGCCTCGCGCTTGTAGGCGATCCACGTGCGGACGATCTCCTCGCTGAAGACCCCGCCTCGGAGGAGGAACTCGTGGTCGCGCTCGAGCGCGTCGAGCGCCTCGCCGAGCGAGCCCGGCACCTGCGCGATCCCGCCGTGCGTCTCCTCGAAGAGGTCGAAGTCGGCGGGCTCGCCGGGGTCGAGGCCCTTCTCGATGCCGTCGAGCCCGGCCATCAGCATCGCCGCGAAGGCGAGGTAGGGGTTGGCCGTCGCGTCCGGGCAGCGGAACTCGACCCGCCTGGCGGCGGCGGCGTCCGAGTACATCGGGATCCGGATCGCGGCGGAGCGGTTTCGCTTCGAGTAGACGAGGTTCACCGGCGCCTCGTAGCCGGGAACGAGCCGCCGGTACGAGTTCGTCGTCGGCGCGCAGAAGGCGAGCAGCGCCGGCGCGTGCATGAGGAGGCCGCCCACGTAGGCCCGCGCGAGCTGCGAGAGGCCTGCGTAGCCGGACTTGTCCGCGAAGAGCGGCGTCGACTCCTTCCAGAGCGACTGGTGCGTGTGCATGCCCGATCCGTTGTCGCCGAAGATCGGCTTCGGCATGAAGGTCGCGCTCTTGCCTGCCGCCCGGGCGACGTTGCGGACGACGTACTTGTAGGTCATCACCTGGTCGGCCATCCGCGTGAGCGTCGCGTAGCGGAGGTCGACCTCGCACTGACCGCCGGAGGCGACCTCGTGGTGGTGGAACTCGCACGGGATCCCGAGCCGCTCGAGGGTGAGGACGATCTCGGTCCGCAGGTCGTGGAGGGTGTCGTGCGGGGCCGGCGGGAAGTAGCCGCCCTTCTCGCGCACGGTGTAGCCGAGCCCGGGGACCGGGGAGTTCCAGTGCCCCTCGGCGGAGTCGAGCGCGTAGCCGGCACGGTTCGGGGAGAGCTCGTAGGAGATCTCGTCGAAGACGAAGAACTCGCACTCCGGCCCGAAGTTCGCCGCGTCGGCGATGCCCGTCTCGCGCAGGTGCTCCTCGGCCCGGCGCGCGACGCGCCGCGGGTCGCGGGCGTACGGCTCGCCGGTGACCGGGTCGGCGATCTCGCAGACGAGGGAGAGGGTCGGCGCGCTCGTGAAGGGGTCGAGCACGGCGCTCGCCGGATCCGGCATGAGCAGGAGGTCGCTCTCGGCGATCCCCTGCCAGCCACGGATGGACGAGCCGTCGAACCCGAGACCTTCGCTGAACGCGCTCGCGTCGAAGGCGCTCACGGGCAGCGTCATGTGCTGCCAGCTCCCGAACAGGTCGCAGAACTTGAGGTCGACCATCTGGGCCTTCTGCTCGAAAGCCCAGGCGACCGCCTCGTCGGGCGCCGGCTGTGCGCCGTTCGCCAGGTACGCCTTCGTCTCGATCTCGTGCATCCCGCCTCCTCTCGGTCCACGAAAAAAGCCCCAGCGGTCGAAAACGACCTCTGAGGCTCCATCGCCTGCTCGCGCCCGCCGCCGTCGGCGGGTCGCGTCTCTCACCATAGCGCGGCCCCTGGACGGATTCCACTGCCGGGGGTATCCTCGGCTACAGCGTGCGTTCCAACCGAGTCTGAGACACCAGGTGTCGCGGCCCCCCTTCTAGGGGCGCCGACTTTCCGCCCTGCGTTCGACTCGACCGTGAAGGAGCACGCTCATGCACGCCGTCCAGGTTTCCGACCTTCGTAAGGACTTCCTCCGCCGCAACGGGCGTCACCTGCGTCGCGAGCGCGTCGCGGCGCTCCGCGACGTCTCGTTCACGATCGAGCGCGGCGAGTGCGTCGCCATCCTGGGCCAGAACGGCTCGGGGAAGTCGACGCTCGTGCGCCTGCTCTCGACGCTCCTGCTCGCCGACGGCGGCACGGCGAGCGTCTTCGGCCACGAGATCTCGAGCGACGCGCGGGCGGTGCGCAGGCTCGTCAACCGCGTCTCGGTCGAGGCCTCCTTCTTCAAGAAGATGTCCTCCGCGGAGAACCTCGCCTACGCGGCGCGCTTC
Organism: Gaiellaceae bacterium; assembly: GCA_050697735.1. Taxonomy (GTDB): domain Bacteria; phylum Actinomycetota; class Thermoleophilia; order Gaiellales; family Gaiellaceae; genus JAIBJN01. Next base: position 16,768 of record JBOHAM010000009.1, on the reverse strand, counting down.
TACGGGATGACCCCGCGCGAGACCGGCCCGCGCATCCCCGAGATCCTCGAGCGGGTGGGCTTCCCGGTCGAGCGGCGCCGCGAGCCGATGGAGAACCTCTCCCGCGGCATGCAGCAGAAGGTGGCGCTCGCGCGGGCCCTGCTCACGGCACCGGTCCTGCTCCTGCTCGACGAGCCGACGACCGGGCTCGACCCACGCTCCAGGCTCGAGGTGCGCGAGTTCATCCGCGAGGTGCGCGAGACGCACGACGCCACGCTCCTCATCTGCACGCACGACCTCGACGAGGCCGAGACCCTCGCCGACCGCGTCGGCATCCTCGACGGCGGCCGGCTGGTCTGTCTCGCGCCTCCCGAGGAGCTGAAGCGGCAGTACGGCGCGGCCACGCTGGAGCAGGTCTTCTTCGCCGCGACCGGTCGCGCGCTCGAGGACGACGAGGCGGAGGAGGGCGACTGATGCGAGGCGCCGGACACACTCTGCGGGCGGAGCTCGTCGGCCTCGCCGGCGTCGTCGAGCGGAACGCCTACCTCGTCCGTCGCTACGCCTGGTGGGAGCTCGCCTTCTTCCTCTGGACGGTGGCGAACACGCTCACGATCGTCTTCATCGCCGAGGGCATCGAGGCAGCCGGCGGTCAGATCGACGTCGAGCGGACGACGGCCGTCCTCCTCATCGGCGCCGTCATCTGGGCCTATCTGGGGATGATCTTCGAGATCCTCACGGAGACGGTGTCCTGGGAGCGCTGGGAGGGCACTATCGAGTACACGTTCATGGCCCCGCTTTCGCGCTCGGTCCACCTGGGCGGGATGGGCCTCTTCGCCATCGCGTACGGGCTCGTCCAGTCGGTGCTCCTCTTCACGGTCGTCGCCTTCTTCTTCGACCTCTCGTTGCCGGGGGCGAACTTCGGCGCGGCGCTCGTCGTCCTCGCGGTCGCGTCGATCTCGTTCGTGGGGATCGGGATGATGACCTCTGTCCTCCCGCTCATCTCGCCGGAGAAGGGGACGCAACTGGGCTTCATCGCGCAGGGAGTCCTGCTCGTCGTCTCCGGCGTCTACTACCCCGTCAGCGTGCTGCCCGAGTGGATGCAGTGGCTCGCCACGATCTCGCCCGCCACGTACGCGCTCGACGGCGTGCGAGACGCGATCCTCGAGGGCGACGGCCTCGCCGCGCTCCGCGACGAGCTCTGGCCGCTCCTCGTGATCGGGGTCGTCTCGATCCCGCTCGGGCTCGCCGTGTTCCGCGTCGGCGAGCGCCACGCCAAACGGCACGGGAAGCTGAAGCGGTCGGGGTAGCTCGTGAGGCGCCTCGATCCCCACCGGACCTGGCTCCTGTACTGCGGAACGACGGCGCTCGCCCAGACGACCGCGTGGACGGTCGCGGCGATCTACTTCGTGCAGGAGGTCGGCATGGGCCCGCTCGAGCTCGTGCTCACCGGGACGGCGCTCGAGGTCGCCTACTTCCTCTTCGAAGTCCCGACCGGGGTCGTGGCCGACACGTACAGCCGGCGGGCCTCCGTCGTCCTCGCGCAGTTCCTCATGGGCGCCGGCTTCATCCTCACGGGCGCGTTCGCCGAGGTCGGCGTCGTCCTGGCTGCCGCTGCGCTCACCGGCTTCGGCTGGACGTTCAAGAGCGGCGCCGAGGACGCCTGGCTCGCCGACGAGGTCGGCGTCGAGCACATGGCCCGCTCCTACCAGCGCGGCGCGCAGGTGGCGCGCGCCTTCTCGCTCGTCGGCATCGGCCTCGCGGTGGCGCTCGCGCTCGTCGATCTGAGCCTGCCGCTGGTCGTCGGCGGGCTCCTCCTCGCGGCGCACGGGCTCGTGCTCGCCGCGGTCATGCCCGAGGAGGGCTTCACGCCTGCCGACCGGGCCGGGACCCGCAGGCTCCGCGCGTTGACCGGCACCGCGCGCGAGGGCGGCCGGCTCGTCCGCACGCGACCCGTCCTCCTGCTCATCGTCGGCATCACCTTCTTCGGCGGCATGTGGAGCGAGGGGATCGACCGGCTCTGGGAGGCTCAGTTCCTGCTCGAGGTGGGCGTCCCGGAGCTCGCAGGCCTCGATCCGGTCGTCTGGTTCGGGCTCCTGAACGCGGGCGCGCTCCTCCTCGCGCTCCTCGTCGCCCAGCCACTCGCAGGGCGGTTCGAGCGCGCCGGCACGAAGGGGATGGCGCGGATCCTCTTCGGGCTCGATGCCACGCTGATCGCGGCCACGCTCGTCTTCGCCCTCGCCGGCAGCTTCGCACTCGCCGTGGCCGCCTTCTGGGCGATCGACGTGGCGCGCTCGCTCTCGTACCCGGTCTACGACACGTGGCTGAACGCGAACATCGAGGACTCGAGCGTCCGCGCGACCGTGATCTCGATCACGAACCTCGGCGACTCGGCCGGCGAATGGGGCGGCGGGCCCGTCCTGGGCGCGGTCGGCTCGGCCTTCGGGCTGCGCACCGCCCTGTCGCTCAGCGCGTTCGTCCTCGTGCCGGCCCTCTGGCTCTACGGCCGCGCCATCCGACTCGGCGAGACGTACGCCGGCGTCGCCCGCGAGGCGTAGGGGCCTCCTCGAGGAGGGGCTGGTGTACACTGCGACCGTTCACGAGGCGACGAGGCCTCGGGCGGACGTCCGCCCGGGGCTCTTTGCATTTAAGGAGGCGACTATGGCCCAGGTGGAGGAGCGAGGACGGGCGACGAGCGACCCGGGCGAGCGGCAGCGTGTGATCCGGCAGGTCGAGGACCAGGGCGTGAAGTTCGTCCATCTCTGGTTCACCGACATCGAGGGCCACCTGAAGAGCTTCTCGATCACGCCGGCAGAGCTCGAGGGCGCCCTCGACGACGGGATGGGCTTCGACGGCTCCTCCATCACCGGCTTCAACGCGATCGAGGAGTCGGACATGGTCGCCATCCCCGATCCGGGCACCTTCCAGCTGATGCCGAACGGCGACATCAAGGTCGCGCGCATGATCTGCGACGTCGTCACTCCGGACGGGGAGCCCTACGACGGCGATCCCCGCTTCGTGCTCCGGCGGGCTCTCGAGCGGATGCGCTCGCTCGGCTTCGACACGTTCAACGTCGGGCCGGAGCTCGAGTACTTCCTCTTCGAGGACGACAAGGGCACCGAGCCGCTGGACGAGGGCGGCTACTTCGCCATGACGGCGCTCGACGCCGCCTGGGAGCTCCGCAACGAGACGATCGCGGCGCTCGAGTCGATGGGGATCCCGATCGAGTACGTCCACCACGAGGTCGGGCCGTCGCAGCACGAGATCGACATGCGCTTCGCGCCCGCGCTCGAGATGGCCGACCACACCATCACGTACCGCCTGGTGGTCAAGGAGATCGCCAAGAAGGCCGGCCACCACGCCACGTTCATGCCCAAGCCCCTCTTCGGCGAGAACGGCTCGGGCATGCACACGCACCAGTCGCTCTTCGCCGAGGGGAAGAACGCGTTCTTCGACGCCGACGACGACTGGCATCTGTCTGAGGCGGGCAAGGCGTTCATCGCCGGGCAGCTCCGGCACGCGCGCGAGATCTCGGCCGTCTTCGCCCAGTGGGTGAACTCCTACAAGCGGCTCGTGCCCGGCTACGAGGCGCCCGTCTACGCCGCCTGGTCGCAGCGCAACCGCTCGGCGCTGATCCGGATCCCGCTCTACAAGCCCGGGAACGAGCAGGCGACGCGGGCGGAGATCCGCTGTCCCGACCCGGCCTGCAACCCGTACCTCACGTTCGCCGCGCTGCTCCACGCCGGACTCGAGGGCATCGAGCAGGGCTACGAGCTCCCGCCGCCGATGGAGTCGAACCTCTACAAGCTGCCCCCCGAGGAGCGGAAGGAGCGCGGCATCGTCGCGCTGCCAGAGACCCTCGGCGAGGCGATCGACGAGCTCGCCGGGTCGGAGCTGGCGCGCAAGGCACTCGGCGACCACGTCTTCGACAACTACGTCAGGCTCAAGCGGGCCGAGTGGGACGACTACCGCGTCCAGCTTACGCCGTGGGAGCTTGAGAAGTACCTTTCGGTCTTGTAACGCAGTGTCACGAGGAGTATCATCGTCCTGTGTCGCCGCTTCTTCTAGAAGCGGGGGACTGACTGACGGCCGACTGCGAGCTGCTTCTCTGAGCAGCTCGTGGTCGTTAAAACGCTAGGCCGGGACGGAGACGCGCCCGACCGCCTCGTCGAGAGCGCGCTCGAGCTCGACGAGCGAGAACGGCTTCACGAGATAGGCGACCGGTCGCAGCTCCTGCGACTCCGGCGTCGCCGGGAAGATGCTCGTGCACACGATCGGCAGCCCTCCGTGGCGCAGCCGGAGCATCTGCGCCACGGAGAGCGCCCGTCGGTCCGCGGGCTCGATGAGCAGCACGTCGGCGTCGTCCGGAAGGAAGTCGCCGGGCCCGTCCTCCGCGTAGACGGGCTCGTGACCGAGTCGCGTGACCACGTGCGCGAGAAGGGCGCGCACTTCGGGGTTGGGCTCGAAGACGAGGATCCTTGCCACGTTTTCCACTATCGCCCTGAAGGGGGCGTTCGTCGGCGGGATCTGGTATGGAAGCCGTATGAAGCGCGGTCGCGTGCTCGTCGTCGACGACGATTCCGACATCCGCGGGCTGGTCCGCGAGCTGCTCGAGCGGCAGGGCTACGACGTCTCGGAGGCCTCCAACGGACGCGACGCGCTGCGCGCCCTCTACTCGTCCCCGCCCGACGTGGTGCTGCTCGACGTCTCCATGCCCGAGCTCGACGGCTGGGAGACGCTTGAGCGGATCCGCGACCTCTCCGACGTGCCCGTGGCGATGCTGACCGCCCGCGCCGGCGAGCTCGAGAAGGTGCGGGGGCTCAAGGCCGGCGCTGACGACTACATCACGAAGCCCTTCGGCCGGCAGGAGCTCCTGGCGCGCATCGAGGCGATGCTGCGCCGCGCGGGCTCACGCGGACGGACGCAGGAGACGTATGCCGACGCGCTGCTCGCCGTCGACTTCGCGCAGCGCAGCGTGGCCGTCCACGGAAACGACGTCGCGTTGACGCCCCTCGAGTTCCGGCTCCTCGCGGCCTTCGTCCGCCATCCGGGACAGCTCCTCGCGCACGACCAGCTTCTCGAGCTCGTCTGGGGCGACTCCTTCGCCGCGTCGCGCGACCAGGTCAAGCTCTACGTCGGGTACCTGCGGAGGAAGCTCACCTCGGCGGGCGCGGACGGCTCCGTGATCGAGACCGTGCGCGGCTTTGGCTACCGCTACCGACCAGCCTGAACGCGCCCTCGAGCCGAGGGCGAGCGACGCTCAGATCGCCACCGTCGAGCGCTCCTCGACCTCGGCCTGGCGCCGGAGGGGGAGCTCGACCTGGAACGTGGTGCCCACGTCCTGCTCGCTCTCGACCGTGATCCGCCCGTCGTGGGCCTCGGCGATCGCCTTCGAGATCGCCAGCCCGAGGCCCGTGCCCTGGATGGCCCTCTCCGTGGCGGTGGACGTCCGGTAGAAGCGCTGGAAGAGGTTCTCCCGCTCGTCCGCCGGGATGCCGATGCCGGTGTCGCGGACCTCGATCATCGCGCGCTTGCGGAGCGCCCGAACCCGCACGTCCACCCGGCCGCCTTCGGGGGTGAACTTGATCGCGTTCGAGACGAGGTTGTCGAGGAGCTGGGCGATGCGGGCGCGGTCGCCTGCGATCAGCGGCACCGGGCTCGTCGCCAGCGTGAGCACGATCTCCTTCGCCTCGGCCTGCGGCCGCGCGGTCTCGACGCTCTCAGACGCCACGGTCGCGAGGTCGAGCGCTCCCACGTCGAGGACGAGCTTCCCGGCCTCGACCTGGGCGAGGAAGAGCAGGTCGCCGACGAGGTGGAGGAGCCGGTGGGCGTTTCGCTCGACGACTCCGAGGAACTGGCGCTGGTCGTCGCCGAGCTCGCCGGCCTCGCCATCGAGCAGCAGCTCGGTGTAGCCGCGGATGGACGTGAGGGGCGTACGCAGCTCGTGGGAGACGAGCGCGATGAACTCGTCCTTGAGCCGGTCGAGCTCCCGCAGCCGCTCATTCTGCGCGGCCAGATCGTGCTGTGCCGCCTCGGCCGCCTCGCGGGCCTCCTGCTCGGCCGCCAGCAGCCGCTCACGCTCTGCTTCGGCGAGGATGCGGTGGGTGACGTCCCGGTCGGTGCCGCGCCAGCCGAGGAGGTCGCCGCCGTCGTCGAGGACCGGGGTGGCCGTGCTCTCGAGGTGGCGGATGCTCCCGTCCTTGGCCTGCCAGCGGATGACGAGGCCGGACCACCCGGACTTCGTCTGGCGGGCAGCCTCGACCGCTTCGGCGATCTCGTCGCGGTCCTCCTGTACGACGAAGTCCAGCCAGTCCCGGCCGACGAACTCCTCCGGGCTCCACCCGAGAATGCGCTCCACGGCGGGATTCGAGTACGTGTGGATGTTCCGGGCGTCGGCCGCCCAGACCCACTCCTCGGTCGTCTCGACGAAGGTGCGGAACTTCGCCTCGCTCTCGCGGACGGTCGCCTCGGCACGCTTGCGCTCCGTGATGTCCTGGCCGATCGCCGAGACCCCGACCACCGTTCCGGCCTGGTCGCGGATCGGCGAGTACGTGAAGGCGACGTCCATCGGCGTCCCGTCCTCGTGCAGGCGCACCGTCTCGAGGTGGACCACCTTCGCCTCGGACACGACCTCCGCGATGAGCGCGAGCGCCTCGTCGACGCGGTCCGGCGGCATGAGCAGGGTCATCGCCTCGCCGAGGGCGTCCTCGGCGCAGTAGCCGAACATGCGCTCGGCGCTCGCGTTCCAGCTCGTGATGCGCAGGTCGAGCGAGCCGCTCATGATCGCGTCGTCCGAGGACTCGACGATCGCAGCGAGCTGGGCGCGAGTCTCCTCGGCCTCCTTGCGCTCCGTGATGTCGAGCAGGAAGCCCTGCACCCAGAGCGGCGTCCCGTCCTCGTCGCGGACGAGCATCGTCTGGTCGAGCACCCAGACGGTGCGCCCGTCGGCCGCCGTATACCGGTACTCGGCCCGGGACGGGTCGCCGGTCGCCCGGAGGCGTTCGGCGTCGGCGAGCAGCCGCTCCAGGTCGTCCGGATGGACGGTGTCCAGGAGCAGCTGCGGGTTCGAGACCCATTCGTCGGCCGGGTAGCCGAGCAGCTCCTCGACCTGCGGGCTCACGTAGAGGTTGCCGACCGGCGAGTCGATCGGGCTGATGTAGGTGGCGAGGGGGAGATGCTCGACGAGCGTGCGGAAGCGGAGCTCCGCCTCGCGCAGCGCTCCCTCCGCCCGGCGTCTCTCCTGCAGCTCGGACTGCGCCGCGGAGTAGAGCCGGGCGCTTTCGAGCGCGAGCGACGCGAGGTGCGCGAAGCGCGAGAGCAGAGCGATGTCGGCGTCGTCGAAGCTGCGGCTGGGGTCGGTGAAGGCCACGCCCAGGACGCCGGCGACGTCGCTCCTCGAGCGGAGCGGGACGCCGACGACGCCGTGGAACGGGATGCCGTCGAACGTCCGGTGCCGTCCTTCCCAGGTCTGGTAGTCGTCCACCGTCAGCGGCTGCTCCGAGTCCCAGACACGCCCGGCCAGGCCCTCTCCGCGGCGCAGGGTGTGACCGACGTTGCCGGCGAAGGACCCGGTGCCGACCGCCACGCGGAGCTCCTCCCCGTGTCGGAGGTAGACGTAGGTGTGCTCGGTCCCGACGACTTCGCCGGCCCGGCGAGCGATGCGCTCGAGGAGCTTCTGCACGTCGAGCTCGTCCATGAGCAGAAGTGCGGTCTCGTGGAGCGCGGTCACCTGTCCGTGGCTGCGTTCGAGCTCCTGCTGCGCCCGTCTGCGCTCGGTCACGTCGACCATGAATCCCTGTGCGTGGGTCGCGCGCCCGGTCTCGTCGTGGGCGATGGTCACCTCGTCGAGGATCCACACGACTCGGCCGTCCCGCGCGATCGCCCGGTATTCGATCGTGAACGACCGTCCCTCGGCGTAGTGGCGCCGGTGGGCCTCCAGCACCCGCTCGCGGTCGTCGGGATGCAGGACCTTGGGGAAGAACTCCGGATCGCTCATCCAGTCGAGCACCGGATAGCCGAGGATGTCCTCGATCTGCGGGCTGATGTAGATCGCCGAGCTCGTCTCGTCGAGGCGGTCCATGTACATGGCGAGCGGGAGCTGCTCGACGAGGCTGCGGTAGTTCCGCTCGGCCTGGCTGAGGCGCTGCTCGACGACGCGGCGCTCCTCGAGCGCCTTGCCGAGCGCGGCGGCGTGCTCGGCCAGCCGGTCGTGCCGGCTCTCGAGCGCCCGCGTCACCTTGCGGAGGATCGGGACGAGCACCGCATAGAGCAGCAGGAGGGCGAGCCCCAGGGCGACGGCGATCGGCGTCACCGTCGAGCGGATGTCCTCAGCGACCGGCGCGTAGTCCTGGAAGACCTCGAGCGCGCCGGCGGGCTCTCCTTTCTCGGACAGGTAGACGGGCACCCAGGTCTCGACGGCCTGGAGGTTCTCGCCCGTGCCGCCCTCGGTGTTGAGCGGCGCCACTTCCTGGAACGGCGTCCCGCGGAGCGCGCTCTCCAGCTCGGCGGGCTGGTCGACGCGGTCGCCGACGAGCGAGCGGTCGGTGGAGTAGGTGACGACCCCGGCGGGGCTCCACAGCTTGAGACGCAGGAGGTTGCCGCTCAGCTCGTAGGCGAAGAGCTCGTCGAGCTGGCGTCGCCGCTCCGGCGAGACGGGCCCCTCGAAGTCTGCGGGGCGCAGGAACGAGGCGGTCCGGGCGGCGACCCGGCCGGCGGCGTTCTCGGCCTCGCGAGTCGCATTGCTCTCCTCCGTCGAGCGGACGACGAGGAAGATCGCCAGCCAGGCGAGCGTGAGCGCGAGCGCGGTGTAGAGCGCGAAGCGCAGGACGAGCCGCGGCGGTCGTCCCGCAGGCGGAGCCGACAGGGTCACGAACTCGTTATCGGAGCGGTGAAACCGGTGCTTGAATGTCTGCGTGGACCGGTCAGCGCGCCATCTCCGCCTGCTCACCGAGACGATCGCGGCGGTCAACTCGACACTCGATCTGGACGAGGTCTTCGAGCTGATCGCCCGCAAGGTCGCCGAGGCGCTCGAGACGGACGCCTGCTTCGTCTACCTCTACGACGAGGCGGCCGACGAGCTCGTGCTGCGCGCCTCCTTCGGGACCCGTGTGGAAGACATGACCAGGGTGCCGAAGATGCGCCCCGGAGAGGGGATCACCGGGACCGCAGCGGCCGAGCGTGCCGCGGTGATGATCCCGCGCGCTGCGCACCTCGACCCCCGGTTCAAGCGCTTCCCCAACCTCCGCGAGGAGCAGTACCAGTCGATCCTCGCGGTGCCGATCCTCGCGCGCGACCGGCTCGAGGGCGCGCTCAACGTCCGCACCGAGGAGGCGCGCGAGTTCGGCCGCGAGGAGATCGACCTGCTCCTGGCCATCGCCGGTCAGGTCGCCCAGGCGATCGAGAACGCGAAGCTCTACGACCACGCCCAACGGCGCGTAGCCGAGCTCGAGGCGCTCGCAGCGATCTCGGAGGCGGTGTCGGAGTCGCTCTACTTCGAGGAGTCGCTCGAGGCGATCGTGAAGACGACGATGGCCACGGTGGACGCGACCGGCGCGGCGCTCGTGCTCGAGGACGGCACGATCGCGTGGCCGGAGGGTCGCCCTGGTGCGCACGCCGTCCGCTTCCCGCTCCGCTGGAAGGGCCGGCAGGTCGGTGAGCTGGTCTGCGACCGCGACGCGCCGTTCACGGACGAGGAGCGGCGGCTGCTCGCGTCGATCGCGCGCCAGGCGGCGGTGGCCCTCGAGCACGGCCGGGCCGTGCTGCGCGGCGTGCTCGCCCAGGAGATCCACCACCGGGTCAAGAACAACCTCCAGACCGTCGCCTCACTCCTCCGCCTCCAGGCGACGGGCGCCGACGAGATCGATCCGAGAAAGGCGCTCGACGACTCGGTCAACCGGATTCTCGCCATCGCGGCGGTGCACGAGGTGCTGACCGAGCGCCGGGACGACGACGTCGACCTCGGCGAGCTCGTCGACCGGCTGCGCGCGATGCTCGAGCAAGGGCTCGGCCGGGGGAAGACCGTGACCTCCAGTCTCGAGCCGGTCTCTCTGCACGGCGGCCGGGCGACCGCGCTCGCCCTCGTCTTCAGCGAGCTGCTCGGGAACGCGCTCGAGCACGGGGGCGACGAGGTGCGCGTCGAGCTCGCCGGCGGCAACGGGCGCGTGCTCCTGACCGTGGCGGACAACGGCGCGTGGAGCGGCGGCGGTCGCGAGGGGACGGGCCTCTCGATCGTGCGCGCGCTCGTGCGCGACGAGCTCCAGGGGGAGCTGACGCTGGTGGAAGACGGCGGCCTGCGCGCCGAGGTCGCGTTTCCGGCCTCCTGACCGCCCCTGGGCGCCGGCCGCCGACCGCCGCGAGATGGAGACGACCCCGGCAATGAGTTACTCGCGCGGGTGTGGGAGACCCACCTCCCCGTCCCTTGGCTCCAGCCTACGCCGAAAGCCGGCGCACGTGGGTGACGGAACCGTGCCGGCTCTGTGGCGCCCGCTCGCCTCGCGCGGGAGGGCGGGCGGGTGAGGATTCTCGTCGCCGAGGACGAGACGATCATCCGCCTCGACCTGAAGGAGATCCTCGAGCGGGCGGGCTTCGAGGTCTGCGCGGAGGCGCGCGACGGCGAGGAGGCGGTGGCGCTCGCCGCTAGCGAGAAGCCCGATCTCGCCATCCTGGACGTCAAGATGCCGCGGCTCGACGGCATCGAGGCGGCGCGGCGGATCATCGCCGAGCGGCCGATCCCGATCGTCGTGCTCACCGCCTATGGCCAGGACGAGCTCGTCTCGCGGGCGGTCGAGGCGGGCGTGTTCGGCTACCTCGTCAAGCCCTTCCGCGAGGCGGACCTGCTGCCGGCCATCCACGCCGCGCGCGCCCGCCACGAGGAGCTTCAAGCGCTGCGCGAGGAGGCGGAGTCGCTCGCCGAGGCGCTCGCCACGCGCAAGGTCGTCGAGCGCGCGAAGGGCTTGCTCATGGAGCGCGAGGGCCTCTCCGAGGACGACGCCTTCGCGCGCCTGCGGCGGGCGAGCCAGGTCTCCGGCCGGCCCATGCGGGTCGTCGCCGAGGCGCTCATCGCTACGTTCGGCGACGGCTAGAGGGCCTGGTGGAATGTCGTTCGGCACAAGCGCCTATTTCGCCAAGACCTCCTTGGCCAGCCGCGGCTCACGGCCAGGCCGTGCGCTCGGGATCGAGGTCGAGCGGGCCCCCGTCCCGGCAGTCCGAGGTGCGGTATTCGGGAGGGAGCGCGGGCTGCACGTGCCGGAGGACGAACAGGGCGACGGCCTGGGCCTCGGCCGGGCTGGCGCCCAGCCGGAGCGCCGTGTCTTCGTTCGACTGGAGCGCGTAGCACTGGGCGGCCGCCTCGCTGCGCTCGCCGCGTAGGTGCCACGCCTCGTGGCTGAGGACGTTCACGGCGACGGCGACACGCTCGACCTCCTCCCCGCAACGCGTCTCGTGCGCGAGGCACCCGAGCCCGGAGACTTCGCCGGCGAGGATGCTCTTCAGGCGTGCGCAGGTCTTGCTGGACAGCTTCGCCTCGTCTCCGGGCCGCCCGTCCGGTTGAAAGCGAACGGAGCCGTCGTGGGCACTCACCTCGGTGAGCGCAGCGAGGGTGCCCGGACAGTCGACCCTCACCTCGCGGCCGGCGATCACGCTCGCGATGCGGGCGAGCGCTTCCTCCTCCTGTAGCCCGTTGCGGTACGGGCCGAGGTAGACGGCGACGGCGGCGAGCAAGAGGACGCCGGCGAGGAGACGGCCCGCGGTCACCCTTACGAGGTCGGCACGAGCCTGCGCCCGCTTGAGAGGCCGGCTCTTTAGGAGGAGCCGGTGACCTCCTCGAGCAGGGTCTCCCAGCGCGCGAGAAGCGCGTGGAGCTCCTCCCGTGTCCGCCGGTGCGCCGCGATCGTGTCGACGTCGCCCCAGTCCGCCGCCAGGCGCGCCTCGAGCTCCGCCAGCTCGCGCTCCTTTCGCTCGATCTCGCCTTCGACCTGCGCGAGTGGATCCGGGGCGGCTCGCGGTTTCGGCGCGCCGCGCCGCTTCGGCTCCTTCGCGGGCGGCTCGGGCTTCGCTGCCTCTTCGCGCTCGGCGCGCGCACGCACGACATCGGCCCAGCCGCCCTCGTAGAGGCGAAGAGCCTCGTCCTCGATCGCGGCCGTACGCTCGGCCACCGCGTCCAGCAGGGCCCGGTCGTGGGAGACCAGCAGCAGCGTGCCGGGGAACGCCTCGAGAGCGGCCTCGAGCGCCTCCCGCGAGTCGAGGTCGAGGTGGTTCGTGGGCTCGTCCAGCACGAGGAGGTTGGCCCCGGACGCGACCAGCACGGCCAGCCCGAGCCGCCGCCGCTCGCCGCCCGAGAGGTCGCGCACCTGCTTCATGTGCGCCTCCCAGCCGGAGAAGAGGAAGCGTCCGAGCAGCCGCTGGGCCGCCGGCCGCGTCAGCCCGGTCATGACCTGGACGCAGTCGAGGACGCTCCCCCGCTCGTCCAGCTCGGTGCCCTGCTGCGAGAAGTAGCCGACCTCGACCCCGTACCCGAGCTTGAAGTCGCCCGCGACGGCCTGCTCGACCAGGGTCGTCTTGCCGCTGCCGTTCGGGCCGACGAGCGCCACGTGCTCGCCGCGCTCGATCGCGAGCGAGACGTTTCGGAGCAGAACCCGGCCGGCGACGGCCACCTCGGCGCCCTCGAGCACGAGCACGTCGCGGCCGCTCCGCTTCGGCTCGCCGAACTCGAAGCCGAGCCCGCGCGTGCGGCGTGTGAGGAGCGAGACCTCGCCCGCCGCCTCGGCGTGCTCCTTTTCAAGGCGCCCGATCTGGGTCAGCTTCGCCTGCGCCTGCTTCGCCTTCGACTTCTTGTAACGGAAGCGCGCCACGAACCGCTCCAGGCGCGCGATGTCCTCGGCGACCCGGTCGGCGGTCTTCTGTGCGTGGACGGCCCGCTCGGCCTTCTCCCGCCGCCAGACGTGCCACGGCCCTGGAAAGTACGTCGCTCGGCCGGCCTCCAGCTCGAGGGTCGCATTCGTGACGGCCTCGAGGAACCAGCGGTCGTGCGCGACGATCACGCAGGCGGCGTCGAGGGAGGCAAGCTCGCGCTCGAGCCACTCGAGGCTGGCGACGTCGAGGTGGTTCGTCGGCTCGTCGAGCAGGAGCAGGTCTGGGTCGCCGGCGAGCGAGCGCGCGAGCGAGCCGCGCGTGATCTCGCCGCCGGAGAAGGTCGTGAGCGCGCGGTCGAGGTCGTCGTCCCGGAAGCCCAAGCCGCGGATGACCGAGCTCGCCCGCTCCCGCCAGGCGTAACCGCCCGCATGCTCGAGCCGGGCCTGGGCGCGGGCGTACGCACCCAGTGTCTCGGGATCGGCGGCGCCGCCGGCCATCGCCTCTTCCAGCCGCCGGAGCTCCCTCTCGGTGGCGACGAGGTCGGAGGCTCCCGAGAGCACGTACTCACGCAGCGTCTGCCCCCGCTCGAGCGGGGGCCGCTGGTCGTGGAGCGCGACCCGCGTCCTCTTGGCGAGCGCGAGGTCGCCGCCCTCGATCGACGTCTCGCCGACGATCATCCGCAGGAGCGTGGTCTTGCCGGCCCCGTTCGGCCCGGCGAGGGCGAGTCGGTCGCGCCGCTCCAGGCTGAACGAGACGCCCTCGAAGAGGGGGTCGCCGGAGAACTCCTTGCGCAGGTTCGACGCGGTCAGGACGGCCATGCTCCTATGGTGGCACGCCGGGCCGGTTGGCTCTCAGGCTCCCGGGTAGGATGGCCTCCATGGGCGACCACGAGCGCAGGCGCGAGCTTGGACAGCAGCTCCGCGTGGACTCGGTCCGCGCGAGCGCCGTCACCAAGTCGGGCCACCCCACGTCGTCGATGTCGGCAGCCGACCTGATGGCCGTCCTCCTCGACGGCTACCTGCGCTACGACTTCGACCGGCCCGAGAACCCCGCGAACGACCACCTGATCTTCTCCAAGGGCCACGCTTCGCCGCTTCTCTATGCGCTCTACAAGGCGGCCGGGGCGATCACCGACGAGGAGCTGCTCACCTTCCGCAAGCTCGGCAGCCGGCTCGAGGGTCACCCGACGCCGGTGCTCCCGTGGGTCGACGTGGCCACCGGCTCGCTGGGACAGGGCCTTCCGATCGCGGTCGGGATCGCCCTTGCCGGGAAGCGGCTGGACCGGTTGCCGTACCGCGTCTGGGCCCTGTGCGGCGACAGCGAGATGGCCGAGGGCTCGATGGCCGAGGCCTTCGAGCACGCCGCCTACGCCGAGCTCGACAACCTCACTGCCATCATCGACGTGAACAGGCTCGGCCAGCGCGGCGAGACGATGCACGGCTGGGATCTCGACTTCTACGTCAGGCGCGCCGAGGCCGCGGGCTGGCACGCGATCGCGATCGACGGGCACGACGTCGAGGCGATCGACGCCGCCTACGCCGAGGCGCTCGCCGTCGAGGGTCGGCCGGTTGCGATCGTCGCGAAGACGCTGAAGGGCAAGGGGGTGGCCGCGGTCGAGAACAAGGGCGGCGCCCACGGCAAGGCGCTCGACGACCCCGAGGAGGCAATCGAGGAGCTCGGCGGCATGCGCGACCTGACGATCGCCGTCGCCCGCCCCGAGCAGGGCGAGCCGCACGTCTTCGAGACCGGAGCGCTCGAGCTACCCCGCTACGAGCTGGGGGAGGAGGTCGCCACCCGGAAGGCCTACGGCGAGGCGCTGGCCGCCCTCGGCTCGGCCGACGGCTCCGTCGTTTCCCTCGACGGCGAGGTCTCCAACTCGACCTACTCGGAGATCTTCACGGCCGCCCACCCCGACCGCTACTTCGAGATGTTCATCGCCGAGCAGCAGATGGTCGCCGCGGCGGTCGGCATGCAGGTGCGCGGCTGGAAGCCGTTCGTCTCGACCTTCGCGGCCTTCCTCACGCGCGCCTACGACTTCGTGCGCATGGCCGCCGTCAGCCGGGCGAACATCGCGCTCTGCGGCTCCCACGCCGGCGTCTCAATCGGCGAGGACGGGCCGTCGCAGATGGCGCTCGAGGACCTGGCCATGATGCGCGCCGTCGGCGGCAGCACCGTCCTCTATCCCTGCGACGGGAACCAGGCCGCCCGGCTCGTGGCCGCCATGGCGGAGCTCCCGGGGATCCGCTACCTGCGCACGACCCGTGCCGCGACTACGGTCGTCTACGAGGCCGACGAGGAGTTTCCCGTCGGCGGGAGCAAGGTCCTGCGCTCCTCCGACGAGGACGACGTCGCCATCGTCGCGGCGGGGATCACCGTCCACGAGGCCCTGGCGGCCGCCGAGGCCCTCGCCGCGGACGGGATCGCCGCGCGCGTGATCGACTGCTACTCGGTGAAGCCGATCGACGCGGACACGCTGCGTGCAGCGGCCGAGGCGACCGGTTGCATCCTCACCGTCGAGGACCACTGGCCGGAGGGCGGTCTGGGCGAGGCCGTGCTCGCTGCGCTCGCGGACGCGGAGGAGCGGCCGCCGGTGACTGTGCTCGCCGTCGACGGCATGCCCGGGTCCGGCACGCCCGCCGAGCTCCTCGCGGGGGCCGGAATCGACGCGGAGCACATCGCCGCCGCCGCGCGCCGTCTCGTGCGCGCGGGCGCCTCCTCGCCCGCCTCCTAAGAGCCCGATCCAGAATGAAGACCTGGCCGCCGGGCCGCGCTGGACGGGCGCGATTCTGCGTCCTCAGTCGCGCCCGTACTCTCGAGTACGGGCGCTCCTTGCGTCCTTGCCTCGCGCGCGCCCAGCACACCCCGGCGACGAGGCATCATCCTGAACCGGGCTCTAGCAGGTCGGCCTCGCTACGGTAAGGGTCCGAAACGCTGTCGACCGGGAAGGACAACGACATGGCTAGATCGCGACTTCATCAGCTGTCGGAGCTGGGGCAGAGCGTCTGGATCGACGTCCTCTCGCGCGACATGCTCCGCTCCGGCGAGCTTCAGCAGCTCGTGGACGAGGATGCCGTCGTCGGCGTCACCTCGAACCCCACCATCTTCCAGAAGGCGCTCGCCGCCGGCGACGCCTACGACGAGCAGCTCAGGGACGAGCTCCGGGACGAGCGCGACCCCAAGGAGCTCTTCATCCGGCTCTCGGCCGGCGACGTCGGCGAGGCGTGCGACCTGCTGCGCCCCGTCTGGGACGGCGGCCGCGGCCTCAAGGGCTACGTCTCCATCGAGGTCGACCCCACTCTCGCGTACGACACCGAGGCGACGATCGCCGAGGCGCAGCGCCTGCACGAGCTGATCGACCGGCCCAACCTGTACGTGAAGATCCCCGCGACCGCTGCGGGGCTGCCGGCGATCGAGGAGATGATCGCCAGGGGCCGCTCGATCAACGTCACGCTCATCTTCTCGCTCGAGCGCTACGTCGAGGTCGCCGAGGCCTACGTCCGCGGCCTCGAGCGGCTGGTCGCCGACGGCGGCGATCCCTCGCCGATCGGTTCGGTGGCGAGCTTCTTCGTCTCCCGCGTGGACACGGAGGCCGACCGCCGGCTGGACGAGCTCGGAGGCCACGACGATCTGAAGGGGAAGCTGGCAATCGCCAACGCCAAGCTCGCCTACCAGCGGTACGAGGAGATCTTCTCCGGCGCGCGCTGGGAGCCGCTCGCCGCCGCCGGCGCCACGCCCCAGTGGTGCCTGTGGGCGTCGACGTCCACCAAGAATCCCGACTACCGCGACGTCATGTACGTCGAGGAGCTGATCGGCCCGGACACCGTCAACACGATGCCCGTGGAGACCGTCCGCGCCTTCCAGGACCACGGCGAGGTGGCGCTCACGCTCGAGGAGGGTCTCGAGGAGGCCGAGCGCGTGTTCGAGCAGCTGGCGGAGGCGGGCG
>JBOHAM010000008.1:0-5919 GCA_050697735.1 Gaiellaceae bacterium | reverse complement strand
TGTCGTCGATCAGGAGGACGTCGTAGTGGCGGTAGCGCTGCTTGAAGCCCTCGATGCGCTTGTCGCGCAGCGAGTTGATGAAGTCGTTCATGAACGTCTCGCTCGTCAGGTAGCGCGCGGTCAGCTGGCCGGCGTGCTCGGTGACGTACGCGGCGACGGCCTGGAGGAGGTGCGTCTTCCCGAGGCCGGTGCCGCCGTAGATGAAGAGCGGGTTGTAGGCCTGGGCCGGCGCCTCGGCGACCGCGAGGGCGGCCGCGTGTGCGAACCGGTTCGAGGAGCCGATGACGAACGAGTCGAACGTGTACTTCGGGCTGAGGCCGTCCGGCGAGCGCGGGACGGGCGGCGGCACGCGGAGCTCGCGCGCCGGTTGGAGGTCGCGGACGGCGATCCGGACCGGACGGTCGGCGCCGAGCGACTCCCGCACGATCGCCTCGAGGAGGCTGCGGAAATGCCCCTCGATCCAGTCCCGCGTGAAGTCGTTCTGGACGAGGAGCACGAACGCCTCGTCGTCCAGCGTGCCCGGGGTGGCGTGCGAGAACCAGGTCGTGTAGGTGGCGTCGTTGAGAGCGTCGCGTAGGCGGCCGGAGACTTCGCTCCAGAGACCGTCCGCACTTAGCTCCGACGCTCGCTGCACGCCCTCGATTCGCTCCTTGCCGCCCTCCGGGAAGCGGCGATCTTAGCAACGCGCCTCGCTGCGCTCAACGCCTACCCCTGGGGAAATCGCGGAGAGGCGAAAGGGCCGTTTTGCGGGGGCTTCCAGCTCTCCACACGGTTATCCACAGGTGTGGAAAGATGGCCGCTTCCGTCCGTTCATGCGCTCTCGCGGCTGTGGATTGTGGCTGTCCGGTGTTCCTGCCCGCCGGCCGCCGAACCCGCTGCTCTATACTGGGCGGCCGGCCGTCTCGCGGCCGTCTCGACACCTCTTTCTCCCGTGAAACGAACGTACCAGCCGAACGTGCGCCGGCGGAAGCGGCGCCATGGATTCCGGGCGCGGATGTCCACACGCGCGGGCCGCGCGATCCTCAAGCGGCGCCGCGCCAAGGGGCGCAAGCGCCTCTCCGCCTGAGCGGAGCGAAGTGAGCCGGCGCCACCGTCTCTCCCGCTCCCGGGACTTCGACGCCGTCTACCGCAAGGGCCGGTCCGTGTCCACGCGCTTCCTCGTTCTCTACGCGTTCCCGCGCGAGGAGGATCCGGAGGGCGAATCGCGGCTCGGGCTCGCCGTCTCGCGCAAGCTTGGCGGCGCGGTGGAGCGGAACCGGCTCAAGCGGCGCCTGCGGGCCGCCTTTGCCGAGCTCGGCGAGGGCCTCCCCACGGGCCACGACTACGTCCTCATCGCGCGCGCGGGGCTGACCGACAGCGTGGAGAGCCGCGGCTTCCCCTGGCTGACGGAGCGCGTGGCGGAGGTCTTCCGCCTCTCCGCCGGGACCGCCTCGTGAGGCACGTCGCCGCCCTCCCGATCCACGCCTACCGGCTGCTCGTCAGCCCGCTCCTCGGCCCACGCTGCAAGTACCACCCGACGTGCTCCCGCTACGCGCTCGACGCCCTGCGCGAGTACGGCGTCCTCCGAGGGCTCGTGCTCGCCGGCTGGCGCCTGCTCCGCTGCAACCCGTGGAGCCACGGCGGCGTCGACCACGTTCGCGACCAGACGCTCTTCGGGTCGAGGCGATGAACCCGCTCCGCCCGATCGAGGACTTCCTCACCGCCGCTCTCGAGTGGCTCCACGCCTCGGTCGGCCTCCACTGGGCCTGGGCGATCATCGTCCTCACGCTCGGCGTGCGGATCGTGCTCCTCCCGCTGACGATCAAGCAGTTCCGCTCCATGCACCGCCTCCAGATGCACGCCCCGGAGCTGAAGGCGCTGCAGCAGAAGTACAAGCACGACAAGCAGCGGATGAACGAAGAGGTGATGAAGTTCTACCGGGAGAACAAGGTCAACCCGGCCGCCTCGTGCCTCCCGATCCTCTTCCAGATCCCGGTCTTCATCGGGCTCTTCTTCGTGCTGCGCGACTTCGACGACGAGGTCCTCCCGAGCTATCCGGGCTCCGACCTCGGCTGGCTCGGTGTCGTCCCCAGCATCACCGCGAGAATCGACTCGCACTGGTCAGGCTGGCTCCTGCTCGTCATCTACGTCGCGAGCCAGGTCGCCTCGACGTTCTTCATGTCCACGACGATGGACGCGCGCCAGCGCTACATCTTCCTGGCCCTCCCGTTCGTGATCATCCCCTTCATCCTCGGCTTCCCCATGGGCCTCATGCTCTACTGGTCGACGACGAACCTCTGGACCGTCGGGCAGGGCCTCATCACGCGGAGGCTCATGCCGAGGCCCGAGCCGCCCCCGAAGCGCACGTCACGGACGCCGCCGAAAGCGGACGAACGCCAGGCTGACGGGCCCGAAGCCGAGCCGGGCGCCGCGCCTGCGAAGGCCGGCACCGGCCAGCAGCGGGTCCGACGGCGCAAGAAGAAGGGGCCGAGGGCTCGCCGGTGAGCGAGTCGGGCGAGAGCGCGGTCGCTCCGGACGGCGTTGTCGAGGCCGAGGGGGAGACGGTCGGCGAAGCCAAGTGGTCGGCGCTCCGTGAGCTTGAGCGCCGCTTTCCCGGCCTGGACAAGGCCTCCGTCCGCTTCACGGTCGTCTCCGAGGGCGAGCGCGGGCTCCTAGGCGTCGGCCGGGTACCCGCCCGCGTGGTCGCCAAGGTCGCGGAGCCGCCGCCGAGCACGCCGCCCGCGAGCGAGGAGCCGGGCACGCCCGCAGCGCGGCTGCGCGAGCTCCTCGAGCACGTGTGCAGCGCGCTCGGGGCACCGTGCCGGATCGACATCGCCGAGGACGAGTCGACGCTGTACGCGTCCCTCTCCGGCGGGGAGCTCGGGCTCGTGATCGGCAAGCGCGGGCACACGATCGACGCCGTGCAGTACCTGGCCAACGCGATCGTGTGGCGCGGACGCGATGACGAGCGCAAGGGGGTCGTCGTGGACGCCGCCGGCTACCGCGAGCGCCGCCGTAGCTCCCTCGAAGGGCTTGCGGATCGCGCCGCCTCCGACGCGCTCCAGAGCCACCGGCCCGTCCCGCTCGAGCCGATGACGGCGGTCGAGCGCAAGATCGTGCACCTGCACCTGGCCGACCGCGCCGACGTCGTCACCTCGAGCGAGGGCACCGAGCCGAACCGGCACGTCGTCGTCGCTCCCGCACCGACCGAGTGACCGCCGCCGACCCGCGACTCGAGCGCTGGCTCGAGGCGCTCGTGGATGCCCCGGGACTGACCGCCGTTCGCGATCTGGCCGAGGCGCGGCGGGTCCACGTGGAAGACGCGCTCGCAGCCGCGTCCCTCGTCTTGGAAGGGCCAGTGGTCGACGTCGGCTCGGGCGGCGGCTCGCCCGGAATCCCGATTGCTGCGGCGCGCTCCGAGCTCCAGGTCGACCTGCTCGAGGCCCAGCGGAGGAAGTGCTCGTTCCTCGCCTCCGCCTCTGCCGGGTTCTCCAACGTGGACGTGATCTGCGCGCGGGCCGAGGAGCACGGCCGCGGCGCCGGCCGCGAGGCCTACGGCACCGCCGTCGCGCAGGCCCTGGCGCCACCGCCCGTCGCGCTCGAGTGGTGCCTCCCCCTCGTCCGCCGGGGCGGCCGCGTGATCCTCCTCGCGGGCGAGGTCGATCTCGAGCGTGCCGCTGCCGCGTCCGCCGAGGTCGGCGGAGGGGCTCCCGAGGTGCTCGCGTTGCCCGGCGCGGAGCGGCGACAGCTGCTCGTCGTCGCCAAGGTGGGCCCGACGCCGGAGCGCTTCCCACGCCGCCCGGGCGTCGCCAGGAAACGTCCTCTGGCCTGACTACCATCGGCCGCGTGGGGAAGGTCTTCGCCCTCGCGAACCAGAAGGGCGGCGTCGGCAAGACGACGACCGCCGTGAACGTTGCCGCCTGTCTCGCGGAGGCCGGCGCGCGCACCCTCGTCGTCGATCTCGACCCGCAGGCGAACGCCACCTCGGGCCTCGGGGAGCAGGCAAACGGCACCTCCACCTACGACCTGCTCGACGGAGCGCCGCTCGCCGAGGTCGCGCACGGGACACGCTTCCCCAATCTCGACCTCGTGCCCTCGCGGCCCGAGCTCGCCGGCGCCGCGGTGGAGCTGGCGCGCCGCGAGGACGGAGAGACGTTCCTTCCGGATGCCCTCGAGCCCGCGCGCGCCGGCTACGACTTCGTCTTCGTCGACTGCCCGCCGTCTCTCGGGCCGCTGACCGTGAACGCGCTTGCGGCGACCGATCGCGTGCTCGTCCCGGTCCAGTGCGAGTACTACGCGCTCGAGGGGCTCGCCCAGCTCCTCCATTCGATCGAGCTCGTGCGCACGCGGCTGAACCCGCGCCTCGCGGTCGCGGGGATGATCCTGACGATGGTGGACGGGCGCACGCGGCTCGCCGCCGACGTGGCCGCCGAGGTGCGGCGGCACTTCGGCGAGCTGGTCTTCGACGCCGTCGTGCCGCGTAGCGTCCGTCTGGCCGAGGCGCCGAGCCACGGGCTGCCGATCACGGCCTTCCACCGCGGCTCCGCAGGACCCGACGCCTACTACCGGGTGGCGAGTGAGCTTGTCGACCGCGGGTAGCGCCGCGCCGCGCCGCGGCCTCGGCCGCGGCCTCGAGGTGCTGATCGGCGGCGCTTCTGCGTCCACCGACCTGGCTCAAGTCCCTGTCGGCTCCATCCGGCCGAACGCCCGCCAGCCGCGGCGGCGGCTCGACAGCGAGGGGATCGAGGAGCTCGCAGAGTCCGTTCGCGCCCAGGGGCTCGTCCAACCGGTGGTCGTCCGTCCCGACGCCGCCGGCGGCTATGAGCTGATCGCGGGCGAGCGGCGCTGGCGCGCCGCCAGGGTCGCCGGCCTCGCGACGATCCCGGCACTCGTGCGCGAGACGGACGACCGCGACTCGCTCCTGCTCGCCCTCGTCGAGAACGTCGCGCGCGAGGACCTCTCCCCGGTGGACGAGGCCCGCGCCTACGCAGCGCTCATGGACGAGTTCGGCCTCTCCCTCGGCGAGGTGGCGGAGCACGTGGGCCGCTCGAAGCCGACCGTCTCCAACCGGCTCCGGCTGCTGGAGCTGCCCGACGACGTGCTCGGCCTGCTCGAGCGCGGGCAGCTGTCGGAGGGCCACGCCCGGGCCGTGCTCGCGGTCCCCGACAACGAGGAGCGCCGGCGCCTCGCGCGGCGGATCGTGCGCGGCGGCATGTCGGTGCGGGCCGCGGAGCGCGCCGCCCGCTGGGCGGGCGCGAGGACGAAGCCGCGGCGCCGCCAGCCGGTGAGCCCCGCCTTGGCCGCCCGCGCGAGGGATGCCCTCCGGCTGCTCACGGGCGGCGATGCGAAGGTCGTTGCGGGCCGCGTGGAGCTCTACTTCGAGGACGAGGTCGAGCTCGAGGAGCTCGTCGAGGCGCTGGAACGCGTCTCGCTACAATCCTCCGGCTCGGGCGATTAGCTCAGTCGGTTAGAGCGCCGCTCTGATAAGGCGGAGGTCCCTGGTTCGAATCCAGGATCGCCCATCCCTCCGTGCCCTGAAGCAGCCGATGACCAGGTGAGGGTCGCCTCCAGAGGCCACGGCTATCATCAGACGAGGGTTCCCCGCATGCACGAGATGGTCATCTACGGCGTGAGCTTCGACATGGTCGGCAAGCAGCCGATCGTGCTCCTGAAGACCGCCGACGGGAACAAGTTCCTGCCGATCTGGATCGGCCATCCGGAGGCGGCCGCGATCCTGATGAAGCTCCAGGGCGCCGCCACGCCGCGGCCGATGACCCACGACCTGTTCACGGAGATCCTCGGTCAGCTCGAGGCCCGTGTCGTCCGCATCGCGGTCACCGAGCTGCGCGAGAACACGTTCTACGCGCTCATCACCGTCCAGGTGGACGGGTCCGAGATCGAGATCGACTCGCGGCCGAGCGACGCGATCGCTCTCGCCGT
>JBOHAM010000007.1:0-10618 GCA_050697735.1 Gaiellaceae bacterium | reverse complement strand
CACGGGTGCGGTAACGGTGCGCTCTCTGGACGCCATGTTCTCCTCCAAGGGTATCTGTCTCGCTACCGACTACTTCGGCCCCGGCGAGCGGGGGACCAAGGAGAGTAGAGCGGGGGTCGGACGGAGCAGGGCGACGGAGATTTGCAGGGGTTTCCCGAGATGTGAGAACACCTTCGGAGAGTCGCTCGAGAAGGCCTACACTCTCGTCTCTTGGCGAAGCTCATCATCCAGCTTCCGTGCCTGGACGAAGAAGCCACGCTGCCCGCCACGCTGGCGGACCTGCCGCGCGAGGTGGAAGGCTTCGACGTGGTCGAATGGCTCGTCGTGGACGACGGGTCGAGCGACCGCACGGTCGAGGTCGCCCGCGAGCTGGGGGTCGATCACATCATCCGCTTCACCTCGAACCGCGGCCTGGCGGTGGCGTTCCAGGCCGGGCTCGACGCAGCGCTCAAGCTCGGAGCCGACGTCATCGTCAACGCAGACGCCGACAACCAGTACTACGGAGGCGACGTGCCGAAGCTGGTGGGCCCGATCCTCGCGGGCGAGGCGGACATGGTCGTCGGGACGCGAGACCTGAAGCACCACGACGAGTTCTCGCGGCTGAAGAAGCTCCTCCAGCACTGGGGGTCGTGGGTCGTTCGCCAGGCGTCGGACACCAACATCCCCGACGCGACCTCCGGCTTCCGGGCCTACAGTCGCGAGGCCGCGCTGCGGGTCAACGTCGTCTCCCGCTTCACCTACACGCTGGAGACGATCATCCAGGCGGGCAAGAGCGACCTCGCGCTCGGCCACGTCCCGATCCGGACGAACCCGAAGACCCGTGAGTCCCGGCTCTTCAAGTCGATTCCGCAGTACCTGAAGCGCTCGGTCGGGACGATCCTCCGGATCTCCGTCATGTACGAACCGCTGCCCGTCTTCCTCTGGCCGGCGGCGGTGGCAGGACTCCTGGGAGCGTTTCTCACCGCACGCTTCGGCTGGTTCTACTTCACCGAGCCGGGGCCGACGGGCCACGTCCAGTCGTTGGTCGCCGGAGCGGCCCTGATCATCTTCTCGGTGCAGCTGGTGCTCCTAGCGGTCATCAGCGACCTGCTCCGGTCGAATCGGGTCCTGCTGGAGCGCACCCTCCAGCGCGTGAGGAAGATCGAGCTGGAGGTCGGCGTGAAGCCGGACAGCCTCAGCGAGCGACCGCTGGAGACGGCCGGGAACCTCGAGCCGTAGAGAATCGCCTGCGGGTCACTCGAGCGCCCCACAACCCGGGACGACGGCGAGCGGGCCGAGCGGGGTGGCATGGCGCGGCCAGGGGGGAAGCGGAGAATCCACCCGGCCGACGCGGCGGGCGAAGCCGAGCACGGCGGCGAAGCGCTCGTCCTTTCGATAGATCCCGAACTCGGCCACCGAGCGGCGTGACGAGGCAGCAAGCTGCGGGAGCAACCCTCGAATCGCCGACGCCCGGGTCACCCCGACCCGCCCGCAGGCCCGCACAGACTCGAGCGTCGGACGCGTCGCGGCTATCGCCTCGTTCCTCGCGATCGACTGCTGCATGCTCCGAGGAACGTCAGTGGAGACAGCCACGAACACGACTGCGCCCGCCGCGACGGCCGCCGCCCCCCAGACGGCCCGCGAGCGGCGGCTCGCGAGAAACGTCCCCACCAGGAGCCCACAGCCCAGCGCCAGGACGGCGGCGACGGGCAAGAGGTAGCGAGCCCTCAGATTCGTGCCGTACCCAACCTGAAGGACGATCAACAGCGGCCAAACGAGGACGACGGCAAGCGGCAGCCAGTCGACGGCTCCACGCCGATTCCTGAAGTAGTAGAGGCCGAGGCCCAGCAACCCTCCGAGGACGACGACCGTTCCTCCGGCATTCC
The DNA here is from genome assembly GCA_050697735.1 of Gaiellaceae bacterium. Taxonomy (GTDB): domain Bacteria; phylum Actinomycetota; class Thermoleophilia; order Gaiellales; family Gaiellaceae; genus JAIBJN01. Next base: position 8,753 of record JBOHAM010000007.1, on the reverse strand, counting down.
CGAGACGGGTCCAGAGCTCGCCGGGGATGTCCGGCCACGCGATGTCCCTGTCGCGGTAAGCACCAACCCGATCGGAGTGCCAGTGGAGGCTGGCCAGCGGATCGCCGGTCAGGAGGAAATCGCCCAGAATCCAGAGCACCGGCGCGGCAGCGCCGGCCGCGAGCGCTCCGCCCAGCCGTCGCGCGAGACTGCCCGCCGTCTCCGTGAATCCGGCGATCGCGGCCAGGACCCACGCCTCGGGCCGGAGCAGGCCGGCGAGGACGAGGGCGCCTATCCGCCACCGCCCCCGGAAGGCGACGCCGACCATCACGAGGGCAGCTACGACCACGTCCGCGTAGCCGAGGGCGACGTAGGCCGGAAGCCTGGCTCCGAACGCGAGAGCGACGACTGCGACGGCCGCGGCAACCGCCCCTCCCTCGCGAAGCGCGGCCGCGAACAGCGCGGCCGCGAGCCCGGCTGCGGCGAGCGCCACTACGACCGGGAACGCCCGCTCGGGCGGAAGCGGCGCCACCACCGTGCCGAGCACGGCTGCGAGCGGCTTCGGCGTCGTTGCTCCGAGCTCGAAGAAGGGATCCTCGGCGCGTGCGAGCGCCTGCCCCCAGGCGGCGTATGCCCACGCATCGACCGACGCGGCCGGCGGCCAGGACAGGAGCTTCCAGAGGTACGCGACTCCCGCAGCGAGCGCGACGAGCGCTGCCGGCAGCCAGCCGATCAGCCGTGTCCGCGACGAGTCGAGGCGGGACATCTAGCCACGCAGTCCCGCGCCGCTCCTCCGAAGGATCGCGACGTGAGACGGCATGAGCGGTAGGAGCGCCCGGAGCACTCGCTCGGGGGCTCCGGTGAGAAGCCGCACGGGCGCCGGAGGATTCTCGATCTCTCCGGTCAAGCGGACGGCCTCGAGCGTGCGGTCGGCGAGGTCGAGGCCGGCCAGGGAGCAGAGCTCCACGAGCTCGGCACGGCTCCGAGGCTCGCAGTCGTAGCCCCGTCCCCGACGCGTGAGACGGACATACGGGCCTCGCGCCCCCCTCGGCAGCCAGCTCAGCAGGGGAAGGTGGTAGTGAGGCTCCACGAGCGTCCAGCGGTTCGGCGTTGCGAGGTAGGCGACGCCGTCGTCCTTGAGGACGCGGGCGACCTCTCGCAGGTGGGCGACCTGCTCGCTGCGGTTGCCGACGTGCTCGAGGACGTGGTTCGAGACGACGACGTCGAAGAACCCGTCGGAGAAGGGGAGCGCCGTGCCCTCGACGAGGCCGAAGCGGAACCCGTCCGTGACGACACGCGAATCCCGCACGTCGACGCCCCAGACCTCGCCCGTCGGCCCGACGGCCTCGGCCAGACGCGCCGCGATGACCCCGGAGCCCACGCCGATCTCGAGGAGAACCGAGCCGTCCAGCGCTCGCTCGGCCTCGACCATGGTCTGGATCTTCTCGGCCTTCTGCTCTCGGGAGCGCCGGTCGAGGGACGCGTGGCCCTCCTGTTCCACGAGCTCAGGCGGCATCGGCCTTCCTCGCAAAGGCGAGGAGCGCAATCGGCATCTTGCGAAAGCCCCGCGTCCTGATCTCGGTCGACCCGAACTGCTCGAGCAGCTGGCGGAGCGCGTGGTCGGTGAAGCGCCAGTAGTCGGTCGGCTCGTCGTGGTACGGGTACAGATGCGGGACGGCGACCACGAGCGTCCCTCCGGGCGCGAGGGCGCGGTGCATGCTCCGCACCGCATTCTCGACCTCGAAGACGTGCTCGAGGACGTAGAGGCAGAGGATGACGTCGAACGCGTCCTCGACGCCGATGTCGCGGACGTCCACGAGCTGGTGCCCGTACTCGGGGACGACGTCCGACTGCACGAACTCGTTCGTCGGGTCGAACAGCTCCCGGAAGGAGTACGCGTCGTGGCCCAGATCCTGTCGGCCGCTGCCGATCTCGAGGATCCTCTTCCCGCTGACCCCCTTCGCGAACGTGTCCACATTCCGTCGGACCCACGGCCGGGTGCCGAAGACGAGGTGGACCGCAGCTCGGAGAGCGCGGTTCGGCAGCCGCTGACGGCCGCTCATCTCGCAGCCGCGGACCGTATGAGCTCGACGAAGCGAGCGCCGAGCGCGTCGACGCTCCAGTCCTCGGCCCGCAGGCGTGCGGCTGCGCCGAGGCCGACCCGCAAGGTCTCGTCGGAGAGCACGCTGTCCACGGCGCGAGCGAGCTCCGGGACGTCCCCCGGCGGCACCAGCAGCCCGCTCCGGCCGTCCTCGATCGCCTCGTCGATGCCGGGGAGGCGCGACGCGACGATCGCGCAGCCGGCGGCCATGGCGTCGAGCAGGACGATCGGCACGCCGTCCTGGTCGCCCGACGCGGCCGGAACCGACGGAACCACGAAGACCTCGGCCTCGTGCAGGGCCCGCGCCAGGTCCTGGCGACTGAGCTGCCCGAGAAAGCGAACGGGCAGGCCGCCGGCGGCGCTCTCCAGCCGATCACGCCACGGCCCGTCTCCGATGACGTCGAGCGACCACGAGCTCGCCCGCAGCTGGCGGGACGCCTCGAGCAGGACGTGGAAGCCCTTCTTCTCCACCAGCCGCCCGGCGACGAGGACGCGCCCCCGAACGGCGCCGGCGCCGTTTCCCGCGGCTTGGATGGCGTGGATGTCGGTGCCCGGAGCGAGGACGTGCGTGTCGTCGGGCGGCGCGCCCAGCTCGAGGAGCCGGGCCCGCATCTCGCGATTCATGGTCGTCACGGCGGCCGCCCGGCGCAGGACGAGCCGGTGAACCGGATCCCAGAGCCTTCCTCGGAGGGCGTAGATGTCTCCGCCCAGCGTGGAGACGACGAGCGGCACGCCGTGGGCGGCGGCGACGGCTACGAGCCCCTGCGGGACGATCCAGTGCGCGTGGACGACGTCGGGACGAAACGCCTTCACCGCTCGCCGGACGGCGAGGGTCTGGGCACCGAGGAGAGCGGGCACCTGGACGAGGTTCGTCCGGTCGGCGCGGACGTTCTCGATGATGGCGCCCGACGCGACCCGCTCCCACCGCCGCGGGAAGTACGGGAACCGCTGGACGCGCAACCGCTCGCCATGCTGCTCCACCGGCTCAGAGCGCGGTACCCGGGGCGTCAGGACCAGGGTGTTGAAGTAGCGTGCCTCATACTTCGCCAGGTCGCTGACGAACGCAGGCGTTCCGTCGCCCTCGAACGCCGGAAAGGTCGATGTGGTTACGAGTAGCCGAAGATCGCTCATGCCGAGGACGCGGTGAGTATCGCAGTCATCGGATCGCAGGGCTTCATCGGCCGGGCCCTCGTCGCGACGCTCCGGGAGGACGATCTCGCGGTGGTCGAGTTCCCCTCCACGAGACCGTTTCTGCGGGCGGACAGGTCGCCCGCCGATCAGCTCGCCGCGGCCGACGCGGTCGTCTACCTGGCGAGCCGGATCAACCCGGGCATCGCGGAGCGGGACCCCGCCGCCGCTGATGCGCATCTCGCGGCGCTGGGAAATCTTCTGCGCGCGCTCGCCGGCTCGGGAAAGCGGGTGATCTACCCGAGCTCTGGCGGGACCGTCTACGACACGAAGCGGAAGCCGCCCTACGGCGAGACCTCGCCGCTGAGACCGATCGGCCGGTTCGGAGCGACCAAGGTGGAGGCCGAGAGGCTTCTCTCGGAGACGCCGGGCATCGAGCCCGTCGCCATGCGAATCAGCAACGCCTACGGGCCGGGCCAGCAATCCGGAACCGGCTTGGGGGTGATCGCCCACTGGCTCGCGGCCGCGGCCGAGGGCGAGCCGCTCCGCATGATCGGTCCTCCCGAGACGACGCGGGACTTCGTCTACGTCGACGACGTCGGCGACGCGATCCTCCGTGCCCTCTCGAGCGATACGCCGCCGCCCATCGTCAACATCGCCTCCGGGACCCCGACCTCGCTGGGAGAGCTCGCGGAGATCGTCCAGGCGGTCATTCCCGGCATCGAGTTCGTGCTCGAGCCCAACCGGAGCTTCGACGTCGCCCGCTCCTGGCTCGACATCGGGCTCGCCCGGGAGACGCTCGGCTGGGCGCCGACGACGGAGCTGCGCGAGGGCATCGCGCGCACCTGGGACTACAACGTGCGCTACCTCGCCCCCCAGGCCTCTCGCTAGGCGAGGTTCGTTCGTGAGCGAGCCGACCGACGCGGGCGCAGGCTTCGCGCTCCCTCCTGAGGGCGAGCGACGCCCGACAGCCCGCCGCAATCCCGCCCGCGGCATGCTGCTGCTGACGATCACGAGCGGCGTGTTCATCGTCTCGGGCTACGCGATCACCGTGTGGCTCGCCCACGAGCTCGGGCCGACGGACTTCGGCCGCTACAGCGTCGTGGTGGCGATCACGACGCTCGTCAACATCGTCGTCGCCCGCGGGGTGCCGGTGGCCGCCACGCGCGCCATCGCGGCGGACCCGGAGGCGGCGGAGCGGACGATGGACGCTGCCTGGCGGGCCACGATTCCCCTATCCATCGGGACGGCCGCGCTCGCGGCGGCCGCGGCGGTTCCCCTGGCGGCGGTCCTCGGCGACGACGCCCTCGCCGTGCCGCTGCTCGTCGGCGCGGGCGCAGCTCTGACCTACGGTCTCCAGGCCCTGCTGCTCGCGTGGTTCACCGGGATGCACCGGTACGGACGGCAGGCGTTCGCCCAGTCGTGGTACGCGGTCTCGCGGGTCGTGACAATCATCGGCGGCGGCTTCGTGGCCGGCTTGACGGGCGCCGTCGCCGGCTTCGTCGTCGCCCCGGTGATCGGAGCGCTCGCGACCCTGCGGAGAGTCGGCAGACGTCGCACCGAGAGCTCTTCGCGACGAGCCTCGTCGCGTTCCGCCCCGACGGCGCGCACGCTGCTGCAGACGTCGGCGCCGCTCGTGGGAGTCGCCGCCCTCGTCGCGGCGCTGCTCAGCATCGACCTGCTGGCGTTCAAGCGGGTCGGAACCGCCACGGACGTCGGCCGCTACGCGGCGGCCGCGGCGATCGCGCACGTCCCGTTCTTCCTGCTCCGCTCCGCGCCGCTCGTAGTCATGCCAGCCGTCGCGGCGGCGCTCTCGGCCGCGTCGAAGTCGCCTGAAGGGAAGCTCCCAGCGCCGGTCCGAGTCGCGATTCGCCGCGGTGTCGGCGACGCGGTCGTGCTGCTGGCCCTCCCGACGGCGCTGATCGTGGCGCTCGGAGACGAAGCACTCGAGCTCGTGTTCGGCACGTCCTACGCCGTCGACGGGTTGCTCGTCGCGCCGCTCGCGCTGGCGACGGCGGCGGTCACCCTGTACTCGGTGCTGGTCGCCGTCGAGACCGCGCTCGGCACGCTCAGGGTGGCGCTCGCGACGGGCGCCGTCGGCCTCGCGTTCGTCGCCACCGCGGCAGCGATCGGCGGGCAGGGCTCGAACCCCTCTCGCGCGGCCTGGGGCGTCGCGGTCGCCGCCACGCTCACGTTCCTCGCCCATGCCGCGTTCGTCTGGGCGCGGGCCGGGTCCTTCGTACCGCCCCGGGCCGTCGCAGCGACCGCGCTCGCCGTCGCGGTCGGCGCGGTAACGCTCGCCGCGCCGCCGGGAGCCGCGTGGGTTGCGACGAGCGCTCTGGCCGCCTGCGTCGCATACGGCGCCGTCGCCCTGCGCACGGGCCTGATGCGGCTTCGCTGAGGCCGGGTCGTGGGCGTCAGCCGGCCCGATAGCTCCAGACCGGCCGCAGATCCCGGCCGACGAGCTCCGACACACGCTCGACCTCGGCGCCGAACTCGTTCCTGAGCTCCCCCTCGAGCTGCGGGTCGAGCGCCGGGCGCGGCTGCTCCTTCATGACGAGCCGGGCGACGCGCTTCTGGAGGTTCGTGTACCTGCGCGCGCCGAGCGCCTTGAAGAGCGCGCGCTTGAACGCGGGAGTGTTGAGCACTTGGTTGAGCCGCCTGCTGCGCGCCGCACGACTCGCGTAGACGACGCCGAAGGCGGGTGCGTAATCCGCATCGACGCCGAGCAGCCCGAGTGCGGTCCGGTAGTGCCCCTCGTTGTCCCGGCGGAACTCCTCCATGGTCATGACGAGGACGTTCTCGCGCGGAAACACAGCGTAGTAGCGGGCGAGCTGGGCGGAGTACTTCGCCCGCTCGCGGTAGAAGAGGTACGAGGGGCAGCGCACGCGCGCCGGAAGAGCTCTCCCGCCTTTCCGCAGGGGCTCCAGCTCGAGCGCGCGAGCGAAATCGGGCTCGTCCTCGATCGTCTCGTTCACGTACTCCATGTGGAGCGAGTGCAGGAACGACACCGGCTCGCGGAGCATGACGATGATCTTCGCGTTCGGGTTGACCGCCGCGATGTTCGCGGCCGCGAGCTTCGAGAGGAGGTAGGGCGTCGAGGCTTCCCCGCGCAGCTGTCCAGGGCCGCAGTGCTCGAACAGCGCGACGTAGTCCTGCTCCGTCCTGAACTCGAAGTACTGCCTCGACCCGTAGAGGGCGTCGCTCTCCTCGATCAGGTCGGTCGCGAAGTAGACGGGCTCCTTGGGGAACGACATGCAGATCTGCGGATGCCGGCCGAGAAACTCGGCCAGCGCGGTCGTCCCCGACTTGGGTTGGCCGACGATCGCGAAGTCGATCATCGACGCGCCGGCGCGATGCTCGGCTCGCACCGCCGCGGGCCCCGGGCGGGGGCGGGCTCGTCGGCGCCGGCCGGGTCGAGCTTGTAGAGCGCCTCGCCGCCTTTCGCCCAGATCACCCGGCAGAACAAGGGGCTCTCCCTGACCTCCTGGTGGTAGCGGGCGGACTTGCCGTGGTTGGGGATCAGCCAGACGTCGTTGTACTTGTACACCCACTTCCACGGCCTCGCCGGAACGAAGACCCACTCCGCGTCGTGCCTGCGCATCACCCTGACGGCGGCGCGGTCCGACGGCCAGGTCAGGAACGTGACGTACTCGCGCTCGGTGAGGAACTGGCCCCCGTACGCGCGGATGTCCGTGGCGACAGAGTTGAGGTACTGCGACCTCGTTCCGACGACGCCGCCTCCCGGGGGGATCGCGTTCGCGAAGCGCGCGTACGGGCTGCTCGCGAGCGCGCGCTCGAGGACCTGCGTCTTCTCGATCGTCTCGCGGTAGCTCACCGCCGCGCTCACGACGAGGCCGGCGAGGGCCAGGCCGACGACGGCCCGCCCGGCCTTCGAGCTCAGCCGCGGGTGCGCGGAGAACGCGATGCCCGCGGCGAGCGCGCTGCCCACGAGGAGGAGCGAGAAGTAGCGCGGATAGAAGGGAAGCCGTCGGTAGAGCGCCACGGCGACCATGAGGCACACGCACGCCAGGGTGAACCGGCGCAGCCTGCTGCTCATGACGAGGATGCCCACGAGGCCGAGCGCGAGCACGAGGAGGCCGGGCGGGTCCCAGGCATTGAACAGGCCGCGGGGAGCGCCCTCCAGGTAGTCGGCAAGACCGGCCCGAATGGGGAGGTTGAAGAACTCGGCCTGGATCGGCTGGAGGTAGCCCTCCGTGATCCAGAAGTCCACGCGGTTCTTGGCGAACTGGTCAAAGCCGCCCTCGGTCAGGTTGACGACCACACGGGGGACGGCGAGCACGGCGACGGCCAGGTAGACGCGTCCCAGCCCCGGAAGCGTCGCCGACGGCCGGCCGGTCACGACGAGGAGCGCGGTGACGACGAGGAAGAGCTGGCCCACCTGGTGCGCCTCGAAGGAGAGCACGAGGCAGAGGCCCGCGAGCACCGCTGTGCGCCAGCGGGCCGACCGGGTCTCCGCGACGATCGCGCGCTGGGCGAGGTAGACGCCGAGGAGGCCCAGAGCGAGCATGGTCGGATACATCGGGACGAGGTACGCACGCTCGAGGATCTCCGGGAGCGAGGCGAGCGCGAGGGCCGCGGCCACGGCGGCGAGGACTGACCGCGTCAGGCGCCAGGCGAGGAACGAGACGGCGCCGCCAAGCAGCAAGACGGACAACACGTCGACCGCCTGCACCCCGGGGAGGCTGCCCACGGCCATGATCGGGCCGAGAACGAGGTGCGGGAGCAGGACCTCCTGGGTCTCGAGGAGGTAGTCGACCCCGTTCTCCTGGACATAGAGGATCGACGCGACGAGCCGGGCCGAGTCCGAGTCGCCCCCGAGCGTGGGCATGAAGAGCGCGAACGCGGGCAGCGTCAGCAGGCTTCCGAGCAGGAACATCTTCCAACCGCTGGCGCGCTCGCTCCAGAACGCGATCAGGAGGTGCGGGAGCTCCCTCGGCCGCACACGCTCCGAGCGCACGATGACGAGCGCGGCCGTGAGGGCAGTAAGGCCGGCGACCACCGCGAGCCCGAGAAAGACCGCCAGCAGCCGGTGCCACGTGTCGCCGGGGCCGCGGCCGTCGACGACGCCGAGGGCCGTTGCGAACGACATGACTGCCACCAACGTCGCGACCGAGGCGGCGCCGCCCCAGACCGACGCACGACCGCTACGCCCAGGGGCGAGGGTCGGGTCGCCGTTCAGATCTCGGGTCGGCCGGGTGACGACGTCGCTCGAAACATCCATGAGCAGGCCGTGCGGAACCTACCCGGTCCCGGCCCGCCTACCTGGGGCGACCGGCTAGCGGTTCTGTGCGACCGAGGCGACTGCCTCGGTCGCCGGCAGCGGTTCCTGCGCCCCGTCGTAGACGAGGACGACGCGGGCGCCGGCCGGCAGCTCGAGCGGGCGGCCCTGCTGGAGGCCGCCGTGCGAGAGCCCGCGGTTCGACTCCATGTCGAACCACATGGCGAAGAGGAGGAGCTGAAGGCCCGAGACGACGAGCAGCGCGACGAGCACGACCGTGGCCACCGGCACCGGGTTCCCCGC
>JBOHAM010000006.1:0-21625 GCA_050697735.1 Gaiellaceae bacterium | reverse complement strand
CCGCGAGGCCGCGGAGCTGCTGGAGGCGGCCGGCGCGCCGCCGGCACGGGTCGCCCACCAGCTGCTGGAAGGCGACCGCGCGGCCGACGCGGTTCCCTGGCTCGAGCGGGCCGCCCGCGCGGCGCGTGACGTCGCCGCCTACGCCGACGCGCTCGGCTTCGCCGAGACCGCGCTCCGGCACGCGGACGAGGCCGCCCGTCGCGAGCTCCTTCCCCTGCGCGCGGACCTCCTCTTCGCCACCGGCGATCCCGCCGCGGCGACGGCCTACGAGGAGGCGATCGCCGCCGGCGCCCGGGGCGCGGCCGAGCTGCGGACGAGGCAGGCGCGGGCGCTCCTGGCGGCCGGCGACGTGGCCGCGGCGACGGCGACCCTCGCCGGCGTCAGGACCCGCTCGAAGGCAGACCGCGCCAGGCTCGCCGTCACCGGCGGCATCGTCGCGTGGTTTCGCGGCGACCTCGAAGCGGCGCAGCGGGGAATCGAGGAAGGGCTGCCGCTCGCGCGGGAGGCCGGGCTCGTCCAGGAGACGATGGAGGCGACGCAGCTTCGCGCCTGCCTCGCGCACTCGAAAGGCGACTGGGGCGGGCGCGTGCAGAGCGACCTCGTCGAGACGCTCCGCCATTCCGAGTCCGCCGCGCTCGTCTTCGACGCGCACGTCTGCCTCGCCGAGTGGGTGCTGACGAGCGGCGAGCCCTACGACGAGCTCGCCGAGGCCGCACGGGAGATCCTCGCCGCGGCGGAGCGCTCCGGCGCCCGGCGGGCCCATGCGTTCGCGGCGACGGTGCTCGGCGAGGCCGAGCTGCTCGCCGGGCGCGTGCAGATCGCCGCCGGGCACCTCCGGGAGGCGGCCGAGATCTCGCGCGAGATCGGGACACATGCGGGCGAGTCGCTCGCGTGCCTCCGGCTCGCCGAGGCGACGCTCGCAGACGGCGCCGGCGACGAGGCCGCTCGCCTGCTCGACGAGTCGATCGGGCTCGCCCGCGGGTCGACGCTCCCGGACCACCTCCTCTACCTCGCCTTCGCGCCGAAGATCCGGGCGACCGCCGATCCGGAGGAGGCGCTCGCGCTCGTGGACGAGGCGGAGGGCCTGCTCGACATCCGGCCCCGCTGCCCCTTCTGCCCGATCGGGTTCTGGGTGGCCGGGGCGATCGCCTGCGCCCGGGCCGGACGCCTGGAGCGTTCGCGCGCCTACCTCGACGCCGTGGAGCGCACCGCCCTGCTCTGGCCGGGCGGGCCCTGGCCGGCGGCCGCCGCCGAGGCGCGCGCCGAGCTGGCCCTCGCGCAGGGCGCACACGAGGACGCTGCGCGCCTGCTCACCGAGGCCGCCGCCGGCTTCGCGCGCGCCGGGCAGCCCCTCGCCGCGGCCCGCGTCGAGGAAGCCGCGAGGAAGGTTCCGGGAAGACCCGCCGCCTAGCCTGGCTCCACTTCGACGAAAGGAGTGGGAGCCATGCAGCTCTACGCCATCCTGCGCCGCTCGGGGTGGGACACCGCGGCGGACCTCGAGGAGGCCGCTGGTCGCTCGGCCCGCGTCGGCAACGAGGAGATGCCCGACAAGGTCCGCTGGATCAGGACCTACGCGCTCGGCGAGGAGGACGGCAAGGTCGGGACCGTCTGCTTCTACGAGGCCGAGAGCCCGGAGGCGATTCGCGAGCACGGCTCGCGCGCCTTCCTGCCGGTTGACGAGATCGTTCCCGTTCCGGCCACGCTCGTCGTTCGCCCCGACCCGACCCCGACCACCGCCTGACCACCGAACGAGGAGGATCGACCATGAACCGCAAGTACCTGATCGTGGCTGCCCTGACCGCGGTGCTCGCGGCCGGGACGCTCGCGCTTACCGCGGCTGCGGGGCGCGGCGGCGGCGATCGCGACCGCGAGCGCGGAAGCCTGACGCTCCAGCTCCTGCCCGCCCACTTCGGCACCGCCGGCTTCCTGGACGTCTCCACGGCAGAGGCCGCCGGCTACGCGGAGTTCCGCGACGCCGAGGGCATCGCCTGCATCGAAGACCCACGCAAGGGCGCGATGGGGGTCCACTACGTCAACGGAGACCTCGTCGGCGACTCCGTGCTCTACCCGGCGCGGCCCGAGGCGGTCGTCTACGAGCCGACCGGGACCGGCGGCCTCGAGCTCGTCGCCCTCGAGTACATCGTCTTCCAGGAGGCCTGGGACGCGACGCACCGGAAGCCGCCCACGCTCTTCGGGCAGCGGTTCAACCTGATCGCGGCGCCGAACCGCTACGGGCTCGATCCCTTCTACGAGCTCCACGCCTGGATCTGGAAGCCGAACCCGTCCGGGCTCTTCGCCGACTACAACCCGCGAGTAGCCTGCGGGCGCTGACCGGGTCATCCGAGAGCCGGGCGGGGCCTCCGAGGCCTCGCTCGGCTCTCGTGTTTGCACGCGCTGCCCTCCGGCCAAACGGCGGACTGGCCCCCGCGCGCCCAAGGCCCGAGAATGCGGCCCGTGGCGAAGACACCGCCGCATTCCCCCACTGACCCGCTCCATCTCGGTTGGGCCGAGCTCCACGAAGGGCGGTGGGACGCCGCGAGGGCGTCCTTCCGGAAGGCGCTCGCGGATGCGGAGACGCCGGAGGCCTTCGAGGGCCTGAGCTGGGCGGCGTGGTGGCTCGACGAGGCCGAGACGGTGTTCGAGGCGCGTGAGCGCGCCTACCGCCTGTACCGAAGGAGCGGCGACCCGGCCGGCGCCGCTCGCATGGCCACGTGGCTCGCCGCCGATCAGCTCGACTTCCACGGCGCCTGGGCCGTGGCGAGCGGCTGGTTCCAGCGCGCCCGTCGCCTCCTCGAGCCGCTCGAGCCCGGGCCGGACCACGGCTGGCTCGCCTTCCACGAGGGCTACGTCGCCCATGCGAACGGCGACACAGCCGCGGCCCGCGAGCAGGCCGCCGTCGCCGCGGAGCTCGGACGCCGGTTCGGCGTGGCCGACCTGGAGATGCTCGGGCTCGCGCTCGACGGCGCCGCCCTCGTCGCCTGCGCGCAGGTGGAGGAGGGCATGCGCCACCTCGACGAGGCGACCGCGACCGCGCTGGAGCGCGAGGCGACGATTCCCATCTCCGGGGCCTGGGCGTGCTGCATCCTCGTCTCCGCCTGCACGGCCGTGCGCGACTACCGCAGGGCCTTCGAATGGTGCGACCGCATCGCCGAGTTCGCAGAGCGCTACGGGAGCCGCTACATGCTCGCCTTCTGCCGAGCCGAGTACGGGGCGGTCGACCTCTGGCGCGGCAGGTGGGCGGACGCGGAGGTGGTCTTGACAGCTTCGATCGACGACTTCTCGCGCTCCCGTCCAGCCTGGTCGGGAGGCCCGCTCGTGAGTCTCGCCGAGCTCAGGCGCCGTCAGGGCAAGGCAGCGGAGGCCGAGCTTCTCCTGGACCGGGTGGGCACGTCCCGCTCGGAGCAACTCGGCCGCGCGCGCCTGGCCCTCGACCGCGGGGAGTCGCTCCGCGCGGTCGAGCTGCTCGAAAGAGTGCTGCGCCGGCAGCTCGACCAGAGGGCCCTCGACCGCTTCCCGGTCCTCGAGCTGCTCGCGCGAGCGAGGATCGCGCGCGGCGAGCTGGATGAGGCCGCGCTCGCCGTAGACGCCCTGCGAGGGTTCGAGCAGCTGGTCGGCACGCCGCCCTTGCGTGCGTCGGCCGACCTGGCCGACGGGATGCTGGCGGCCGCCCGCGGGGCTCACGCCCGTGCCCGAACGCTGCTCGAGGACGCCGTCGACTGCTTCGACGAGAGCGGCGCGCCGTTCGAGGCCGCCCTGGCCAGGATCGAGCTGGCCACGAGCCTGCTCGCGCTCGGTCGCACCGATGACGCCGAGCGCGAGGCCTCGAAGGCGCTGAACGCCTTGCGCACGCTGGGGGCTGCCGCGGAGGCCGAGCGGGCACGACGAGTCCTCCAGCCGGCGGGCGGCGATCTCGCTCTCCCGACGCTGACGCCGCGCGAGCGCGACGTCGTCGGCCTGCTCGCCGAGGGGCTCACGAACCGCCAGATCGCCGAGCGGCTGGTCGTGAGCGAGCACACGGTCCACCGGCACGTCACCAACATCCTGCGGAAGCTCGACGTGCCCTCGAGGACCGCGGCGGCAGCGTGGGCCGTGAGGGCGGGCTTGAACGAGACATAGCCGATCCTGGCCACGGCGGGCCCGGCGAAGATGGCCGGTCCTGGCGAAGTCGCCGCGTCCCTCCGGAACTACCGTCGCGGCATGGGGAGTCGGCTCATGAACGAAGTTGCGGCTCTCGCCAGGATCGAGGAGATGGGAGGACGCATGGCTGCTCAGCGGGCATCGGTGACGGATCTGAACCGGGAGCACAAGGCCGCCGAGCGGGCCATGTGGGCGCTCGGCGACTATCACAGGTTCGCCAAGGAGACGGTGTGGGAGCTTGGGCCCGTGCTCGTGACGGCCTGCGGAGTCTCGGCGGGCCAGCGCGTGCTCGACGTCGCCGCCGGGACGGGGAACGTCGCCATCCGCGCGGCAGAGGCCGGCGCCGACGTCGTCGCCTCGGACCTCACGCCCGAGAACTTCGAGGCCGGCCGCCGCGAGGCCCGCGCCCGGGGCGTGGAGCTCGAGTGGGTGGAGGCCGACGCTGAGGCGCTGCCCTTCCGTGACGGCGAGTTCGACGTCGTCACCTCCTCGTTCGGAGCGATGTTCGCTCCCAATCACCAGGCAGCCGCGGACGAGCTCGTGCGCGCCTGCCGGCCCGGGGGCACGATCGGGCTGCTCGCCTTCACCCCCGAAGGCCTGGCGGCGACGTTCTTCGAGCTGTTCGGGCGGTACGCGCCTCCGCCGCCGCCGGAAGCGCTTCCGCCGATCATGTGGGGGAGCGAAGAGCACGTGCGCAAGCTCTTCGGCGATCGGGTCGAGTCCCTCCGCATGACGCGGGACACGTATGTCGAGAGGGCCGCGAGCCCACTCGCGTATCTCGACCTCTTCAAGGAAACCTTCGGGCCCGTGATCGCCCTGCAGGCCTTGCTCGCCGACCAGCCCGACCGCGCCGCGGCGCTCGGGCGGGAGGCCGCCGAGTTCGTGACACGTGAGAACCGGGGCGCGCCCGAGGGCCCGGCCGAGTACGTGTACGAGTACCTGCTCGTGGTCGCCCGCACACAGCGCTGAGCTTGACGCGGCGGCCTCGCAGGAGGATCCTCGGGGCGTGGCTGTCAGGTTCGTGACCCGTGAGCGCTGGGGGGCGAAGCGGCCGAAGTCGGTGACGAAGCGCGCGCCCTCGGAGCTCTCCGGGGTCGCCGTCCACTGGTTCGGCAGCCCCAAGGCCGCAAAATCGCACGAGGGTTGCTCCGAGCTCCTCCGCAGCGTTCAGGCGACGCACATGGCGCCGGGCGGGCTGGGCGCCACCAACGGCGGCGCCGACATCGCCTACAACCACGCCGTCTGCCCGCACGGGAAGGCGTTCACCCTGCGCGGCTTCGGCGTCCAGACCGGTGCCAACGGCGACGAGACCTCGAACCGAACGTTCGCCGCGGTCGTCTTCATGGCCGGAACGGGCGACAAGGCGCCTACCGACGAGTCGCTGCAGACCCTCGCGGACGTCATTCGCCTATGGCAGAAGAAGGGCGCTGGGCCGCTCGTCAAGCCGCACCAGTTCTTCACCGGCTCGGACTGCCCGGGCCCGAACCTCCTGGACTGGGTCGACCTGAGGCCGCCCCCGTGGAAGGCGGGAGCCCGCCCGCGCGTGCCGGTGAAGGACGAGACGCCGGACTGGCTGCTCGACTTCGTCTTCTGGCGGCTCGCCGAGGGCGGAGAGCGGGGGTCCCGGCCGAAGGGGCTCCCGAAGCCGATTCCTGAGAGCGCCCACGAGGCGACGGCCCGCATGGAGCGGATGGTCAACCTGATGGGGCCGCAGCAGTCCTTCCTGGACTGGGTCGAGTGGCGCCGCGCCGGCGAGAAGAAAGAGGAGCGCCCGCGCAGCGTGCCGCGCAAGATCCCGAAGGCCTGGAAAGACGCGGTCAAGCGCCTCGAGCAGATCTTCTCCGGCGAGCCGCCGCCCAAGCCGCCCAAGCCCCCGGAGCCGCCGGTGGAGACCGGTCCCGTGACCGCGCGCACGAAGCTCCTGGCGGCGCCGCGCGCGACCCGCGAGCAGCTCGAGCGCCACATGCTCGCGCGGGACCACGGCGGCTACAGCGACGCCAACGTCCGCGGCATCCTCAAGCGGTACGTCTCCACCGCGCAGGCCGCCGGCCTCGACCCGTTGCTCGTCGTCAGCCAGATGGTGCTCGAGACGGGGAACCTCACCTCGTTCTGGTCGCAGGTGCCCCGACGCAACCCGGCCGGGATCGGTGTGACCGGGGAGCCCGGCGCGGGCATCTCCTTCTCCTCCTGGGAGAAGGCCGTCCGCGCGCACGTGGGGCGGCTGCTCGCCTACGCGCTCCCGAAGGGGAGCGAGAACGCGGCCCAGAGCGAGCTGATCGCGGAGGCGCTCGAGGTGCGGCCCCTGCCCGACGACCGCCGTGGGATCGCGCCCACGCTCAAAGGGCTCGCGGGGACGTGGGCGGCGGACAAGAAGTACGCGGGCAAGATCGCCCGCGTCGCGAACGAGATCCGCTCCTCGTAGCCCCACCGCCTTCGGTAGCGTGCGCGGCATGGCGGGGGGCGAGGCTGCGATCGAGGCCCGGGGGCTGCGCAAGAGCTATGGCGACGTCCACGCGTTGCGGGGCGTCGACCTCCATGTCCGGGCCGGGAGCGTCTTCGGCCTGCTCGGGCCGAACGGCGCCGGGAAGACGACCGCCGTGCGAATCCTGACGACGCTCATCGAGCCTGACGGAGGCTCCGCACGGGTCGCCGGCTTCGACGTAGTCGGCGACGCGGCGCGGCTCCGGGAGCAGATCGGACTCGCGGGCCAGTACGCGGCCGTCGACGAGAACCTCTCCGGCTTCGAGAACCTCGAGCTGGTCGGCCGGCTCTACCACCTCGGGCGACAGGCCTCTCGCGCGCGCGCCCACGAGCTCCTCCACGACTTCGGCCTCGAGGACGCGGCCGAGCGGCTCGTGCGCACCTACTCAGGAGGCATGCGGCGCCGCCTCGACCTCGCGGCCGCCCTCGTCGCCCGTCCACCGATCCTCTTCCTCGACGAGCCGACGACCGGCCTCGACCTGCGCAGCCGGATCGCCCTCTGGGAGGCGATCGAGGCGCTCGTAGGGCAGGGCACTACGGTCCTCCTCACCACGCAGTACCTGGACGAGGCCGACCGCCTCGCCGGCCGGATCGCCGTGATCGACCACGGCGTCGTGATCGCGGAGGGTTCTCCCGACGAGCTCAAGGGCCAGGTGGGCGGCGAGCGGCTGGAGATCCGCCTCGGCGCCCGCGGCAGCCGCGACCAGGCGATCGCCGCGCTCAGGCCGATCTCCGAGGAGGAGCCGGCCTGCGAGGACGGCCTGCTGCGCGTCCCGCTCCTCACGATGCGAGGGGCGATCGCCGATGCCGTCAGGCGGCTCGACGAGGCGGGCGTGGACATCGACGACATCGCCGTGCGCCGGCCGACGCTCGACGACGTCTTCCTCAAGCTGACCGGCCATGCGGCCGAGCCCGAGGCAGAGGAGCAGCCTGCGGAGGAAGCTCGGCGATGAGGGCGCTCGCGTACGCGGCCTCCGACACGACCGTCCTCGCGAAGCGGAGCCTCCTGCGTATCCGCCGCCAGCCCGATCTCCTGGTCGGCTTCACCATCCAGCCGATCATGTTCGTGCTCCTGTTCGTCTACGTCTTCGGGGGCGCGATCGAGACGCCCGGCCTCGACTACGTCGACTTCCTGATACCGGGGATCATCGTCCAGTCGATGGTCTTCGGCGGCTTCGTCACCGCCCTGGGCCTCGCGGAGGATCTGAAGAAGGGGCTGATCGACCGCTTCCGCTCCCTGCCCATGTGGGGGCCGGCCGTGCTCACGGGGCGGATCCTGGCCGACGTGGGCACGAACGTGATCCAGCTCGTGGTCATGCTCGCCGTCGGCATCGCGGTCGGCTTCCGCTTCGCCACGAGCATCCCGGAGATCCTCGCCGGAATCGCCTTGCTGCTCCTGATCGGCTACGCCTTCTCGTGGGTGTTCGCGTTCATCGGCCTGACCGCGTCGTCGCCCGAGGCCTCGAACGCCTACGGGTTCACGATCCTCTTCCCGGTCACGTTCGTCTCGTCGGCGTTCGTCCCGCCCGAAACGATGCCCGACTGGCTCGAGCCGATCGCCGAGGTGAACCCGTTCACGACCATGGTCGACGCCGCGCGTGCCCTCTTCCTCGGCACGCCCGCGGGCAACGACGTCTGGGGCGCCGTCGTCTGGTGCTTCGTGATCATCGCCGTCTTCGGCGGGCTCTCCGTCTGGCGCTACCGCCGGGCGGTCACGCGCTAGACCGCGCGAAAACGTCACGAGAGGCGGCCGCTCCCTCCACAGGCCGGGCAGCCATGCGGCCTCGCGGAGGACACGGCCCGCCCGGCCACTGGCACGGCCTCGTGCGGCGGCGATATCCCCTGGCGGTCACGTCGATCGGAAGGAGGCTCATGAGGATCACACGCAAGCGCGCGCTGGCCACGCTGCTCGCAGGGTGCGCAGCGGCGGCGATCGCCGGCACCGCTCTCGCGGTCGGGGCAGCGGACGAGCAGGCCGAGGAGGTCATCCAGGCCTGTCGCCACCCCAACGGCGGCTGGGTACGGATCGTCGCGGACCCGTCGAGATGCCGGGCGAAGGAGCAGGCGGTCTCGTGGAACGTCGCCGGGCCGGCGGGACCGGCAGGGCCGGCCGGGCCGAAGGGCGACCCCGGCCCCGGCATGACGAAGCTCGACGACCTCGACGGCATCGCCTGCACGGCGGAGGACGGCGGGCCCGGGACCGTGGAGCTCGACTTCGCAGGCGAGGACACCGTTCTCTTCCGTTGCGTCGCCGGCGGGGAGCCGCCGCCGCCGCCACCGCCCGGGGACGGCGCCAAGCTCGTCGTCAACGAGATCGACTACGACCAGGTCGGTGCGGACACGGGCGGGTTCGTCGAGCTCAAGAACGTGGGCGACGAGGCGGCCGACCTCAGCGGGATCGCGCTCGTCTTCGTGGACGGCGGCGACTCCGAGGAGTACGGCCGCGAGGCGCTGACCGGCACGCTCGAGCCCGGCGCCTACCTGGTCGTCACCTTCGACGCCCAGAACGGGGCGCCGGACGGGGTGGCCCTCGTCGACACCGAGCCGGCCGCGCTTCTCGACGCGCTCTCCTACGAGGGAGCGATTCGGGCCGCGACCATCGGCGGTGCGACGTACGACCTCGTCGAGGGGACGATGCTCCCGGACACGGTGGCCGACTCGAACACCGTGGACGGGTCGCTGAGCCGGATCCCGGACGGAGCCGACGCGAACGACGCGGCGGCGGACTGGCGGTTCACGACCACCGTGACGCAGGGTGCGGCGAACGTCCTGACCGCTCCCTAGCCGGCCGCGCGTGGAACGGCCCGTCGCCCGCGGCGGGCCGTTCTCGGCTTCAGGAGGGCTTTAGTCCCGGCGAGGGGCCTGCTCGGGCCCGAGCGCCCGGAGGATCGAGTCCTGCAGGCTCGCCTTCTGCTCGGCGGTCAGGTCGGAGATCGTGAAGTAGCGCCGGACGTCGGTCGCCACGTCGGCCGAGAGATGGTCCTTGCCGGCGTCGGCGCGCAGCGAGCGCCTCAGCTTCTCGAGCGCGTCGGCGTACTCGACCTTGGCGCGCGCGAGCCCGCGCGTGCCGACGAGCGCGTGCGTGTTGCGGTCGTTCGCGCTGAGGACTTCGCCGGCCGCCTCGCGCATCGCGGCCGCCGCCGCCTCAGCCCGGTCGGCGCGATCCTTCTGCTGCTCGTAGTACGTCTGCAGCCGGTCGCGCTGGGCGCGCAGCGCCTCGACGAGCTCGTCCAGCTCGATCGCCCGCTCCTCCGACTGAGCGACTCGGCGCTCGAGGAGCTGGGAGTTCGCGTGTGCGATCGCGTTCTCGCGCTCGAGCTCCTCGGCGCGGAAGCGCTGCTCGCTGGAGGCACGCGCGTAGTCCTGCCCGATCTGGGTCTGGCGCTCGACCTCGGCCGACAGTCCCGAGTTCGCGCTGCGCAAGCGGTCGATCTCTCGCAGCAGGTCCCAGTCGGGATCCTCGGGCTGGGCGATCTCGTCCGGGTCGGCGTGGCCGATCGCGGGCTCGTCGGCGACCGAGGAGCCCGGAAGGAGGCGGCGGAGCTTCATGGCGTCTCACTCCTGTTCGTATGCGTGCCGGTGGATTTGCGCCGCAGCCTGAATCTCCTCCATTTTCCACGGTTTGCTACTTAAGTCCACATGCGTCGCTCGCCTCTGGCTCGCTCCCGTGGGTGAAACCATGTTTCCCCCACGTGCCCCCTTCTTTGATGCAGTGAAGGAACCTCCCGGTTCCCTCACACACCCTCCCCAAGGTCGTAGGCCAGAGACTCGCCTATGACCAGGCGCACGATCCTGCTGATCGAGGACGAGGAGGCGATCTCCGAGCCGCTCGCCGCGGCGCTCGCGCGTGAGGGGTTCGACACGCTGGTCGCCGGGACGGCCGAAGAGGGCATGGAGCTCTTCCGGAACCGGGGACCTGACCTCGTCCTCCTCGACGTCATGCTGCCCGACGGTGACGGGCGCGATCTCCTGCGGCAGATCCGCGAGACCTCCCGGACGCCGGTCGTGATGCTCACCGCGCGCGGCGAGGAGGTCGACCGCGTGCTCGGGCTCGAGCTCGGCGCCGACGACTACGTGACGAAGCCGTTCAGCGCCGCCGAGCTCACTGCTCGCCTGCGGGCGGTGCTGCGGCGTGCCGGGGACGAGCCGTCCGAACCGGCAGGCGACACGGTGCTCGAAGCGGGCGGCGTCCGCATGAACCTCGAGACCCACACGGCAACCAAGGACGGCGAGCCGCTCGAGCTCACCGTCAAGGAGTACGAGCTGCTCCGCGTCCTGCTCGAGCGCTCCGGCAAGCTCGTGCGCCGCCAGGAGCTCGTGCACGAGGTCTGGGACCCGGCCTGGTTCGGCTCCACGAAGACGCTCGACGTCCACGTGAGCGCCCTGCGCAAGAAGCTCGGCGACGACCCCGCCGCTCCGCGCTACATACACACCGTCCGCGGGGTCGGCTTCCGCTTCGACCCGGCCGACGAGCCCGAGAAGTGAGCTTCCGCGCCCGGCTCGTCCTCGCCGCCGCCTACCTCCTGGCGGCGGTGGTGATCGCATTGGCGGTGCCGCTCGCCCTCAACGTCGATCGGCGGGCCACCTCCGAGCTCGAAGCGGACGTCCTCGCGAGCACGGCCGTCCTCGCGGCCCGCGTCTCCGACCTGGTCGCGCAGGGAAACGCGCGGCCCGGGCGTGTGCGCGAGCGGCTGAACCTGATCGCCGCAGAGGCGACCGTCGCGGAGCGCGGCCGGACGCTCGTCGTCGACCGGGACGGGCAGGTGCTCGCCGACAGTGCCGGCACGGCCGCGGCGGGCGAGCAGTACGCCACGGCCGACCGGCCGGAGCTCGAGGCGGCGCTCTTCCAGGGAGTGGTGGACGTCCGCCAGCGCCGAAGCGACACGCTGGACGAGGACCTGCTCCTCGTCACGGTTCCGGTGGCGAACGACGGCCAGGTCGTCGGAGCGTTGCGGGTCTCCGCACCCATGGGCGAGGTCGACGCCAGCGTGCGCTCGAGCTGGCTCCGTCTGGGGCTGATCGGGCTCGCGGTCGTGGCCGCCGGGCTCGTCCTCGCCTGGATCCTCGCCGGCTCGGTGGCCCAGCCGCTCGAGAAGCTGCGCGCGGTGGCCGGACGGCTCGGGCGCGGCGATCTCGGTGCGCGTGTCGAGCCGGAGGGACCGCGGGAGATCGACGAGCTCGGCCGCTCGTTCAACCGCATGGCGGGCGCGCTCGCCGCGAATCTCGGCGCCCAGCGGGACTTCGTCGCCAACGCGTCCCACCAGCTGCGGACGCCGCTCACCGGGCTGAAGCTCCGGCTGGAGGCGATCCGGGCGGAAGGCGGGACGGCCGCGGAACAGGCAGCGAAGGCGGAGGCCGAGCTCGACCGCCTGAGCGCGCTCGTCGACGACCTGCTCGCGCTCGCACGCGCCTCCTCGCAGGAAGAGACCGGCGAGGCGGTCGACCTGGGGGAGGTGGCCCGCGCCGCCGCCCGGCGGTGGGAGGAGCCCGCGGCAGGCTCCGGGCACGAGCTCGCCCTCGCCGACGGCGCCGGCGGCCGCGCCTGGGCCGCGCCCTCCGACCTCGCGCACATCCTCGACAACCTGATCGAGAACGCCATCCGCTATACGCCGTCGGGCACGCGGATCACCGTGGCCACGGACAGCGCGAACGGCCGGCCGGCGCTCGTCGTCGCCGACGACGGCCCCGGCATCCCGCCCGACGAGCGGGAGCGCGTGTTCGACCGCTTCTACCGCGGCTCCGAGGGTCGCCGGGCAGCGCCCGGCACCGGGCTCGGGCTGGCGATCGTGGCCGAGCTCGCCGAGCGGTGGGAGGGCGAAGCCGAGCTCCTCGACGGCCCGGGGACGCGGGTGCGAGCGTGGTTCCCGGCTGCGCCTGGCGATTCCTCACCCTCGCCCAACCGTTTCTGAAGGATGGCCCTGCTAGCGTCGAAGCCGTGAATCGCGCCCGCGCCCTTCTGCTCGCCGCCTTCGGACTGGCCCTTCCGGCCGGGCTGGCGCTCGCCGTCTACCTCACCTCCGCAGGCCCGCTCGCCGCGGTTCCCGCCGTGGTCTCCGTGCCGTCCCAGCAGATCGCCAGGCCCGTGGCGACGACGACGACCGAGCGCGAGACCACCACTGCGCCGACCACCACCGAGGAGCGCGACGACGACGATCGCGACGACCCGCTCGACGACCTGCCCGGCAAGTGCGACGACCCGGACCACCGGCTCGATCCCGACTGCGACCCACGCCTGGTCGAGGCGGAGGACGACTCGAGCGGCCCCGGATCCGGCTCCGACGACTCGAGTGGCAGCGGCTCGGGCTCGGACGACGACTCGAGCGGCAAGGGCTCGGGCGACGACGACTAGGCCCGCCGCCGCTTCCTACCGACTCTTTACCCTCCGCCCCCGCACTCTTCACCCCGCCCGGGGGCGCGCTTGGGCCGGCCCTTTCTAGCCTCGGAGGAATGCCATCCGAGACGAAAGGAGGCTCATGTCCACCGCTCTGAAGCTCCTTCTGCTGCCGGTGCTCGTCGTCGCGTTCAGCGTCGGCGTGGCCCTGGCGGCGACCGGCGGGGCGGACGACCCCGATCCGGCTCCGCTGCCCGCCTCGGGCACGACCACGCTCGACACCGGGACGAGCACGGAGGCCGGCACGACCGTCGAGACGGGCACGACCACCGTGGAGACGGGCACGACCACCGTCGAGGACGGCGTCGACGTGAGCGGCCCCTGCGACGAGGCCGAGAACGCGAACGACCCGCGCTGCACGGGTGCGGCGCCGGCCGACAGCAGCGGCCCCGGTCCGGGCCGCGACGACGACGGCCGCGCCGACGACGACCGCGGCGGTCACGGCGACCGCTCCGGCTCGTCGGGCCCCGACAACTCCGGCCCGGGCTCGTCGAGCTCCGGCCACGGGTCCGACGGCGACGGCCGGTGAGCCGCGCCGCTCTCCCCCTCGCCGCGTACGGCGCGGCGACCAGAACCACGACGGCGTCGACCCTCTCGAGCCCTCCTGAGAGCGGCGGGGGAGCCGCGATTCGACTAGAACTCGTCGGGTGGAGAGCGGGAGGAGGAGAATGGTCCCGTGACCCTGAAGCCCGCCGAGGCGAAGCGCCGGCTGATCGAGAAGGTCGTCGAGGAGGCGCGGTCGAAGCTCCCCGAGGAGCAGGCCGCGCGGCTCGAGACGCTCCTCCGCCTCTACTACGGCTCGGTCGCGGCCGAGGACCTGCTCGAGCGGGACGCGCACGACCTCTACGGCGCGGCGCTCGCGCTCTGGAACTTCGGCTCCCGGCGCGCTCCGGGCGAGGCGAAGGTGCGGGTCTACACGCCGCAGCTCGAGGAGCACGGCTGGAGCTCGACGCACACCGTCGTGGAGATCGTGAACGACGACATGCCGTTCCTCGTCGACTCGGTGAGCATGGAGCTGACACGCACCGGGCGGCGCGTTCACCTGATCGTCCATCCGGTGCTGCGCGTCCGGCGCGCCGAGGACGGAACCCTGCTCGAGGTGCTGCCGCACGACGCGCCGGTCGACGACGGGACGCTCGAGTCGTTCATCCACGTCGAGGTCGACCGCGACACCGCCCGCGAGCACGTCGACGCGATCCGCTCCGGCCTGGAGCAGATCCTCGGCGACGTCCGGGCGGCAGTCGAGGACTGGCGGGGCATGCGCGGAAGGGCAGCGGAGATCGTCGCCGAGCTCGAGGAGAGCCCACCGCCCATCGACCCCGAGGAGCTCGCCGAGTCCAAGGCGCTCCTCGAGTGGATCGTCGACGACCACTTCACGTTCCTCGGCTATCGGGAGTACGACCTGCTCGAGGACGACGGCCAGGCGGCGCTGCGCCGCGTGCCGGGGACGGGCCTGGGGATCCTCCGGGACACCGACGGGGAGGGCCGCGACGGTCTGGTGCACCTGCACCCGGAGGCACGCGATCTCGCGCGCGCGAAGGAGCTCCTCGTGCTCACGAAGGCGAACTCGCGCGCGACCGTGCACCGGCTGTCCTACCTCGACTACGTGGGCGTGAAGCGGTTCGACGCGGCGGGCGAGGTCGTCGGGGAGCGCCGCTTCCTCGGCCTCTACACGTCGACGGCCTACAGCGCCAGCCCGCACGAGATCCCGCTCCTGCGCCGCAAGGTCCGCAAGGTCCGCGAGCGGTCGGGGCTCCCGCCCGGAAGCCACGACGACAAGGCGCTCCTGGAGATCCTCGAGTCGTATCCGCGCGACGAGCTCTTCCAGATCTCGGAGGACGAGCTCTTCGAGATCGCCATGGGCATCGTCCGGCTCGGCGAGCGGCAGCAGGTGCGGCTCTTCGTCCGCCGTGACACCTTCGGACGCTTCCTCTCGTGTCTCGTCTTCGTCCCCCGCGACCGCTTCAACACGGAGGTCCGCCGCCGGATCCAGGAGATCCTCCAGGAGGCCTTCAACGGGATCAGCGCCAACTACACGACGCGCCTCTCCGAGTCCGTCCTGGCGCGGCTCCACTACGTGATCTACACGGAGCCCGGCCAGACGGCCGACTTCGACGTCGGCGAGATCGAGCAGCGCATCGCGGAGGCGACGCGCACGTGGGCGGACGACCTCGGCGACGCGCTCGTGTCCGAGCTGGGCGAGGAGCGCGGAACCGAGCTGCTGGCGCTCTACGGAGAGGCGTTCCCGCCGGGCTATCGGGACGACTTCACGCCGGCCGCCGCCGTCCGCGACGTCGAGCGGATGGAGCGCCTCGACCCCCACGGCGATCTCGCCCTGAGCCTCTACCGCCCGCTCGAGGCCTCGGAGAGCTTCTTCTGCCTGAAGCTCCTCCGCTCCGGCCAGCCGATCCTCCTCTCCGACGTCCTCCCCCTCCTCGAGGACATGGGCGTGACGGTCTACGACGAGCGCCCGTACGAGATCGGGCGCGGCACCGGCAGCCCCGCCTGGATCTACGACTTCGGCCTCACGTACGCTGACGGCGGCCTCGACCTCGAGCAGGTCGGCGAGCCCTTCAAGGACTCGTTCGCCCAGGCCTTCCGCGGGGAGATCGAGAACGACGGCTTCAACCGCCTCGTGCTGGGCGCCGGGCTCACGTGGCGCGAGATCGCCGTGATTCGCGCCTACGCGCGCTACCTGCGGCAGACCGGTACTGCGTTCAGCCAGGCCTACATGGAGGAGACGCTCGCCGGCCACGCTCCGATCGTCCGCGACCTCGTCGAGCTCTTCCGCCTCCGCTTCGACCCGGAGGGAGAGAGCGAGCGGGAAGGCCCGGCCGCCGAGCTTGCCGGCCGGATCGAGGAGGAGATCGACGGCGTGGCAAGCCTCGACGAGGACCGCATCCTGCGCAGCTTCCTCGGCCTCGTCCAGGCGACCCTGCGGACGAACTACTTCCAGCGCGACGAGGCCGGGCGGCCGAAGCAGTACCTCTCCTTCAAGCTCGACCCGGAGCGGGTGCCGGGCCTGCCGCGGCCGCGGCCGCTCTTCGAGATCTGGGTCTACTCGCCTCGCACCGAGGGCGTGCACCTGCGAGGCGGCCGCGTCGCGCGCGGCGGCATCCGCTGGTCCGACCGCCGCGAGGACTTCCGCACCGAGGTGCTCGGCCTGATGAAAGCGCAGATGGTGAAGAACGCCGTCATCGTCCCCGTCGGGGCGAAGGGCGGGTTCGTGGTCAAGCGCCCGCCCGCCGAGCGCGACGCGCTGCGGGAGGAGGTCGTCGAGTGCTACCGGACGTTCGTCTGCGGCCTGCTCGACCTCACCGACAACATCGTCGGCGGCGAGACGGTCTGGCCCCCGGACGTCGTCCGCTACGACCCCGACGACCCGTACCTCGTCGTCGCGGCGGACAAGGGCACGGCGACCCTCTCGGACGTCGCCAACGGCATCGCGGCCGAGTACGGCTTCTGGCTGGGAGACGCCTTCGCCTCGGGCGGTTCGGCCGGCTACGACCACAAGGGGATGGGCATCACCGCCCGCGGCGCCTGGGAGTCGGTCAAGCGGCACTTCCGCGAGCTCGGAGTCGACGTGGGCACCGCCGAGATCACGGCCGTCGGCATCGGCGACATGGCGGGCGACGTCTTCGGCAACGGGATGCTCCTCTCGCAGCGCTTGAAGCTCGTCGCCGCCTTCAACCACGAGCACGTCTTCCTCGACCCGGATCCCGATCCCGAGGCGAGCTGGCACGAGCGCAAGCGCCTCTTCGACCTGCCGCGCTCGTCGTGGGCCGACTACGACTCGGCCGCCATCTCCGCCGGGGGCGGCGTGTTCCCGCGGACCGCGAAGTCGATCCCGCTCTCGCCGGAGGCCCGCGAGCGGCTGGGCGTCGAGGCGGAGGCGCTGACGCCGGCCGAGCTGATCCGCGCCGTCCTCGCGGCACCCGTCGACCTCCTCTGGAACGGCGGCATCGGCACCTTCGTCAAGGCCTCCTGGGAGGCGAACGCCGAGGTGGGAGACCGGGTGAACGACACTGTCCGCCTGGACGCGCGCGACCTCCGCTGCCGCGTCGTCGGCGAGGGCGGCAACCTTGGCTTCACCCAGCGAGGCCGGATCGAGTTCGCCCTCGGCGGGGGGCGCATCTTCACGGACGCGATCGACAACTCGGCCGGCGTCGACTGCTCGGACCACGAGGTGAACATCAAGATCCTCCTCGGAGGCGCGGTCGCCGCAGGCGACCTCACCGAGAAGCAGCGCAACGAGCTCCTCGCGGCGATGACCGACGACGTCGCCCGCCTCGTCCTCACCAACAACTACCGGCAGACGCAGGCGCTCAGCCTCGCCGCCGCGCAGGCGCCCTCGATGCTGGGCGTCCACGCGCGCGTGATCGCGCACCTCGAGTCGGACGGCCGGCTCGACCGCGAGCTCGAGTTCCTGCCCTCCGACGAGACGCTCTCGGAGCGGAGGGCGGCGCGCGGCGGGCTCGTCGCGCCCGAGCTCGCCGTCCTCCTCGCGTACGCGAAGATCGAGCTCTTCGGCGCGCTCCTCGACTCCGACCTGCCGGACGACCCGGCCATGGCGGACGAGCTCGCGCGCTACTTCCCGCGCGTCCTCTCCGAGCGCTTCCGCGACCGCATGGACGGCCACCGGCTGCGGCGGGAGCTGGTCGCCACGTACGTGACCAACAGCCTCGTCAACCGGGCAGGGATCACGTTTCCCTTCCGGCTCGCCGAGGAGACGGGGGCGTCGGCGGCCGACATCGCCCGCGCCTACTCGGTCGCCCGCGACGTCTTCGACCTGCGGGGCCTGTGGACCGCGATCGAGGCGCTCGACGACGAGATCGAGGCGGGGGTCCAGCTCGCGATGCTCTTCGAGGGGCGGAAGCTCGTCGAGCGCGCGACCCGTTGGCTCCTGCGGAGCCGCCCGCGCCCGCTCGACATCGCGGCCGAGGCCGAAGGGTTCCGGCCGGGCGCCGAGCTCCTCGCCGAGACGCTGCCCGGGCTCCTCCACGGCACTGACGCGGAGGCGCTCGAGGAGACGTCGCGCGAGTACGCCCGCGCCGGCGTCCCGCCGGAGCTGGCAAGGCGGGTCGCCACGCTCGGCTCGCTCTTCTCGGCCCTCGACATCGTCGAGGTGGCCGCCGCGAGCGGCACGGGGCTGACGGAGGTCGCCGGCGTCTACCACGGGCTCGGCGCCCGCCTCGAGCTCAACTGGCTGCGCGACCAGATCACGGCGCTGCCGCGCGACAATCGCTGGCAGACCCTGGCCCGGGCGGCCTTGCGCGACGAGCTCTACACCGTCCACAGCGCGCTCACCCGCGAGGCGCTCGAGGCGAGCCCGCCGAGGACGGATCCCGAGGCGTGCGTCGAGGCGTGGTTCGAGCGCAAGCGGCCGGGCGTCGAGCGCGCGCTCCAGGTCCTGGTCGACATCCGCATGGGCGGTCTCTCGAGTCTCGAGACGCTGTCCGTGGCCGTGCGCGAGGTGCGAAACCTGATCCAGTCGAGCGCGCGGACGGCCGCGCAGGCACCGCCATCCCTACCGCCGGACGTCGTTCGCGAGCCCGCGCCTCTCCCCAGCGAGTCGCTCCGCCTCCGTTGAGGGGGAAGATCGGCGCGGCCCGGGCCGTCCCGTGGGCATGAAAATCAATCCGAACGAACCGCTCGGTCTCCCCAACGGGAGCGTGCGCGCCTTCCTGACGACGTTGCTCGTCGGGATCACGGCCGCCGTCATGTTCCTCCCCATCCCGGCAGGCAAGGACGACGTCAAGGCGATGTTCGTGCTCCTGACGGGGATTGCCGTGCGCGACTACTTCTCCAGCCGCGACCGCCAGTCGGAGCGCCAGGAGCGCACCGACGAGCGGGTGGCCCCCGACCCGGCCTAGACCCGCTCGACCGCGTCCGAGGCGAAGTCCCGCTCGAGGAGGTCGAGCACGGCCTCCTCGACCGCGCCCTGCGTGGCCGGCTCGCCGGGCTCGACCTCGCCCAGCTCGTCGAGGGCGCCGCCGATCGTGAGCCCGTCCCGGAAGCGGTCGAAGACACGCGGGTCGATGTAGGAGGCGCGGCAGACCGCGGGCGTGTTCCCCAGGTAGTGCGCGACCTCGCGCACGGCCCGCGTCATCGCGCGCTGGCGACTCGTCTTCGAACCGTGTGCCTCGCCCGAGACCGCCAGGGCCACCGCCGCGAGGACGGTGGCGTTCCAGGTGCGGAAGTCCTTCGCCGAGAACCCGGCCTGCGTGATCTCCTTCAGGTACGCGTTGATGTCGTCCGAGGTGACGTCGACCCAGCCGCCGTCCGCCTCGTAGGCGAGGAGCTCGCCGGGTCCGCGCCGCTCCTTGAGCGACGCGACCACCCGGTAGACGGCCGGGTCGACGACCGACTGCAGCCGGCGCTTGCCGCCCTTCGCCGGGTAGTCGAAGCGAAGGAGCCCGTCGGAGCCGAGCGTGACGTGACGCCGGAGCATCGTTGCGAGGCCGTACGTCCCGTTCTCCTCGGCGTACCCCTCCGTGCCGATGCGGAAGAAGCCGCGGTCGAGCAGGCGTACGGCGCAGGCGAGCACGCGCTCGCGCGGGAGGCCGCGCTTCCGCAGGTGCGCGGCGGCGGCCGCCCGCAGGCCGGGGAGGGCGCGCGCGAACCGCGTCATCTCTTCGAACTTCTCGCGGTCGCGCCGGCGGCGCCAGTCGGGGTGGTAAAGGTACTGCCGCCTGCCGGCCGCGTCGGTCCCCACCGCCTGGATGTGCCCGTACGGATAGGGGCAGATCCAGACGTCCGTCCACGCGGGCGGGATCGCCAGCTCGCGGATGCGCCCGAGCGTGTCCTCGTCGTCGAGCCGCGTGCCGTCCTCGTCCAGGTACTCGAACCCGCGCCCGCGCCGCCGCCGGACGATGCCGGGGCGGGAGCAGTCGGATCGGCGCAGGCGCGGCACGAGCGTACTCTCCCCCGAGCGGCCCCCGGCCGAACGTC
The DNA here is from genome assembly GCA_050697735.1 of Gaiellaceae bacterium. Classification (GTDB taxonomy): domain Bacteria; phylum Actinomycetota; class Thermoleophilia; order Gaiellales; family Gaiellaceae; genus JAIBJN01. The sequence goes on along the minus strand of JBOHAM010000006.1, from coordinate 1,665 downwards.
GCCTCCCCCCGCTGCTCGTCGTCTGCGTCCGCCAGACTTCGAGGATGCGAGCGATCGTCTTCCTCGACGGCGAGCCTCGGTTCCAGCCGTACCCCTTCGCGCCGCCGCTCGAGGGCCCGGTGCGGCGCGCCGTCGACGACGCGGCCGGCGTCCTCGCCAGGACGAGCCGCCGCTTCGACGGGCCGGTCGCGTTCTGCCACGGCGTCGCCCGCGACGGCGCCATCCTGCGCCGGAAGGGGCGGTACGCAGAGGCGATGGTCGTCTTCGAGGAGCCCACGCTCGCCTACCGGCTCGGCTTCGCGCTCGGCGTCCAGCTCTTCGTCGAGCGGCCGGAGGGGGCGACCCTCTTCCAGCTGCGCGGGCCCTCGATCGGGCGCGACCCGCTCCTCTGGACTGCCTCCGCGTCGGGCGGCCTGCGTCCCGGCCAGGAGCCGCGCGAGGCGATCCTCGCCGACGCCGCGGAGGAGATCGGTCTCGGCGAGGACGACCTGCTCGGCTTCGGGCCCGTCGCCGTAGTCACGAGCGACGACACCGGCTCCGCGCTCGTCGTCTACGGAGCGAGCCTGCGCGAGGGCGCCGAGCCGGAGCCCGACCCGGTGAAGGTCGCCGAGCTCGCGTGGGTGCGGGACCCGGAGGAGCTCGGCGCGCAGGTATCGGCGGACGCCCTCGCCGCCTGGGACGCGGTCGCGCGCCGCCGCGCCGAGCGTGCCGAGGAGCAGGAGGCAGTCTAAGAACTCGATCCAGAATGAAGACCTGGCCGCCGGGCCGCGCTGGAACGGCGCGATCCTGCGTCCTCAGTCGCGCCCGTACTCTCGAATGCGAGCGCTCCCTGCGTCCTTGTCTCGCGCGCGCCCAGAACACCCCGGCGACGAGGCTCCATCCTGAACCGGGTTCTAGCGCCCCTCGCGTGGCGGCTCGCGGAGGTCGTCGAGCTCGTCCCGGAGACGCCGAGGACGGCGAGCCTCCTCCTCGACGTGCCTGGCTGGGCCGGACACCGCGCCGGCCAGCACGTGGACGTCCGCCTCACGGCGGAGGACGGCTACCAGGCGCAGCGGAGCTACTCGATCGCCTCGGCGCCCGAGGATTCGGCCCTGGCGCTGACGGTGGAGCGGCTCCCCGACGGGGAGGTCTCGCCCTACCTGGTCGAGGAGCTGCGGCCGGGCGACCGCTTCGAGCTCCGCGGCCCCATCGGCGGCTACTTCGTCTGGGACGCGGGAACGCACGGCCCGCTCCACCTGGTGGCCGGCGGGTCGGGGCTCGTGCCCTTGATGGCGATGCTGCGCCACCGGGCCGCGGCCGGGGGCCCGGTGCCGGCCCGTCTCCTCCACTCGGCGCGCTCGCTCGAGGACGTCCTCTACCGGGAGGACCTCGAGCGGCTGGCCGCGGAGGACGGCGACGTGCACCTGGCCCTCACGCTGACCCGAGAGCGCCCGCCGGGATGGACGGGCTACGGTCGCCGGGTCGACGAGGCGATGCTCGCCGAGGTCTTCGGGCCGCCGACGGGTGACACGCTCGCCTTCGTCTGCGGCCCCACCAGGTTCGTCGAGACGGCTGCGAGCGGTCTCGTCGCGCTCGGCTACGACCCGAGCCGCGTTCGCACGGAGCGGTTCGGCCCGACAGGAGGTTGACGATGGAAGACGCGGACCTCAGGCTCGACGGCAACGC
>JBOHAM010000005.1:0-7694 GCA_050697735.1 Gaiellaceae bacterium | reverse complement strand
GCCGCCAGGTCGGCGAACTTCGCGTAGCGCCGCAGGAAGGAGAGCTTCACGGTGTCGGTCGGTCCGTTCCGGTGCTTCGCGACGATGACCTCGGCGAGCCCCTGCTGGTCTGACTCGTCGTTGTAGTACTCGTCGCGGTAGATGAAGCAGACGATGTCGGCGTCCTGCTCGATCGAGCCGCTCTCGCGCAGGTCGGAGAGGATCGGCCTCTTGTCGTGGCGCTGCTCGACCGCGCGCGAGAGCTGCGACATGGCCACGATCGGGACGTCCAGGTCTCGCGCCAGCACCTTGAGCGAGCGCGAGATCTGCGACACCTCCTGGACGCGGTTCTCCGCGCTCGTCCCCGAGGTCATGAGCTGGAGGTAGTCAACGAGGACGAGGCCGAGGTCGGGCAGCTTCGCCTTCAGCCGCCGCGCCTTCGAGCGGATCTCCATCATCGTGATCGAGCCCGTGTCGTCGACGTAGATCGGCGCCTTGGCCAGCTTGTCGCAGGCGGCCGTCAGGCGCGGCCAGTCGTCGGCGGCGAGCGTCCCCGTGCGCAGGCGCTGCGACTCGACCTTGGCCTCGCTGCACATGAGGCGCTGCGTCACCTCGGACTTCGACATCTCGAGCGTGAAGAGGGCGACGGGCATGCTCCGGCGTACGGCCAGGTTCAGGGCGACCCCGAGCCCGAGCGCCGACTTCCCCATGCTGGGGCGCGCGGCCATCACGATCAGGTTGCCCTCCTGGAAGCCGGAGGTGATCCGGTCGAGGTCGCGGAAGCCCGACGGGACGCCGGTGACGTCGGCGCCCGACTCGTAGAGCTGCGTGATCCGCTCGAAGCTCTCCTTGAGCAGCGCCTCGATGTGGCTGAACTCGGAGGTGGCCTTCTCCTGGGAGAGGTCGAAGAGGATCTGCTCGGCGCGGTCGACGAGCTCGGTCGTCTCGCCGGGCCGCTCCCAGCCGAGCCGGGCGATTTCGCCCCCGACGCGGATGAGGCCCCGCAGGGTGGCGCTCTCCTTGACGATCTGCGCGTAGTGGCCGGCGTTCGCGCTCGCCGGAACGAGCGCGGCCAGCTCGTGGACGCGCACCTTGCCGCCGACGTCCTCGAGCTCCCCGCGCTCGTCCAGCTCGTCGACGAGCGTGATCGCGTCGACGGGCTCGCCCTTGGTGTAGAGGGCGAGCCCGCCGCGGTAGATCTTCGCGTGGCTCTCCCGGTAGAACTCGCGCCCGTCCCCGGAGAGCACCTCGCTGACCGCCGCGATCGCGCCCGGCGAGAGCATCATCGCGCCGAGGACCGACTCCTCGGCGTCGAGGTTCTGCGGCGGGATCTGCGGTTCCTGGAGGGTCGCGGCTGCCTGGGCCATCGGCGTATTTCTCCACGCCTCAGCCGAGCCGGCCAGGGCTGGACAAGTCCGTTGTCCCCATGCCCCGAAAGACAGGACGGCGTGGACGACCGGCCGCGAAGGCCGTGCTCTCGAGGCAGGAGGCGAACATGCGTTCCCACATTGTGCCGAAGCAGTCGGACGAAATCCACAGCACCGGCGACCCCGACGGCCCGTGATTTCCCCAGGGCGAGGTCGCTCTTTGCGAGAGATTCCTTCGCTTGCCAACCGGCTGTGGAAGACGTGTGGAAGCTCGCCCGCCTGAGCCAAGCGTAAGCTGCTGACGATGCCGGCAACCGTGATCGTGGGCACCCAGTGGGGCGACGAGGGGAAGGGGAAGATTGTCGACCTGCTCGCGCAGGACTCCGACGTCGTCTGCCGCTACCAGGGCGGGCCGAACGCGGGGCATACGATCGTGCGCGGAGGCGAGACGTTCAAGCTCCACCACGTCCCCTCGGGCGTCCTCAGCGGCAAGCTCTGCGTCGTCGGAGCCGGCTGCGTGGTCGACCCGGGGCTCCTCGTGGCCGAGCTGGACGAGCTCGAGAGCCGCGGGATCTCGACCGCGGGCGTGCGGGTCTCCGGGAACGCCCACCTGATCATGCCGTGGCACGTCGCCATCGACTCGGCGAGCGAGCGGCGCCTCGGCCGGCTGCAGATCGGGACGACCCGGCGCGGCATCGGCCCCGCGTACGCCGACAAGGCGGCGCGCATCGGCATCCGCGTCCAGGACATCCTCGACCCGAAGATCCTGCGCCAGAAGTTCGAGACCGCCCTCGCGGAGAAGAACGTCGTGCTCGAGCGCGTGCACGGCGTGGAGACGCTCGAGGCCGAGGAGCTGGCCGAGCTCATGGAGACCTGCGCGGCGCGCCTGCGCCCGTACGTCGCCGACACGTCCCTCCTCGTCGACCGCGCGCTGGGCGAGGGCCGGCGGGTGCTGCTCGAGGGCGCCCAGGGAACCCTTCTCGACCTCGACCACGGCACGTATCCGTTCGTGACGTCCTCGAGCCCGCTCGCGGGCGCTGCCGCGACCGGGGTCGGCATCGGTCCCACCCGGATCGACCGTGTCCTCGGGGTGGCCAAGGCCTACGTCACGCGCGTCGGCGAGGGCCCCTTCCCGACGGAGATCGAGGGCGCCGAGCAAGAACGCGTGCGCGAGCTCGGTGCCGAGTACGGGACGACGACCGGGCGCGAGCGCCGCTGCGGGTGGCTCGACCTCGTCGCCCTGCGCTTCGCCGTCCGCCTCAACGGGATCACGAGCCTCGTCCTCACGAAGCTGGACGTCCTCTCGGCCTTTGCGCAGATCCCGGTCTGCACGCGCTACCGGCTCCCGGACGGGACGGAGACCGAAGAGTTCCCGGCGCACCAGAGCGACTTCCACCACGCCCGGCCGGCGTACGAGACGCTGTCCGGCTGGGAGGAGTCGCTCGACGCGGCCGAGTCGGTGGGCGACCTCCCCCCCGCGGCGCGCGCCTACGTGCGCTTCGTGGAGGAGCGCCTCGGCGTCGAGGTCTGCCTCATCTCGGTGGGCGCCGAGCGCGAGCGCGTCGTCGCCCCTCGCGGCCTCGCGGCCGTGGCCGGATGAGCGAGCTGCGTAAGGTCAACCTCTTCTCGGCCGGCGTCGAGGAGATGCCGAACCGCCCGGACGGCTACGGGATGGCGCTTGCCCGCCTCGGTCCTCAGATCGGCGCGACCAGGATGGGCGCGAGCGTCTACGAGCTTCCGCCCGGACAGAGCAGCTTCCCCTACCACTACGAATACGGCTGCGAGGAGTGGCTCCTCGTCGTCTCGGGACGGCCGACCCTACGGCATCCCGGAGGCGAGGACGAGCTCGAGCCGGGCGATCTCGTCTGCTTCCCGGAGGGCCCGGAGGGCGCGCACAAGGTCACGAACCGAAGCGACGAGACGGCGCGCATCGTGATCCTCTCCACGAAGGCGTTTCCCGCCCTCGCGGTGTACCCGGACAGCGACAAGATCGGCGTCTTCACCGAGGACGAGAGCGACGACGTCATGGTCCGCCGCGAGAGCGACGTCGACTACTGGGACCGCGAGCTCTGACCTGCGAATAACGTCCGGCTAAACCGCATGGTTCCTGGCCTTCCGGGGAGTTCCAGGCGGCGGGCGCCTGCGGTATAAACGTCCTCCACCACATGGAGGAGGGGAAATCGTGAGCACGCATCGTCTCGTGTTCGCAGTCGTCCTCGTCGCCAGCGTGCTCGCGGCTCCGGCCGCGGACGCGCGCCCCGAGCGGCACGGCGGGATGGAGATGTTCCCGGGCGAGGGGGTGCTGATGGGCAACCAGCACAGCACCACCGAGGGGCATCTGCCGCCCGTGAACCAGAACGTGCAGCTGGTCGGCAAGGCGGAGGTGACGAATCCGTCGGGCGCGAGCAACGACGGCCGTGTCGCCGACGTGTCGGCCCACGGCAACTACGCGTTCCTGACCGCCTTCCGCGATCCGACCTGCGAGCGCGGCGGCGCGCACGTGATCGACATGTCGGATCCGAAGAACCCGTTCGAGGTGACGAGCGCGTTCATGGACACGACCGAGTTCAGCTACGCCGGCGAGGGGTCGGTCACCCACCGGATCAGGAACCAGGTCTTCGACGGGGTGATCTTCGTCCACCAGAACGAGACCTGCCCCGGCGCGCCGGCGCCGACGGCGCCCGCGACGCGCGGCGGGATCAACATCTGGGACATCACCGATCCCGAGAGCCCCGATCTGCTCGTCAAGCACGCCGGCGACTTCACGAACCCGGCCGGCGGCATCGATCCGCAGCCGAACGACACGCACAACGTCTTCGTCTGGACGAACGTCTTCGACGGCCGCACCTACGCGGTGCTCGTCGACAACGAGGAGTTCGCCGACCTCGACATCATGGACATCTCGGATCCGCGGAACCCGGTGATGGTGAACGACACGCTGGATCTCTTCCTGCCGCCGTTCAACGTCGGCCAGGACTCGCCGGCGAACCTGACGTCCATCTTCTCGCACGACATGATCGTCAAGCGGGTCGGGCAGCGGTACGTCATGAACGCCGCCTACTGGGACGGCGGCTACGTGCTCCTCGACGTCACGGATCCGACGCCGGGCAACGTCAGCCTGATCGCCGAGTCCGACTTCGCGGAGCTCGACGAGGAGCGCCTCGCCCGCGGGCACGAGATCTCACCCGAGGGCAACGGCCACCAGTCGGAGCTCTCGCCGGACAACAAGTGGCTCGTGGCGGCCGACGAGGACTTCAACGCGTACCGCGTCGTCGCCGAGATCACGTCGGGGCCGAACAGCGGGACGGAGTTCACGGCCCTCTCGGGGTCGGGCGTGCCGCCCATCGACCCGGACACGAACATCATCGGGACGCCCACGTTCGTCGGACTCGCCTGCATCGGGTCAGTGCCTCCGGGCGACGGCATCGCGCTCATCGAGCGCGGCGTGTGCTCGTTCCAGGAGAAGCTCGACACGGTCAAGGCCGCGGGCTACGACGCCGGTATCGTGTTCAACGCCGTACGGCCGGACTGCGCTGCGCTGGTCTTCATGGCGGCGGTGGGCGACATCCCGTTCGTCTTCGTCGACCGGGCGACGGGTCTCCTGATCCTGAACCAGAGCCTCTCCGCCGACGTCTGCACGCAGGCGTCGCCGGCGGTCGGATCGCCGGTCGCGTCCGTGGCGATCGAGGCGGTCTTCGACGGCTGGGGCTACCTGCGCCTCTTCAGGACGAACGTGCCCGGCCAGGTCGGCGCGCCGGGGTCGATCCAGCAGACCGACACGTTCGCGATCCCCGAGTCGCAGGACGAGGCCTTCGCGGAGGGCTTCGGCGACCTGTCGGTGCACGAGGTGGCGGTCGACCCGAAGGGCAAGCTCGCCTACGTCAGCTACTACGCGGGCGGCTTCCGCATCCTCAAGTACGGGCCGCGCGGCCTGCGTCAGGTGGGCGCGTTCATCGACGAGGGCGGCAACAACTTCTGGGGAGTGGAGATCCACAAGATCAAGGGCAAGCAGTACGTGCTCGCCAGCGATCGCGACTTCGGCCTCTACATCTTCAGAGGGTAGGGCTACGTCACCGGAGCGGCGGGGGTTTCGGCCCCCGCCGCTCCCGGTTAGCGGAGTCCCAGATCTTTCGGCGCGTTCACGTTGTCGAGCAGCGACTCCTCGCACTCGACCACGCGGACATCGAGCTCGGCCAGCGCCCGGTGGAGCGCCAGCTCGCCCACCGCGATCCGCCGCTCGAGCACCGGCAGCGCCGAGCGCCGATACGCACCGGGCAGCGGGCCGGTCTGCGGGACGGCGGCGTCGGCGCCCTCCGCCGCCCCGGCGAGCGCGCGGAGGAGAGCCGACGTGACGCGGGGCATGTCCGTCGGGAGGACGACGCAGAGGTCGGCGCCGGCCTCCCGCAGCGCGGCCGCCACGCCGACGATCGGCGCCCGCACCTCGCTGCCGTCGTCCACGAGCGGGAAGGGCAGCTCAAGGCCGTCGGCCGCCTTGCCGACCACGAGCACCGGCCCAAAGGCCTCGGCGAGGGTGCCATGCGCGCGCTCGGCGAGCGTCTCGCCCTCGTAGAGGGCGAGCGCCTTCGGCGAGCCGAAACGCGTGCTCGCGCCGCCGACGAGCAGGACGCCGGCTACGCCTTCCCGACCGCGTACCACGCCCGCGCGCTCAGGCTGAAGGGGCCGCCGGAGACGGGGAGGCGCCGGCGGTAGTTCGCCTTCAGCGCCTCCTGCCGGTCGGTAGCGAGCGAGGTCGTGTAGGCGCCCGCCGGCCCCACGCCCTGCGTGAAAGGCTCCCAGAGGCCGTCGAAGCTCTCGTAGTCGGCGGCGACGACGAGCTCGCCGTCCTCGATGCCCTCGAGCCCGACCCGTCGCCACAGCTCGGCGAGCCCGCCCTGCGCGGCGAAGCTCATGCGGGCCCGCTCGTCGACGTCGCCGACGCCGTCGGGGTCGAGGTCTCCGGCCGCGTCCCAGAAGGCGCGCAGGAACGTCATCTCGCCCGCGTAGTCCCAGACGCACGCGGCGACGGCGCCGCCGGGCCGGGTCGCGCGCCGCATCTCGGCCACGCCGGCCTCCGGGTCCGACATGAAGTTGACCACCAGAAGCGCCACGGCGACGTCGAAGGAGTCGTCCTCGAACGGGAGCGACTCGGCCCGGGCTTCCCGGACGTCGACGTCCGGAAAGCGCTCGCGGAGCGCGCTCGCGAACGGCTCGGAGGGCTCGACCGCCGCCAGGCGCTCAGGCCCCACGAGCTCGACGAGCCGGCGGGTACCCATGCCGGTGCCGGCGCCGACGTCCAGCACGAATGACTCGGACCTGATCCCGGCCGCCCGGGCAAGGGCGTCGCACAGGGGGTAGCTGTACCGGCCGACGAAGCGGTCGTAGGCCTCTGCCGCGACCGCGAACGTCACGCGATCCGCCCGGGCTCCGAGTAGACGTTGAGACGGCCGCCGCGGACGAACCCGCACAAGGTGATGCCACGGTCGCGCGCCAGCTCGACGGCGAGCGTGGACGGCGCCCCGACGGCGACGAGGATCGGGCAGCCGGCCACCGCCGCCTTCTGCACGAGCTCGAAGGAAAGTCGCCCGCTAACGCACAGCAGCCGCTCGGCGAGTGGGAGCAGGCCGCCGAGGAACGCCCAGCCGATCACCTTGTCCATCGCGTTATGGCGGCCCACGTCCTCGCGCACACAGAGCAGCTCCCCGTCGGCCGCGAAGAGCCCGGTGGCGTGGAGGCCGCCCGTGGCGGCGAAAGCCGGCTGGGCCTCCCGCAGCCGCTCGGGCAGCTCCGACACGAGCGCGGCCGGGACGCGCAGGCCGCTCTCGACGCGGTCGGCCTCGACCGCGACGGCCTCGAGCGCTCCCTTGCCGCAGACCCCGCAGGAGGAGGACGTGTAGAAGTTCCGCCGCAGCCGCTCGGCGTCGAAGGCGCCGTCCACCTCGACGTCGATCGTGTTCGCGGCCAGGTCTGCGGTCGGCTGCGCGGCCACCGCCGGGATCCCCTCGGACCTGAGGAAACCGAGCGCGAGCTCCTCGTCCTGCCCCGGCGTGCGCATGGTGACGGCGATCGGCCGCCCGCCGACTCGGATCTCGAGCGGCTCCTCGACCGCGAGCTCGTCCGGCTCGGTCGTCCCGCCTGGAATGCGCACGACCTCGGTTCGGGCCGCGGAGTACGGCGGGAGGGCGTTCACTATGATCGGACCATAGACGTCCTCGAGCTCACCCGGCTCCTGCCCACTCTGCCGCGCGAGCGCACGAAGCTGCTGGACAATCTGGGCCGCGTGCGACGCGAGGTCGGGCCGCTGACGCCCGAGCTCTCCGACGCTCTCGCCGACCACATGAACATCCGCCG
>JBOHAM010000004.1:0-27845 GCA_050697735.1 Gaiellaceae bacterium | reverse complement strand
GGTGAGCCTCCGCGCCACGATCGACGAGCGACTGAGGAAGTTCCGCGCCTGGCGCGACCGTCTTCCGCACCGCAAGTGGACGGTCCGGATCCTCGTCGGCATCCCGCTGTTCGTCCTCGCCTTCGGCGTCCTCGTCGCGCTCAACGTCGCGCTGCGCGCCGGCGGGCTGTGGGGCGACCTCGTCTTTGCCATCGCGATCACTACCGTCGTCCTCTGGATCCTCACCCGGTTCGTCAAGCCCCTCGTGGGCGAGGAGAAGCGCTTCCACGCCTTCCCGCGCGCCCTCTCGGCCACGGTCTTCGCGCTGATCGGGGCGCCGGTCGCCTACGTCACATGGCCGGTGGGGACGATCCTGCTGCTCGCCCCGGTCATCGCCTGGCTCGTCCTCTACCTCCTCCACAAGAAGCGGAAGCCGCTGCGCTGGATGCCGCCGCTCTGGGGAGCCGCGTTCGTCGGCGTCGGCCTCGTCCTCCTCTTCGTGCTCGTGAGGACGCCGCTCTCGCCCGCCGACCGCGTGCCGCGCGCGCTCCCGGCGGCGCAGCTCGAGGAGGCGGAGGCCGAGGTCGCCGAGCAGTTTCGACCCCTGCTCTTCTTCGACTCCGCCGAGCCGCGCTACCCGCTCGACATCGAGGATGCGATCGCCGAGGGGCGGATCACGATGTGTCGCGGCGCGGTCTCCGGTGACGACTGCCAAAGCCTCGAGACTACGAGCCAGATCGACGACGCCTTCGAGTACCTCGAGGTCGCCGACGCCGCCGTCCCGCGCCGCGGAGGGGACGCCGGGAGCGCCTACTACTACCACGTCGTCCGCGAGGGCGAGGCCGTCCTCGTCGACTACTGGTGGTTCTACTCCCGCAACCCCTCGCCGGTCGCGGGCGAGGTGTTCTGCGGCCCGGGCCTGCGCACGCCGCCGTTCACGTGCCAGGAGCACTCGGGCGACTGGGAGGGCGTCACCGTCGTGCTCGAGCCCTGCCCGGCCGAGTCGCAGACGTGTGTGGACGTCGCCGGCACTCTCCTCGAGCCGGAGGCCGTCCGCTACGCCCAGCACGAGCACGTGGTCCCCTATTCGTGGGACGAGCTCGAGCAGCTGTGGCGCGAGCTGCCGCGGCCCACGAGCGCCGCGCTGGGCCCCGTCTGGGAGAGCTCGGTCAGGGAGGCCGCGGAAGCCGGCGACCCCCGGCCGCTCGTCTTCGTCGCCCGCAACAGCCACGCCTCGTATCCGTTTGCGTGCTTCCGCAGCTGCCGGCAGGAGACGCGCGACCTCCCCGAGGCGCGCTTCGACGGCGGTCAGCCGTGGACGCACAACCCGGACGAGTGCGACGGCTGCGTCAAGCCTCTGCCGGTGACCGCCGCCGGCGAGCCCGCCCTCTGGAACGCGTTCTCGGGCCGCTGGGGCGCGCAGAGGTGCATCCTCGCGGGCGCCTACTGCGACCTCTCCGGCGCGCCGCGCGGGCCGTCGCACCAGACGCGCTACCGGGATCCCAGCGGGGACGAAGGCTAGCGCGCGCCGGCCGGATCGCCGTACGTGTGCCAGCGCTCGATCTCGGCGACGACCGTGACTCCGCGATATGACTGGTCGTCGTACGGCCCGCCCGCGTAGCGCCGCGCGAGCGCGTCGATGCCGGCGCGGTCCTCGTCGCGGCGGAACTCGACCGCCCGGGCGAGGAGCGAGACGTGCGAGTACCAGTTGTCGGCGAGGACGGTGAGCGCGAGCCGCGGCTCGGCGCGCAGGTGCCGGAGGCGGTGGCTCGTCTCGTCCATGCTCAGCATGATCCGGCCATCCGCCAGGAGCTCGTACCAGCAGGGAGTCGTCACGGGCGAGCCGTCAGTGCGCACCGTGCCGACGACGGCGTGCCGCGGGCGCCGCAGGAAGCGGACGAGCTCGGGCGGGAGAGGCGCGGCGGGCACGGGCCGTTCGTACCATCCCGCGGCTTCCGTCGCAACGGCGCGCGGCGCTACGAGGCGGGGTGCTGGAGCCCGCCCTGGAGCTGGGCGACGAAGTCGGCCAGCTCGCGCTCGCGCCGGTCGAGGCGGGCGCGGAGGTCGTCCAGCTCGCGGGAGCGCTGCTCGAGCTCCTCGCGCTCGAGCTCGCGCCGGACGCCGTCCTGGACGCGCTGCTCCTCGAGCTCCCGCTCGCGGGCGTCGAGCTCGCGCGTGCGCTCGTCGATCAGGGACTCGGCCTCGGCGAAGGAGCGGTCGCGCTGGGCGACCCATTGGGTCGAGAGCGCAGCGTCCGGCCCCAGCAGGTCGCGCTGGAACTCGGCCAGCTCCCGCTCGCGGTCGGCGAGCCGGCGCTGCTCGACACGCAGGCGGTCGCTCTTCTCGGTGAAGAGTCGCTCGCGCTCGGCTGCCTCGGCCTCCCCCTGGCCGAGCCGGCGCAGCCGTTCCTCGAGCGCCTCGGTCTCGCCGGTGACCTTGCCGGTTCGCGCGCCGACGCCGATGAGCACTCGGTCGAAGGCGCGCTCGAGCTCGTCGAGAACGGGCCGGAGCTCGTCGAGACGGCGCCGCCGGGTCTCGAGCTCCGCTTCCAGGCGGACGAGCTCCGCGGCCTCGGCGTCGAGCTCGGCTGTGCGCTCGGCGAGCGCGGCGCCGCGCTCGTCCAGCTCGGCCGCGCTGCGGGCGAGGTAGCTCTCGAGCGAGCCTCTGAGCTTCTCCGTCATTCCGGACATGGGCGGTCCCGACGAAGATCGGCCGCTGGCGGCCGTTGCTGAAGGCCCGGGATCACGGCAGGTCAGGCGGCGAACGCGCCCCAGGCGCCGCGCACCGCGCGGTCGCGCGCCGCGAGCCGGGGCTCGGAGGCGCGACGCTCGGCAGGCTCGTCCGTGCACAGGAGGACGAGGTCGCGACTGGAGGGGCAGGCCCGGCGGCCTTCGAGGCCCGACGCGCGCTCGATGTGCGCGCGGAGCCCGGTGCCGAACTCGGGAGGTCGTGCGGCGGCGGCGTTCATGCGGCACGCTGATTCTCGCAGCGGCCGCACGGGCGCGTCTCCCCCATTCGGGGGTGTTCAGCCGAGGACGGCGCGGGCGGCGTGCAGGACGGTGCGGCCGGCCGGCCGGAGCTTCGACCGCTGGACTCGACCGGGGCGGTCGCACGGCTCGTGCCAGCACGTGTCCCAGCGCCACTGCATCCACGCCGCGGCGACGCCGCCGTACGTGAGCTCGTCGTGATCCGACTGCCCGGTGTCGCGCAGATAGGTGGCGGGAATGTCCGCGCGCCGTGCCGCGGCCAGCAACCTGCGCGCCGAGCGGTTGGGCGAGGCCTCGATCCCGCGGACGTGCAACGTCGTTCCGACGCCGACCATGTCGATCGAGACCGCGAGGCGCACGCCGTCCTTCTGGTTCGCCGTAAGGCTCCGCACCAGCCGTCGCGACCCGAGGTGCCGGGACGAGCCCGTCACCGCTCGCTCCTCGGCGCCGATCGCGGCCACGAGCACGCCGTTCGTCGTGCGGAGGTTGCGGGCAAGCTCGAGCATGGTGCCGATGCCCGAGGCGTTGTCGTTGGCCGCCTGCGTCCGGCGGACGCCGTCGATGTGGGCGACGATGATCACGCGAATCGTCCCCGGGGTCCGGCCGATGACGTTGCGCGACCGCTTGCCCCCCGGAATGGAGAACCACTGGCTCTGCATGTCGTAGCCCAGGGCGAGCAGGCGCCTGCGCACGATCCCGCCCGCCTGCCGCTCGTGGACGCCTCCGGCGGGCCGCGCGCCGACCTCCGCGATGCGCTCGGTCCAGTCCTTCGCCTGGCCGCTGAGGAAGGCGGCGCCTGCCGCCGGGGCGGCGGCGAGGGAACCGAGCAGGACGACGATGACGACCCCGAGTCGAAGGCGACCCATCCGCCCGGATCGTAGCGTTCCGTTGCGCTGCTATCGTCGGCGCCGATGAGCGAACGGCTCGAAGGGCTCCTCCGCGCAGCATTTCCGGACGCCCGCGAGGTGGCCGTCGTCGACCGCACGGGCGGCGGCGACCACTTCCACGTCACGGTGGTGGACGGTCGCTTCGCCGAGCTTTCGCTCGTCGACCAGCACCGGCTCGTCTACGACGCCCTTGCCGACCCGCTGGCCGACGGGACGATCCACGAGCTGAGAATCACGACGAGGGGAGAAGGATGAGCGAGCTGCGCGACCGCATCAGGGACACGATCGAGACCGAGCCCGTCGTCGCGTTCGTCAAGGGGACGCACGAGCAGGTCTACTGCGGCAACTCCGACCGGGCGCTCCAGGCGCTGCGCGGGCTGGGGGCGGGGTTCACGGCGGTCGACGTCCTCGCCGACCCGCGCATCCGCGAGGAGCTCACGGCGCTCTCGAGCTGGCCGACGATTCCGCAGGTGTTCGTGAAGGGCGAGCTCGTCGGCGGCGCCGACATCGTCCAGGAGCTGGCCGCGAGCGGCGAGCTCGAGGCGACCCTGAGTCAGAAGCTCGGGGAAGACTGGCGCCGCCCCGGGGAGGAGCGCACGGTCTCGGTCGCGGACGAGCCGGGACTCCGTATGGTCCCGGGTCCCTAGCGGGCGGTCTCCCGAAGCTCGAGCGGCAGCCTAGCCTGCTGTCCCGCGTGGCTGAACTGGAGGACGAAGTTGCCCGGCGCCGCGGGCACCGCGAAGGTGACGGCTCCCTCCGCCGAGCTGTTCGTGTCCACGACCTCGTTCAGGTCATCCACCGGCGCGCGCGGGACGTCGTCGACGAGCAAGCGGAAGGTCGCGCTCCAGAAGTTGGCCGGGGCCGCGTCGCCGTTCGTCATGCGGACCGTGAGAGCGAGGGCGAGCTCGCCCGGATTCCGTTGCGTGACGCGCGACTCGCGGATGTCGTAGACGGCCTCGCCGATCGTCACGGCCGTGCCCTGGGGGAAGGAGACGGCGTAGTCGGCCGGCTCCCCGCCGGTCGCGGGCGGGTCGGACGAGGTGACGACGGCGGCGGGCGACGCGGCGTCCTCCTCGTCCCCGAAGACGCCGAGCTGGTTCAGAGCGATGACAAGGCCGGTGATGGCGGTGATCAGCCCGGCGATCGCGGTGAGCGCGCCGGGCAGCGTCTGCCACCAGTGCCGACTCGGTGTGGCTTCGTCCGCCATCAGAGCAAGTATCGCGCCCGAGTCGTACGGCAACGGCGCGCGCGGCGGGCGCCCGGCTCAGGCGGATGCCGCGGCCAGGAGGATCGCCTTGATCGCCTGGTGGCTCTCCTCGCCGGGGCTCTCCGAGATGACCGTCGCCGGGCGGTCGAAGCGTGCCAGGGCGTCCCTCAGCGGCTCGGCCCGGAGCGTGCCCTCGCCGTAGGGGAGGTGCTTCGTCTCGTTGCGGTTCGCGTAGGCGATGTCCGAGAAGTGGACGTGGAACGGCGCCCCGGGCTCGAGAACGGCGTCCGCCCGCGCGAGCACCTCGGCGAAGGCCTCCGCCTCCGTGAAGCCGCCGTCCGTGACGGCGTGGAGGTGTGCGAAGTCGATCACGGGGCGCACCCAGTCGATCCGCTCGGCGAGCCAGAGGACGTCGTCCGCCGTCCCGAGGTCGCGCACACGGCCCATCACCTCGACGCCGAACGGCACCGCGCGGCCCTTGCCCTCGAGCCGCTCGCGCAGCGAGCCGAGCTGGTCGGCGACGGATTCGAGCGCGGCCTCGCGCTCGCGCCCGAGCAGGAAGCCGGGGTGGAAGACGACGAGCTCGGCGCCGCAGGCCACGGCGACGCCCGCCGAGTGGTCGAGCATCCCGGTCGCCATGCGGTACTTCTTGTCCCGCTCGAGGTGGCCCATGAAGCCGGCGATTGGCGCGTGCACCGAGAGCGCGATGTCGGCCTCGCGGGCCAGCTCGCCGAAGCGCTCCGCCCACGGGTAGTCCATCCAGAACTTCCCCTCGAAGTCGATCTCGCACGCCGTGTAGCCCCGCTCGAGGAGCAGCTCGACGGCAGCCTCGGGCCTGTCCCGCGAAGGCACGCGAGCGGGGCCGATGCGGATGATGGCCATCCCGGGCCAGCCTAGCTCTCCGACGGAAGTCCGTCCGATCCGGGCACTACCTTGAGCCCATGGCCAAGCGACCCTCGCGCATCGACCTGCTCGAGCTGGACATCGACCTCCGCCTCGCCGACCTCTGGGCCGAGGCGTGCGGCGTGGGCGAATGGAACCTCGAGGTGATGGCCGCGTTCCTGCGCGCTGCCTACGGGAAGGGCTACTGCGACGCGCTCACCGAGGACGCTCCGGGAAGCCTCTGCCGCGACCACGGCTACCGCATCCCCGAGCGGAAGACCGCAGCCACACCCGAATAGCCGCAGCAGCGCGGGTAAACTCGACCCGTGGCCCGGAGGCGGAACCCGGTGCGCCTCGTCGTCGCGCTCTCGATCGCGGCGGTGCTGGCGATCTTCCTCATCTGGACGAGCCTGGCGGGCGGAACGCCGTCGCTGCAGCCCAGCGAGGTCGCGGGCAAGACCGGCGAGGTGAGCATGGCCGGGATCGTCGTCGGGCCGATCGAGGGAGACGCGCGCGGGTCGGGCCTGCGCTTCTCCGTGCGCGACATCGAGGGCACGGCCTCGATCCCCGCCGTGTACACGGGCTCGGTGCCGGACCTCTTCAAGGTGGGTCGCGAGGTCTACATGAAGGGCGAGGTGCAGGACGGTGTCTTCGTCGCGGAGAAGGACTCGCTCGTGACGAAGTGCCCGTCCAAGTACGCGCCGGAGAGCTAGTGGAGGGGCACTAGGTGCCCGAGCTGGGCCGTGCCGCGCTCGTCGCCGCCCTCGGCCTGATCCTCTACGCCGCGCTCGCCGGCGGATGGGCCGCCTGGCGCGGCCGCCGACGGCTGCTCGACTCGGCCGCCAACGCGCTCCTCGCCGCCTTCGCCGCCACCGGCGTGGCCTCGCTCGTGCTCGTGGCCGCGTTCGCAGGGCGCGACTTCTCCTTCGAGTACGTCGCGCGCTCCACCAGCCGCGAGCTGCCCATGGGCTACACGCTCGCCGCCTTCTGGAGCGGGCAGGCGGGCTCGCTGCTCCTCTGGCTCCTCGTGCTCACCGGCGCCGGCTCGGCAGCGCTCTTGCTCAACCGGCGCCTCGTGCGCGATGTGCTGCCGTGGACGGTGCCGATCGTGGCCGGCGTGGCCGCGTTCTTCGCCTTCCTCGTCGTGGGCGTGGCCAGCCCGTTCGAGACGCAGGCGGCGCCGGCGGACGGCGCGGGCATGACCCCCAGCCTGCAGAACCCGTACATGATGGCCCACCCGCCGATGCTGTACCTCGGCTTCGTCGGGCTCACGATCCCGTTCGCGTTCGCCATGGCGGCGCTCGCCTCGCGCCGGACGGACGAGCGCTGGATCGTGGCCACGCGCCGCTGGACGCTGGGAGCGTGGACGTTCCTCGGCTTCGGGATCCTCCTCGGCGCCAAGTGGGCCTACGAGGAGGTCGGCTGGGGCGGCTGGTACGCCTGGGACCCGGTGGAGAACGCGGCGCTGATGCCGTGGCTCGTGGCGACCGCCTTCCTCCACTCGGTGATGGTGCAGGAGAAGAAGGACATGTTGCGCGTCTGGAACGTCGTGCTCGTGACGGGCGCGTTCGTGCTCTCGCTGTTCGGGACGTTCATCACGCGCAGCGGCGTCCTCAACTCGATCCACAGCTTCACCGAGTCGTCGATCGGCCCATTCTTCCTCGGCTTCATCGTCGTGGTGCTCGCGTGCTCGATCGCGCTGATCCTCTCGCGGCTGCCGCTCCTGCGGGCGCGGACTCGGCTCGAGTCGCTCGTCTCGCGCGAGGCCGCGTTCCTCTACAACAACCTCTTCCTCGTCGCGCTCGCGCTCACGATCCTCTGGGGCGTCCTCTACCCGCTCGTCTCCGAGGCGGTGCGGGGCGTCGCGGTCTCGGTGGGCGCGCCGTATTACGACTTCTTCGCCGTCGTCTTCGGCCTCCCGCTCGTACTCCTGATGGGGATCGGGCCCGTGGTCGCCTGGCGTCGTGCCTCGCTCCGCGCGCTCGGGCGCCAGCTCGTCTGGCCGGCCGCGATCGCGCTCCTGGCCGGGGCCGCTCTCCTCGCGGGCGGGGCGGGCTCCAGCCCGGCCGGCCTCGTCGGCTACACGTTCGCCGCCTTCGTGCTGACGACGATCGTGCTCGAGTTCGTGCGCGGGACGCGAGCGCGCAAGTCGCTGGGCGCCGGCGGCTGGTGGTCGGCGTTCAGCGGGCTCGTCGCCCGCAACCGGCGCCGCTACGGCGGCTACATCGTGCACGCTGCGATCGTGATCCTCCTCGTCGGCGCGGTCGGCATCGGCGCCTTCTCGACGACGCGGGAGGCGCGCCTGGACCCGGGCGAGTCGATGGCGGTCGGCGGGTACAGACTCGCCTACGCCGAGACCGAGCAGCGCCGCGGCGCGAACGCGCAGGAGCTGCGGGCGCGGCTCGACGTCTACCGGGGCGACGATCGGCTCGGCACGATGCGCGCGGGCAAGAACCGGTACCTGGCCGAGGAGGAGACGTCGAACGAGGTCGGGATCCGCACCGACTGGCTGCGCGGGGAGGATCTGTTCGTCATCGCCGACCAGTTCAACGCCGACGGCTCCGTCTACCTCAAGGTGCTCGTGAACCCGCTCGTGAACTTCATCTGGCTCGCCGGGCTCGTCTTCGTCCTCGGCTCGGTGGTCACCATGTGGCCCGACGCGCGCGAGCAGCGGCGCCTCGCGCAGCGTTTCGCGGGCGAGGGCGCCCTCGCGCGGGCTTAGGCCTAGGGTGGAGATTATGGCTCTCTTCCTGGCCGCGTTGCTGACGGTGCTCTGCGTCGTGTTCGTCGCGCGCCCGCTCCTCCGCTCGGGTTCCGAGGAGGCGCCGGCCGTCGGGCCGGACGAGGACGCGCGCCTGCGGCTCCTCGAGAGCCGCGACCGCGCCCTCGCCGCGCTGAAGGATCTCGAGTTCGACCACCGCACGGGCAAGATCTCGGACGACGACTATCGCGCCCTCGTCGGCCCGCTGCGACGGGAAGCCGCCGAGGTGCTGCGGGCCCTCGAGCATGAAGACGGCCGCGAACGGGAACAGGACCGAGTCGATGTCCACGGTTGAGTGCGCCAACTGCCACGCGAACGTGCCCGGGGAGAGCCGTTTCTGCCCGGAATGCGGCCGTCCGCTCGTCGAGGCACCCACCGAGGAGACGGCGTCCGTGCGACGGCTCTGGCCGCCCGAGTGGGGGCTTCTCGTCGTCGTCTTGCTCACCGCGGCCGGGATCGTGCTCCTCGGCGCCCAGGCCTGGCTCTGGGGGATCCTGCTCCTGCTCCTCGCCGGCGGGGTGTACCTGGTCCAGCGCTTCACCGAGAAGCGTGCGAGCCGCATCGTGATGGGCAACGTCCGCTCGCGGATCGCCGCGCACCGGGAGCTCGTCAGCGCCCGCTCGCGGGGCCAGATCGACCTGTTCCGGCTACGGCGCGAGCTGGCCGAGCTCCAGGCGGAGCGCAGCCGCGGGTTCAACGAGCTCGGGCGCGTCGGCTACGAGCGCGATCGCGCGGGCGTCCAGGCGGCGAGGGCGCATCTGGACGACGTGACCGCCCGCATCGCGGCCAAGGAGGTCGAGTTGGAGGCACATCTGCACGAGATGCGCAGCCGCGTGCGCGCCGTGCAGGCGCAGGCTGCGCCGACCGAGAAGCTCGAGGCGCCGCCCGAGCCGCCGCGGATCCCTGAGCCGTACCCGCCGCCCGACGAGGGGACGCCTCCAGGGCCGGCTCCCGTCCCCGAGCGGAGCCCCGAGCCGGTCCCGGAACCGTCGCCGGAGCCGGTGCCGGAGCCCTCTCCCGAGCAGCCGGCGCCCGAGCCGGAGCATCCGCCCGCGCCGCAGACCCGCCGCCGCCGGGCCTCGTAGACGGCCGTTTGCAGCCGGTTCTGGCTCGTTCCGGCCCGCATGCCGGCCGGTAGACGTGCTAGAACATCGCCTTCGAGACCGACAAGACCCCCGGTGGTGACGCGCAGGGAGGCCTGCGCGGCCGCCGAACCCAGTTTCCGGTGGTTGACGCTCGTCGCATCCGTCTTTCGCTCGTGCTCCTCGGGGCGCTCCTCTTGCTGGCCGTGCCCTCGGCCCTCGGGCAGACGCTCTACGACCGGCAGGCAGAGGTCAACCAGCGCATGTCGGGCCTGCGCGAGGAGATCGAGGCGGCCAAGGCCCAGGAGGGCGTCCTCACCAGTGAGATCCGCGCCGCGAGCGAGCGCATCGAGGCGCTCTCCGGCGACATCGGCGCGCTCGCCAGCCTGATCGCCGAGCTCGAGTCCGAGCTCGCCGTCTACCGCGCCCGCCTCGCGCGCCTGGAGGCGCGTTTCGAGGAGCAGACGCGCGACCTCGAGCATCTCAAGCGCCAGTTCACCCTCGCGCAGCGCCAGCTGGAAGGCCGCCTGATCGAGCTCTACCAGAGCGAGGAGACCGACTCGTTCGGCGTGCTGCTCCAGGTGCAGAGCCTCGGCGACCTCATCGACCAGCTCGAGTACTTCGACTCGATCGGCCGGCAGGATCGCGCGATCACCGGGGAGATCCACCGGCTCAAGGGCGAGATGAGGATCGCGCGCGCGGAGACGCGCCTGACGAAGGTCGAGGTCGGCAAGGCGACCGACGCGCTCGCCACCAAGACCGCAGAGCAGATCGCCGCCCGCGAGGCGCTCGTCGCGCAGCAGAACGCCGTCGCGGCCGCCCGCTCGGAGCGCCAGGGGATCCTCGCCGGGGTGAAGCACGAGCGCGACGAGGCCGAGGAGGACCTCGATGCGCTGCAGGCCGCGAGCGCCCAGATCGCCGCCCAGATCCAGGCTGCGCAGGCCTCGAGCGGCGGTAGCGGCGGCGGTGGGGGAGGCTCGAGCGGCAGCGGCACGTCGTCGAGCGGCTTCATCTGGCCGGTCAGCGGCGTCGTCACGAGCGGCTACGGCTGGCGCTGGGGCCGCCTGCACGAGGGCATCGACATCTCCGCGCCGGCCGGATCGCAGATTCGCGCGGTCGCGTCCGGCACGGTCATCTTCGCCGGCGTGATGGGCGGCTACGGGAACCTCACGATCATTGACCACGGCAACGGCCTCGCCACCGCCTACGCGCACCAGTCGGCCCAGTACGTGGGCGGCGGCAGTGTCTCGCAGGGCCAGGCCATCGGCGCGGTCGGCTGCACCGGCAGCTGCACCGGCAACCACCTCCACTTCGAGGTCCGGGTCAACGGCAGCGCCGTCGACCCGATGGGCTACCTCTAGGCCGGCTCGGCCACGTGCACGTCCGGCAGGCCGCGGTAGCGCTCCTGCAGGTGGAAGCCGTAGCCGACGAAGAACTGGTCGGGGACGGTGAAGCCGACGTAGCGCATGGGCAGATCGTCCACGAGCCGCCGGTAGGGGCGGTCGAAGAGCGTGCAGACGGCGATGTCGCGCGGGCTCCGGAGGGCGAGCGTCTTGACCACGTAGTTGAGCGTCAGGCCCGTGTCGACCACGTTCTCGACCAGGAGGACGTCGCGCCCGCCGATGGGCAGGTCGAGGTCCTTGATCAACCGGATGTGCGAGCGCCCGCCGAGCTTGCCGCCGTAGCCGGCGAGGACGAGGAAGTCCATCGCGTGCGGGGTCGGGATCGCCCGCGCCAGGTCGGCCACGAACACGAACGCGCCCTTCAGGAGCGTTACGAGGACGAGGTCGCGCGCCGCGTAATCCCGCCCGATCTCGGCCCCCAGCCCGGCCACGCGGGTCGCGATCTCGTCCCGGGAGAGGTAGATCTCGCCCGGTCGGATCTCGGCTACGTGACGAGGTTCAGGCCGTATTTCTGACCCAGGCGCTCGAAGTCGCGCCGCGTGAAGAGCTTCACGTTGATGGCGGGATACCGCTCGCGGAACTTGCGGATCTTGCGGTTCTTGCGGGTGACGAGCGACTGCTTCATCACCGTGACCTCGAGGTAGACGTCCTGCTCCGGGAGGTAGAAGTCGGGCGTGAACGCCTCGAGCACGCGCCCGTCCGCGTCCTCCTCGAGCGGGAAGGAGTGGGGCTCGTACTCCCATCGAATGCCGTGGAAGTCGAGGATCCGGGCACACTCCGCCTCCGCCTCGTTGGCGAAGATCGTCCCGAGATCTTCCTGGAAATGGCCGCCTTCTGGGCGCATCCCACCGGAAACGTAGCAGTCGCCCCGGACGACCCGGCTTCACCGGGAGGGCTCTAGGAGGGCTTGGCGAAACAGACGCTTGTGCCGCAGGGCCGCGCTGCTCGCCCCGATGCGGCGTCCTCAGTCGCACCGATAGTCACGACTATCGGTGCTCCCTGCGTCCTTGCCTCGGAACGAGCATCGCACCCCTGCGACGAACGACGTTCCGCCAAACCCTCCTAGAATCAGAGAACCCGAGGGAAGACACGCCTTGTTCCGTATCGCCCATTTCTCCGACCTCCACTGCGGCTCGCCGTACTTCGTGCCGAACCTCGCCGACCGCGCGATCACGGAGATCAACGAGCTCGAGCCGAACCTCGTCATCTGCACCGGCGACCTGACGACGTTCGGCTTCCAGCAGGAGTACGCGGAGGCCAAGGCCTACCTCGACCGGCTCGAGTGCGAGCACTTCGTCGTCATCCCCGGGAATCACGACTCCCGCAACGTCGGGCACATCCACTTCGAGGAGCTGTTCGGCGAGCGCAAGGGCGTCGTGCAGGTCGGCGGCGTCACGACCGTCTACGTCGACTCCACGGAGCCCGACCTCGACCACGGCGTCATCGGTCGCGGCAACTACCCGTGGATCGAGGAAACATTCGCGGCGCCCGCCGAGTTCCGAATCTTCGTCCTTCATCACCACCTGCTGCCGGTGCCGGGCACCGGGCGCGAGCGGAACGTCGTCTACGACGCGGGCGACGTCCTCGAGGTCCTCCAGCATGCGGGCGTGAATCTCGTTCTCTCCGGGCACAAGCACGTTCCCTATGCGTGGCGCCTCGAGAACCTCTTCATCGTGAACGCCGGCACCGTCTCGTCGCTCAGGCTCAGGGGCAAGACGCGGCCCTGCTACAACCTGATCGAGATCGAGGACCGCCACGTGGACGTCTGGCGGAAGTACCCCTTCCACGGGCAGGAGCGCATCATCCAGTTCTCGGTCGACACGCTCGAGTTCGAGAAGTACACGGCCCGCATCGAGGGCGAGCTGACGGGGCGACAGTGAGAGCGCTCGCGCTCATCGACGGCGAGCACTACCCCGAGGTCGTGCGAGACGCTCTCGCCGCGCTCCCGTACGAGGTCGTCGGCGCGGTCATGCTGGGCGGCACGGAGAAGCTGCGCGGCGGGGAGCCCGACTACGGCGTGCGGGTCTGGTACCGCCTTCGGCATGCCCTCTCGGAGGTGGATGCCGACATCGTCGTCGACCTTTCCGACGAGCCGGTCGTCGACCTGCGGCGCCGCTTCCGGCTGGCATCGCGCGCGCTCGCGGCCGGGCTCCCGTACATCGGCGCGGACTTTCGCCTCGAGCCCGTCTCCTTCGCGCCTTTCGAATGTCCGGCCCTTGCGATCATCGGCTCGGGCAAGCGGGTCGGGAAGACGGCGGTCTCTGGCCATATTGCCCGGCTACTCTCCGACTCCCGCGACGTCGTGGTCGTCGCGATGGGGCGGGGAGGGCCGACGGCGCCGGTCGTCCTCGAGACTTCACCCACGCTCGGCGATCTGCTCGAGCTCTCCCGCGCGGGACGGCACGCCGCCTCCGACTACATCGAGGACGCAGCCCTCGCCGGCGTCACCACGGTGGGGGCTCGGCGCTGCGGCGGCGGGCTCGCGGGCGCGGCGTTCCTCTCGAACGTCGAGGAGGCGGCGCACCTGGCCGCCTCGATGGGCCCGGACCTCGTGCTGCTCGAGGGAAGCGGCGCGACCGTCCCCGAAGTCGACGCGGGGCGCCGGATCCTCGTCGCCGGCGGACACCAGGACGCGCATGTCGTCGCCGGCTACCTCGGTGCCTATCGTCTCTTCATCAGCGACCTCGTCGTCCTGACGATGTGCGAAGAGCCACTCGCGACGCCGGCCCAGATCGAGGCGGTGCGCGCCGCGATCGCCGACGTCGACCCACGGCTGCCCGTGATCGCGACGGTGCTTCGCCCGCGCCCGGTGGAGCCGATCGCGGATCGGCGCGTAGCGTACTTCTCGACCGCGCCGCCTGCCGTCCACGACCGCCTGCGCGAGCACCTCGAGCAGGAGCACGGCGCCGAGGTCGTCCTCCTCTCGGGCGCGCTCGCGAACCGCGAGATCCTGAGAAGGGAGCTTGCCTCTCCCGAAGCCGCACAGGCCGAGGTCTTCCTCCTCGAGATCAAGGCCGCGGCGATCGACGTCGTCGCCGAGACTGCCGCCGAGCGAGACGTGCCGGTCGTGTTCGCCGACAACGCGGTGCGCCCGCTGGCGGGCGAGCCGGACCTCGACGACTTGGTCGTCGCGCTCGCCGACGCGGTCGCCGCCGAAGGCGTCGCCGCATGAACGACCGTCGCCCTCCGGAGGCCCTCGTCTCCCACGAGGTGTCGCTCCCCTACTCCAAGGGGCTCATGGCCAAGACGCTCATGGGCACGGGAATCAGGCCCGTGCGCGCGTACGAGCTCGCCCGCCTGATCGAGGAGGAGCTCGTCCGCGGGGGAGAGGAGACCTCGGTGGCGGCCGACCGCCTCTTCGACGTCGCCGCGCACGTGCTCGCCCAGGAGGAGGACGAGGAGAGCGTGCGCCTCCTGCGGCGATCTCAGGCCCTGCGCGAGCTGGAGATCCCGCTCGTCCTCCTCGTCGGAGGCGCGACCGGGACGGGGAAGTCCACGGTGGCGACGGAGGTCGCGCACCGTCTCGGGATCACGCGCGTGACCTCGACGGACACCGTCCGCCAGACGATGCGCGCCTTCTTCTCGCAGAAGTTCATGCCCTCAATCCACTACTCGAGCTTCGAAGCGGGGCCGGTCGTCGCCGTGCACGAGGGCGAGGAGGCCGATGCCGCGCTCCTGGGCTTCAAGGAGCAGACGAGGAACGTCCTCGTCGGGCTGCAGGCCGTGATCGGGAGGGCGCTCGAGGAGGGCTACTCGACCGCCCTCGAGGGCGTCCACCTGGTCCCGGGCTCGTTGCCGCAGGCGTACGAGGGCGCCGTCGTCGTGCAGTGCCTCCTCGCCATCGAGGACGAGGACGAGCACGCTCGCCACTTCTGGGTGCGAGACGCCGCTTCCGAAGGGCTGCGCCCCATGGACAAGTACCTCCGGGCGCTGCCGGAGATCCGCAGGATCCAGGACTATCTCGTGAAGCGGGCCGGGGCGGCCGGCGTCCAGGTGATCGAGAATACGCACGTGGAGCACGCGGTCAACGACGTGATCCACCTCGTGCTCGCCGAGGTCGAGCGGGCGCACGACCAGGCCCGAGAATGAGCGAAGACGGACGCTGCCGCTGCGAGGCCTACGCGGCGGTGACCGAGCGCGCCGCCCTGGCGAGCGCGCGCTGGCTCGGCCGCGGCGACGTCAAGGGCGCCCAGGAGTCGGCGGCCACCGCGATGCGCGAGGGGCTCGACCAGATGGAGATCGCCGGCCGCATCGTCGTCGGGGGCGACGAGGAGGCGGACGCGCTCGCCATGGAGGCGGTCGTCGGGAGCGGCGACGAGGAGGTCGACCTCGCCGTCGACCCCCTCGAGGGCCGCGCCGTCGTCGCGCGCGGCGACTACGGGGCCATGTCCATGATCGCCGTCGGCGACTCGGGCTCGTTCCCACGCCTGCCGCAGATGTACATGCGCAAGATCGCCGTCGGCCCGGTCGGACGCGGCAAGATCGACCTCCTGCGCCCGGTCGGGGAGAACATCCGCGCGCTCGCCGACGCCTACGGCCGTAAGCCCAACGACATCACGGCGATCGTCCTCGACCGGCCGCGCCACCACGACCTCGTGGAGGAGATCCGCGCGGCCGACGCGCGCATCAAGCTCATCCAGGACGGCGACGTGACCGCCTCGATCACGGCTGCGGTGCGCGGGACGAACGACCACATCGCCGTCGGCATCGGCGGCGCGCGCCAGGCGGTGCTCTCGGCCGCGGCGCTCCGCTGCCTCGGGGGCGACCTGCAGGCGCAGCTCTGGCCGACGTCCCGCGCCGAGATCGAGCAGGCGGCGGAGCACGGGATCGACGACGTCTACAAGGTCTTCACCACCGACGACCTCGCCCCGGGCGACGTCGTGGTGGCGGCGACGGGCGTGACCAACGGCGACCTTCTCCGCGGCGTCCGCTACCTGACCGACAGCGCGCGCACGCACTCGATCGTCATGTGCACGCGCCACAACTGGGTCCGCTTCGTGGACGGGATCCACTTCTTCGCCCGGGAGCGGCGCGAGGAAGTACGGCTTCTTGGGTAGCCTTGGGGGCATGCCAAGCCGCGAAGAGGTGATCGACGCGCTCCGGGTCGTCGAGGACCCCGAGCTCGGGATGGACATCGTCGAGCTCGGCCTTCTCTACGACGTCGAGGTCGAGGGCCCCAAGGTGCACGTGACGTACAGCCTGACCTCGATGGGCTGCCCGGTCGGGCCGATGATCGAGCAGCAGATGCTCGAGGTCGTCGAGGGCATGGAGGGCGTCGAGGCCGTGGACGCGGAGTTGACCTGGGATCCGCCCTGGTCGCCGGAGAAGATGTCCGAGGACGCGAAGCTCATCCTGGGCTTCGGCTACTAGCGGGCTCGCAGCGAACTCGACTTTTGGAGGGGGCGGTCAGGCCCTTCGGCGGTCGCCTGCCGCGACCGTGAGACCACACTGAGAGCATGAACGAGGAGCGGGCGACGAAGCGGCGGACGGTCAAGGAGGAGACCGTCGTGCGCCGCTGGCGCCGCGCGCAGTTCCTCGCGCTCGGGTTCACGCCCAAGGAGGCGGAGGGACTGACGAAGGCCCCGGTCGACCTCGGCCTCGTGCGGAACCTGGTCGCCTCGGGCTGCCCGCTCGAGACGGTTAGCCGGATCGTTCTCTGAAGCGCGACGTCACGCGGACTCCGCCGAGCCACGCTCCGAGGCGCTCGGCCTCGGTCTCGACGGCGGCGCGTGCCTCGGCGCCCAGGTCCTCGAGGAGGCGGAACACGACCTCGCCGTTCTCGCGCTGGCCCCAGCCGCCCACGATCCGGCCGTCAGACCACACGGTCGGGCCCGCGTTCCCCGCGGTGTCGAACAGCGTCTGCTGATGCGGGCCGAGGTACCACTCGCGGCGCTTCCAGCCCATGACGGTCGGGTCGAGGCCGGGGAGGAGGGCGATCCACGGCTCGGGGGCGGCGACGGGCTCGAGGTCGTCGGCCAGGACGAATCCGGGCTCGCCGTCGAGGTCGACCTCGGCCGTCTCGACCTGCGCGAGCGCACGCTTCGTCGTCCCGGCCGCCCAGCCGGTCCACCAGCGGAGGTCGGCGAGCGTCGCGGGGCCGTAGGACGCGAGCCAGCGGCGCGCGAGCTCTGCCCGGGCCGACTCGACGTCCCACTCCTCCAGGCCGCCCGGCAGCCAGGACTCGAGCGGTGACCAGCGGTACTGGCTGCTGATCCAGGAGCCGCGCGGGCGCCCGCGGACGATCCGCCCCTCCGCGCCGAGCAGGACGAGGACTCGCGTCGTCAGCCTGTGCACGGCCTCCCACCTGGTGCCCACGCCGATTCGGACCTCCTGGCGAAGTGCCGGGACGTCCTTGCTCAGCTCCGCGCCGGCGGCCTCCCCGCGCGCGACCAGTGCCCGCAGCGTCGCCTCCTCCACCTCGCGGACGTGGGCGGCCGGGTCGTCGTGCAGGCCTTCTCCCTCGATCATCTGCTCCAGCACGCGGCGCTCCCGCGCGGCGACCGCGGGCGCGCAGGCCGCCTGGACGATCGCCGCCAGCTCGAGCGGGAGGACGAACATCGTCCGGCGCATGCAGAGCAGCCGCACGAGCGTTCGTGCCTCGTAGAGGGCGTCCTCGACGGGCTCGAGCGCCGGCTTCCGCATCCGCGCGGCGGCGCTCAGGTAGACAGAGCCGGGGTCGCTCGCGTGCAGCCCGACCAGGTCGCCGGCGATCGCGACGGGGTCGTCGACGCGGGCCTCGGGCGCCAGGTGGTGTCGCCGAGCGAGCCGCGCCCGCCGCTCCTCGACCCCGAGCCGCCGCACGAGCTCAGCCGGGGATCGAGAGCACAACCTTGCCGAGCTGGCGGCCGGCCTCGAGGTGCTCGTGCGCCGCCGCCGCCTCCGCGAGTGGGAAGACTCGGTCGACGACCGGCTGCGCGCGCCCGCTCTTGACCAGCTCGTACACCGCCGCGAAGTCCTCCCGCGTACCCATCGTCGAGCCGACGATCGTGAGCTGCTTCCACCAGATCCGGTGGAGATTCGCGGGCGGGTTCGGGCCGCTCGTCGCCCCGATGACCGCGACGCGGCCCTGTGGAGCCGCGACCTGGAGCGACGTCTTCCACGTCGCCTCGCCGACGTGCTCGACGACGACGTCGGCGCCGCGCCCACCGGTCGCCTCGCGCACGGCCGCGACGACGTCCTCGTTCTCGTGGTTCACGGTCGCGTCCGCGCCGAGCTCCTCCCGCGCGCGGGCGAGCTTCTCGTCGCTCGAGGAGGTGACCAGCACACGCGCTCCGAGGGCCTTCGCCACCTGGAGCGTCGCGGTGGCGACGCCGCTCCCGATTCCCCAGACGAAGACCCACTCGCCCTCGCGCAGTCCGGCGCGGGTGACGAGGAGGCGGTAGGCGGTCTCGAAGACGAGCGGGAAGGCGGCCGCCTGCTCGAAGGAGAGCGAGTCGGGCAGCGGATGGACGTAGTCGGCCGGGAGCGCGATCAGCTCCGCATGCGTCCCGTCCATGTGCTCGCCGACGATCCGGGCGCCGTCCTCGAGGCCCGGGTTGACGACGACGCGGTCTCCGGGGGCCAGCGCGTCGACGCCCTCGCCGAGCGCGGCGACGACCCCGGCTCCGTCGGCGCCCAGGATGCGCGGCTTCGGGGCCGAGGGGAGCCCGCGGCGAAGCCAGATGTCCAGGTGGTTGAGGGAGGCGGCGCGGAGCTCGATCAGCACCTCGCCGGGGCCGGCGGCCGGGTCGGGCGCGTCCTCGTAGCGGAGGACCTCCGGCCCGCCGTCCTCGTGGATGCGCACGGCTTTCACGCGGGCGATCCTACCGGTGGGCCGCTGCTACCTTGGCCGTGAGATGACGACCGCCGAGCTCAGCCGACTGGCGGAGGAGCTCGGGATCGACGTCGTCGGGGCCGCGCCCGCCCGGCCGTACGACGAGACCGAGCGCCTGATCCGCGAGCGCCGCGCGCGCGGCCTCTTCGCCGACATGCGCTTCACGATGGCCCAGCCGGAGGTCTCCTGCCATCCGGAGACGCTTCTCCCCGGAGCGCGCACGGTCGTCTCCGCCGCGCTCTGCTACTACGCGCCGGCGCCCGACGCGGGACCGAGGGAGGGACGCCTCCCGCGCTACGCCTGGTCGGACCGCTATGCGGAGCTGCGCGAGAAGCTCGACGCGCTGGGGCGGCGGCTGGGCGGCTCGTACCGGGTGCTCGTCGACGCAAATCAGCACGTCGACCGCGAGGGCGCCGCCCGGGCCGGGGTCGGCTTCTACGGCAAGAACACGATGCTGATCACCCGCAAGCACGGGTCGTGGGTCGTGCTCGGCACGCTGATCACCGACGCGGCCGTGGAGGCGAGCGCCCCGCTCGAGCTCGACTGCGGCTCGTGCACGCTCTGCATCGAGGCGTGCCCGACCGGCGCGCTCGACGACCCAGGCGTGCTCGACTCGACGCGCTGCCTCTCCTACTGGACACAGTCGCCGGAGCCGATTCCGGAGCACTACCGGGAGGAGCTCGGCGCGCAGGTCTACGGCTGCGACATCTGCCAGGACGTCTGCCCGTGGAATCGGGGCGTCGAGAAGCGGCGGGCCGGCGAGGCGCCGCCGGAGGGCGCCGAGCCGGTCGTCTCGCTCCTCGACTGGCTGGAGGCGGGGGACGAGGAGCTGCGCGGGCGCTACGACCGCCTCTACTTCCCTCGCAACGACGCCCGCTACCTGCGCCGGAACGCCCTCGTGGCAGCGGGCAACTCCGGGCACGCCGAGCTCGCGGACGCCGTGCGCCCATACGCGGAGGGCGAGGACGAGTTCCTCAGGGAGCACGCCGGCTGGGCCCTGGCGCGCCTCGAGGGAGGCGAGTCGTGAGCGTCGGCGAGTTCGGCTGGCAGGCGACGAAGGACGGCCGCGTGCGGATCAGCTGGCGCGGCCGGGTCGTGACGACGCTGAGGGGCGATCCCGCCGCGCGCTTCCTGCGGCAGGCGGAGACGGCGGACGAGGAGACGGTTCAGGGCTTGCTCGCTCGCGCCACGGGCAACTTCAAGCGCGGCAACGAGCGGCGCGGCTCCTGAGAGCGGCCCCCCGATCGGGTGACGCGGCGGCCACGTGCGCTGCCGATAGTCCAGTGACCGGAAAAAGACCAAAGGGCGTCTAGGACCAGCGACCCGGCAGAACCAGCCGATCGGCCTATTGTCGTTTGTCGTCCAGCCTGTCATGGTGAGACGGGTAACGGCCTGCGATTCCGAGGTCGTCCTGCGGCCACCCAAGGGGGAACAAGAAGTGCTGATCATCGTCGTTGCCTTCGTCGTCGGGCTCGCTGGGGCGTGGACCTACGCCGGTTTCCCAGTTCCGAAGCGGCTCTCGCGCGCGGTCGCCCGCCGGCGCGCCGAGCAGGCGCCGAGCGCGCGCGTCAGCCCCGGGCCCGAGCGGGGCGCTTCGCCAGCGAAGTTCTGAGCTTCTTCGCCCGCGCGGCGACCTCGCGGCGGAGATCGGCCGGCTCGAGCACTTCGGCGAACCCGCGGTGGGAGAGGATCTCGCCGACGAGCCAGTCGGTGCCGCCGACGCCGACCTCCTCGAGCGCGTGGCCCTTCGCGAGCGGCAGGGCGCCGCGCTCGATGCGCCAGCGGGCGACCTCCGGGTCGAAGAGGACGCGCGCGATACGGACGTCCCGCAGCTTGCGCAGCTCGAGGCCCGGCCGCGACTCGAAGCTCTCGTCGAGCAGGGTCGCCCGGCGCATGCGGTCGAGCCGAAAGCTCCGCTGCGCGTCGCGCGTGCGATCCCAGGAGTGCACGTACCACCAGGGCAGCTCGCGCTCGAGGGCGTGCGGCTCGATCGTCCGCGTGCTCAGCTCCTCGCCCACGGCCACGTAGTCGATTCCCACGAGCCGCTGCTCGCGGATCGCCTGCGAGAGCGTTCTGATCAGCTCCTCTTCCTCGGAGCCGGCCTCGGGCTCGGGCGGGCGCTCGGGCAGGTCGAACTCGCCGAACGTCTCCTCGAGCTTGCGGCGGACGCGCTCGAGGGGCGTCTGCGCCTCGGCCGCGATCATCGGCCCCACGAACTCGAGCGCCAGCCGGATCGCACGCGCCTCGAGCGGCGTCAGCCGCGGCGGTCGGCGGAAGGTGTCGCCGAAGAGCTCCTTGTCGACGCGCACCTCTTCCCCGTCCAGCGAGGCGTAGACGGCGTAACAGCCGCCGCCGAAGTTGACGAGGTTGAGGAGCTGGAGATGGTCGTCGAGCTGGTCCTCCGGGATGTTGAAGCGCTCGACGAGCTCGCGGGCGGGGATGGTCGCGCGGGTGTCGTCGCCGCAGGCCGCGAGTAGGTGCGCGAGAAGCGCTTGGAGCACGCCGAACCGCTCGGGCGCGAGCGGGCCCACCGGGCGCTCGAGGGCCTGCGCCTCGGCCCGCGCCTTCGGCCGGGGCGGCTTCGTGGGCTCGCCCGAGTGGCGCTCGAGCACGCGCTCGAGGCCGGCCGTCACCTCGTCGACGAGCGCGGGCGGCGCGACCGGCCGGGCACGCCCCTCCTGCCGGAGGACCCAACCGGCGAGGAGATCGACACGGGAGTACGGCGTGCGGAAGACCCCGTCCTCCACCTCGCCGCGCTCGACCATGCGCTCGACCCACCACGCAGTGTCGGGGTCGAGCTCGATCTCCGCCTCGCCCACCGGCTCGCCGTACTGCCACTGCTGGCGCCCGCGGAAGCCCGACGGGTCGTACTCGGGCATGCGGAAGTCACGCTCGCGACGCGTCGCGAAGCGGATGTCGCCGACGATGCGCGAGACGCGGAAGGTGCGCTCGTCGTCCTGGTCGAGGTCGCGCCCGATGAGGTACCACGAGCCGGCCTCGGGCAGGAGGGCGTAGGGGTTCACGGTGCGCTCGCGTGTCTTGTCGCGCGAGATCGACCAGTAGGTGAAGCGGACGGTTCGCTGCTTCGAGATCGCGCCCTCGAGCTTCGTCAGCCGCCCCGACATCTCGTCCGAGTAGTCGGGGTCGCGCACCTGCACGCGGACGGCGCTCGCGGTGCGCGCGTCGAGCTGGGTCGGCCGGCCGAGGGCGAGGTTCTGGAGCGCGAGCCGGAGCGGCTCGGCGTAGGCGAACTGGCCCTCGAGGAGGTAGAGCGCGACCTGGAGCGCAGCCAGCTCCTCGTCGTCGAGGTCGAGCTTGGGGAGGAAGTACTGCTCCGAGCGCAGCGTGTACAGCTCCTCGCCGGTGAACTCGTCCCGCTGCGAGTGGAGGGGGACGCCGAGCGCGACGAGCTCGCTGCGGTCGGAGTAGAAGCGGCGTGCGAAGGCCTCGTCCGACATCTCCGAGTAGCCCTCGACCACAGACTTGATCTCCCGCGCCGTGAGCGGCCGGCGCTCCGCCATCAGGAACGCGACGAGCGAGAGCTGGCGGATCAGCTTGTCGGTGTCGTGCGACACGGCTCCTATTCTTTCACCGGCGTGCGCATCGTCGCCCATCTCGACCTGGACGCGTTCTTCGCCGCCGTGGAGGAGCTCGAGCGGCCGGAGCTCGCGCGGCTGCCGCTGGTCGTCGGCGGCGACCCGCGCGGCCGCGGCGTGGTCGCCACCGCGAACTACGTCGCGCGGCAGTTCGGGATCCGCTCAGCGATGAGCTGTGCCGAGGCTCAGCGCCGCTGTCCGCAGGCGATCTTCGTCAGACCGCGCCACCGCACGTACTCGGAGTACTCCCGCGCGGTGTGGGCGGCGGTGCGGGAGGTCGTGCCCACGGTTGAGCGAACGGGACTCGACGAGGGCTACCTGGAGGTGGGGGAGGTGGCGGAGGACTTCCGCCGGGCGCGCGTGGTCGCGGAGGCCGTGCAGGCCGCCGTGCGGGGCGCGACGAGCCTCTCGTGCGCGCTCGGCGTGGCGAGCTGCAAGGTGGTCGCCAAGGTGGCGAGCGACCGGCGCAAGCCGGGAGGCATCACGGTCGTCCCCGCCGGCCGCGAGGCGTCGTTCCTCGCGCCGTTCCCCGTCCGGCTCCTGCCCGGCGTGGGCCCGCGGGCAGAGGCGCGGCTCGCCGCCGCGGGCATCGAGGCGATCGGCGGGCTGGCGGCGCTCACCGACGCCGAGCTGACACGGCTGCTGCCGGGCAAGGTCGGCCGTCTGCTCCGCGAGCGGGCCCGCGGTATCGACCCGCGCCCGCTCGAGCTCGCCTCGAAGACGGTGTCGATCGGCCACGAGGAGACGTTCGAGCGCGACGTGGCCGACCGTGAGCGCCTCCACGACGAGCTGCGCCGCATGGCCGCGCGCGTCGCCGAGCACCTCGCCTCGTCGGGCCAGGTTGCACGGACGGTGACGACGAAGCTGCGCTACCCCGACTTCGCGATCCGCAGCCGCTCGACGACGCTCCCGGCGGGCTGCGCCGACGGCGAGCGGATCGGCGAGCTCGCCTGCGCGCTCCTCGACCGCGCCCTCGCCGACCGCCCGGGGGCGCTACGCCTCGTCGGCGTCAGCGTCTCGAAGCTCGAGACCCACGAGCAGCTGGCCCTCGCCTGAGCTGCTCGAGCCTAGGCCGCGGCCGGCTGGGCTTCGAGGTGCTGGTGCGACGGGCAGTACTCGCGCTCGGGAAGCGGCGTGCGCTGGCACGGCTTTCCCTTCCGGGTCGTCGCCCGGCAGCGCGCCATGCCGCCGTCGAAGGCGCCGGCTTCGATCTGGGCCTCGATGTACTCGACCGCGGCGCCGATCCCCTCGGTCACGGCCCAGGCGACCTGCGCCTGGTAGGTGATGGGGAAGTAGCGCCGGATGTCCTGGAAGAGCGTCCGGTCGGGGTGTGCGAAGTAGCGGGGATCCTTGGCCAGCCGCTCGACGCACTCCTCGCACGCAGCGAGCACGTCGCGGCGGTACTCGAGCTGCTTCTCGGGTTCCGCCCAGGGATCGATGAGGTCCTTGATCGAGCGGTAGATCGCCCTGGAGTACTGATACATGCGGGTGAGAATCCTCTCCTGTACTTGCTCGATCACAGACTAGCTCCCACCCGTAAGAAATACCTGCAAATCACCGTTAACATCGCGTTAAGCAGGGTCCCCGAAGTGCCTCGGGCGAGAGTCTAACACGGCCTAGTGAACTGTTACAAAGTTTCCCAAACGATGGGTGAGACCCTTCCCAAACGCCGGCTGTCACAAACCTCCGGCCGCGTCAGTCGGCGACCTCGCGCACGTACGCCGTCGGGAAGCCGGCCGTCCGCGCGCGGGGAAGGGCGTTCTCCGCCTCGTTCTGGGTGTCGTAGATGCCCGTGAACGTCACGTAGTAGCCCGGGTTGAGGCTCGAGAAGTCGCTGGACTCGAGGATCCCGACCTCGGGCAGCCCTCGGTTTCGGGCCTGCTGCGCGGCGGACTCGGCCTGGCCCCGTCCCTGGCTCGTCGGCACCGAGCGGAGGATGACCGTGAACCCGTCTTCCCCGGCCGGCCAGGAGATGACCCCGCCGGTACCCGTCGTCGTCCCAGTCGTCGTCGTGCCGGTCGTGCCCGTGGTGCCGGTCGTGGCCGAGGTCGTCGTCAGCCCGGTCGTCGTCGGGGGCTGGATGGTGATCGTCGGCGAGGTCACCGTGTCGAGCGTGACGCCGGTCGTCGTCGGCGGCTCGACGGGCAGCGTGCTCGTCCCCTCGGTCGGCACCGAGGTACCGCCCGCGTTCTCGTCGTCGGTGGCAGCGAGCGCCACGATCGCGCCGGCGGCGAGCGCGACGGCGAGGAGCGCCGCGAGCGCGAGCCAGAGCCAGACCGGGGACTCGCGCGTCCAGACCGTCTCGCGCGTGACGGTGGCGCCCGGGAGGGGAACGAGGCGTTGCCCGCACTCGAGGCAGTACTCCTGGAGCGGGTCGTGCGCGGCGCCGCACCGCGGGCAGCGCGGCTCCTGCTCGCGTGCGGCCGCGGGCGACTCGCCCTCCGGCCCGCCGGGAGGAGGCTCTGGCGGCGTCGTGGTCACAGCGTCTGCTCCGGATCGTCGTGGCGGGGGCGGACGAGCGTCTCGTCGAGAGCGTCGTCCGCGGGGTCGTACTCCTGCATCGCGGCCGCGTTCCCGCAGAAGCCGCAGAAGTTCGCCTCGGCGGGGAGCGGCTGCCCGCAATGGCCGCAGGTGACCACCGGCGGAGACGTCACGGCCGGGCGCCCGCAATGCGAGCAGAAGTGCACGCCCGGCGGGAGCGGCGCCCCGCACTTGCAGGTCGCGACGTGCGGAAAGTTGCGGGCGGCCACCTCGGCGGCCAGGAGCGAGTCGAGCTCGTGCATGCGCTGCTCGACCGTCAGCACCTCACCGGCCCGCGAGATCAGGAGCTCGGGCTTCCAGCGGTCGCGCCGCACCATCTCGACGGCCAGGCCGCCGACGTCTCGGATGTCCACCTCCCGCTGGCGGGCGAGCGAGCGGCGCTCGCGCCGCAGGCGCACCGGGTCGGGCTCGGGCGGCGGGGCCGGCGCAGGCTCGTCGGTCTCGTAGACCTCGACGATCTCCTCCGCGGGCTCGCCGGGCCCGCCTCGGCGGGTGAAGATGGAGTTCAGGCGTCCGGGCATCCCAGGCAGCACACGAGTCTAACCCACGGCCTGGAGGGCCCCGCGCGCAGGCTCAGAGCGAGATCGCGATCAGCCGCTCCTCGGTCATCTCGCGCACCGAGTACGGCGGGCCCTCCTTCGTGTTTCCGGATGCCTTCACGCCGCCGTACGGCATCTGGTCGGCGCGGAACGTGGGCGCCTCGTTGACGAGCACGCCGCCGAAGTCCAGCCCGAGGCCGGCGGCGAGCGCAGTCTGGACGTTGCTGGTGAACACGCCGGCCTGAAGGCCGTACTCGGTCCCGTTTGCGAGCTCGAGCGCCTCCGCAAAGGAGTCGTAGGGCGTCACCGTGCAGAGCGGCCCGAAGACCTCCTGGCACGAGACCTTCATCTCGGGAGTCACGTCGGCGAGCACCGTGGGGCGGAGGAGGCCCTCCTCCGTCGTCTCGCCGCCGGCGAGCACGGTCGCCCCCTGGGACTTCGCCTCTTCGATCCAGGCGAGGATGCGCTCGCGGGCGTCCTCGTCGATCACCGGCCCGACGTCGGTCTCGTCGTCGCCCGGATCGCCGACGGTCAGGCCCTCGACCGCGGGGAGGAGGCGCGCGACGAAGTCGTCGTATGCGGCCCGGTGGACATAGACGCGCTGAACCGAGATGCAGCTCTGGCCGGCGAAGGAGAAGGCGTTCGCGGCCACCTTGGCCGCGGCTCCCTCGACGTCGGCGTCGGCCTCGACGATCACAGGCGTCGCGTTGCCGAGCTCGAGCAGGACCTTCTTCGTCGCGGCGCGCCCGCGCAGCTTCCAGCCGACCTCGGCCGAGCCCGTGAAGCTGATCAGGCGCACGCGCTCGTCCTCGACGAAGACGTCGCCGATCTCGGCCGCGGGGCCGACGACGACGTTGAGCCAGCCCGGCGGCAGCCCGGCCTCCGTCTCGAGCTCCGCGAGCAGGAGGGCGGAGAGCGGCGTCTGGCTCGCCGGCTTGAGGACGACGGCGCAGCCGGCCGCGAGCGCCGGCGCGACCTTGTGCGCCACGAGGTTGAACGGGAAGTTGAAGGGCGAGATCGCACCGACGACCCCGATCGGGACGCGAACGGTGAAGGCGAGCTTGCCGGCTCCGGCCGGCGAGGCGTCCATGGGGACCATCTCGCCGGCGAGCGTGCGCGCCTCCACGGCGGCGGAGCGGTAGGTCGACGCTGCGCGCTCGGCCTCGACCCGGGCGGCTTTCATCGGCTTGCCGGCCTCGTCCGAGATGGTGCGCGCGATCTCCTCGTGGCGCTCCGCGACGAGCTCGGCGGTGCGCTCGAGGATCTCGGCGCGCCGATGCGCGGGCAGCGGCTCCGCCATCGCCCGCTCGGCCGCGTCGACCGCGCGGCGCGCCTCCGCCGCGCCCGCCTTCGGCACGCGGCCGGCGACCTCGCCCGAGAAGGGCGCGCGCACCTCCTGCCACTCGCCGGTCTCGATCCACTCGCCGGCGACGAGGAGCTTCCGCTCGCGCGCGGTCACCGCCATGCGGCTATTCAAGCACGCGTGGGAACTCCCGGCCGCCCAACGCCGTCTGAAAGGGGAGAATGCTGTTCCATGCACCGGGGGGTCACGTGATCCGCGTCGTTCTGTGCACAGCCGCGATCGTCCCGACACTGCTCGCCGCCTGCGGCGAGGATGCGCCCGTGGGCGAGGAACAAGGGGAGAGCGCACCTCCGCAGCAGGAGGCGCCCGCCACGATCACCGAGGCCGACAGCGGCGCCGAGATCCGGCTGCCGGTGGGCGGCGAGACGAGCCTGCGCCTCACGAGCGAGTACTCCTGGAGCCAGCCGACGGTGCGCGGGGAGTCCGTGACGCTCACTCCCGTCGACTACATCCAGGACCCGGGCTTCTCGGAGTGGATCGTGACCGGGAAGTCACCGGGCGAGGCGGTGGTGGCGGCCACGGGCGAGCCCGCGTGCGCCGGCCAGGAGGGCTGCGACGACGCGCCGCGCGAGTTCCAGGTGACAATCACCGTCGAATGACGGCGGGAGCGAGCGTGGCGAGGGTCGGGGTCGTCGGCCTCGGGACGATGGGGGCCGGGATCGCGCAGGTCTGCGTGCAGGCCGGGCTGGAGACGGTCGGCCGGGAGGTGAGCGAGGAGCTCTGCGAGCGTGCCCGCGAGCGGATCGCGCACTACCTGGGCCGGGGGGTGGAGAAAGGTCGTCTGACCGCCGGCGAGCGCGACGCA
>JBOHAM010000003.1:0-9151 GCA_050697735.1 Gaiellaceae bacterium | reverse complement strand
CCCGTCGGCCCGATCACCTGGCGGCCGAGGACGCTCTCGGGCTCGCCGGCGAGGAGCCGTGCCCCGCTCACGCAGTAGGTGCCGAGGTCGAGCAGCGAGCCGCCGTCGAGGTCGGCGGCGAGGCGGATGTTCTCCGCCCCTTCGACCGGGAAGCCGAACGAGGTCCGCACGAGCTGGAGGCGGCCGATCGCTCCGGCGCGCACGAGCTCCTCGACGCGCTTGGTCTGCGGGTTGTGGCGGTACATGAAGGCCTCGGCGAGGACGAGGCCCTTGCTCTCCGCGAGGTCGAAGAGGGCCTCGGCGTCGTCGGGCTCGTCGGTCAGCGGCTTCTCGCAGAGGACGTGCTTCCCGGCCTCGAGCGCGCGCCGCGTCCACTCGACGTGCAGCGAGTTGGGCAGCGGGACGTAGACGGCGTCCACCTCGGAGTCGGCGAGCAGCGCCTCGTAGCCCTGGTGGGCCCGCGCGATCCCGTGCTCCCGGGCGTATGCCGTCGCGCGCGCGCCGTCGCGGCTGGCCACCGCGACGACCTCGACCAGCTCGGAGTCGCGCGCGGCCGGGAGGATGCGTCCGTTGATGCGCGCCGTGGACAGGATCCCGATTCGCAGCGTCTCAGCCACCGAGCCTGAGCCTATCGCCCCACGACGAACCCAAGTAACACCGTGTTACTTGGGTTCTGACGGGCTCTCGCGGATCAGTTGCAGAACTCTCGTGCCACTTCTGTGTAGATCTCGGCACAGCGCTCGACGCTCGCCAGGTCGACCCATTCCTCGACCGCGTGCGCTCCCTCGCCGGCCGGGCCGTAGACGACCGTGGGGATGCCGCCCGCGGCGAGGAGCGCCGAGTCGGCCCAGAAGGGGACGCCGACGATCTCCGGCCCGCCGGCATGGCGGGCGACGAGCTTCGCAATCGGCGCGTCCCCAGGCGTCTCGAACGGCTCCCTGGCGAGGACGACGCGCGTCTCGCCGCCCACGTCGCCCAGCAGCTCACGCAGCTCGTCCTCGACCCGGCCGACCGACTCGCCCGGGATCGTGCGGCGCTCGCCCTTGAGCACGCACCGCTCCGGGTAGCTCGAGAACTCCTGCCCGCCCTGGACGATCGAGGCGTGGAGCGAGCCGCTCCCCAGCAGCCCGTGCGTGGGGTCCGCGCGCAGCCGCTCGTCGAGCTCGCCCAGGCGGACGAGGACGGGGCCCATGCGGGCGATCGCGTCCACGCCCAGGTCGGGGCGCGAGCCGTGTGCCGCCCGGCCCTTCGTCTCGATCTCGAAGCCGACGAAGCCCTTGTGCGCGAGCGCGAGGCGCTCCTCGGTCGGCTCGGAGACGATCGCGGCATCCGCGCGGTAGCGCTCCACCACCCGCGCCGTGCCGATGCTGGCCACCTCCTCGTCGCAGACGGCGGTCACGAGCAGGTCGCCGCGCAGGCCGTCCCGCACCGCCCGGGCGCCGGCGAGCATGATCGCCGCGAGGCCCGCCTTCATGTCGTAGGAGCCGCGCCCATGCAGCCGTCCATCACGCACGGCCGCCTCGAAGGGCTGCTCCATCCCTGCCGTTCCCACCGTGTCCAGGTGCGCGTTGAGGAGGAGCGTCTGCCCTCCGCCCGAGCCGCGGGCGATGCCCACCGCGTTGAAGCGGCCCGGCGCGACCTCCTCCACCTCCGCCTCGAGGCCGGCCTCCTCGAGCCAGCCGGCGACGAAGCGCGCGATTTCCTCTTCGCCGGCCCCGCCGGGCACCAGCACCGGATTGACGGAGTCGATGCGGACGAGCGCCGAGAGCAGCTCGACGAGCTCGGAGGCGCTCACGCGTAGGGCTGCACGAACTCGACCGGCGCCCCGTCCACCTCGACGAAGCCGACACGCACCTCGCCGAAGACGTCGAACGGCTCCGCGAGGACGCGCTCGCCGGACATCGCCTCCTCGAGGCTCTCGACGCGGTAGGCGACGTGCGGCACCGTGCGGACGAGCTCGGCCTCGGGGCTGTCCGGCTCGTACCAGAGCCATTCGACGCGGTAGCGATGGTCGGCCGGGCTCGTCAGCCAGAGTCGCTTCGACTCGAGGTAGCGCATGCCCTCGCGCTTCGCAGGCGCGGGCACGCCGATGTGGTCGAACTGCACGCGGCGATCTTAGGGGACAGGCTCCTACTGACCGGCGGCTGGCGCCTCCGCGACGTCTTGCTCCGGTTCGGGGCGGATCTCGACCTCCAGCCGCTCGATGCGCGGCCCGTCGACCTCGACGACCTTGAAGCGGAGGCCGTCGTGCTCGACCTCGTCACCCGTCTCGGCCGCGCGCCCGAGCGCGCCGAAGACGAACCCCGCGACCGTGTGGTAGTCCTCCTGCGGCAGCTCCTGGTCGAACTGCTCGTTGAAGTCGTCGATCGTGAACGTGCCGTGGATCAGGACATGCCCATTCTCGAGCCGCTGGATCGACTCGTCGGGCAAGTCGTACTCGTCCTCGATCTCGCCCACGATCTCCTCGAGCAGATCCTCGAGGGTGACGATCCCCTGCACCGCCCCGTACTCGTCCACGACGAGCGCCATGTGCTGGTTCTGGCGCCGGAAATCCCCGAGGAGAGAGGCGAGGTCCTTGGTCTCGGGAACGACGTGGGCAGGGCGGACGATCTCCTCGATGACGACGTTCTCGATCCCGCGGTCGTAGAGCGCCGAGAAGAGGTCGCGGACGTGGAGGATCCCGAGGACGTCGTCCAGCGAGTCCCGGTAGACCGGGTAGCGCGTGAAGGGCGAGTCGATCACCGCCGCCAGCGCCTCCTGCGGCGGCAACTCGACGGAGAGGGCGACCACCTCGGGGCGCGAGACCATCACGTCGTGCGCCTCCTTGTCGGCGAAGTCGAAGACCTTGTAGAGCATCTCCTCCTCCGCCTCGTGGATCTCCTCCGTCTGCGCGACGATCAGGCGGATGTCCTCCTCCGTGTGCATGGTCATCCCTGCGGGCGCCGGCTGGACGCCGAAGAGGCGCGCGATGCCGTTCGCCGAGCGCTGCAGCAGCCACACGAGCGGGTAGCTGACGCGGCCGAGCCAGTCGAGCGGCACGGCGAGCCAGACCGCCAGCCGTTCGGCCCGTTGGAGGGCGATCGACTTGGGCACGAGCTCGCCCAGCACCACGCTCAGGTACGTGAGGATCAGGAACGAGAGCACGAAGGCGACCGACCGCGACATCCAGTCGTCGAAGTAGCGGGAGAGCAGCGGCTCGCCGAGCGCGCCGAGCAGGATCCCGAAGACAGTGATCCCGACCTGCACGGTGGAGATGAAGCGCACCGGCTCGTCGAGCATGAGCAGGGCGGTGCGCGCCGAGCGGCTGCCGGCCTTCGCGCGCGCCTCGAGGCGACCCCGGCGCGCGGTGACGAGCGAGTACTCGGCCGCCACGAACACCGCGTTCCCCAGCACGAGCAGGAGGATGACGGCGATGCGGAGGAAGTCGCTCACGGGCCAGCCCCTGGCGCATCAAAGAAGGGGGCTCGCGGGGGAAAGATGGTTTCCCCTGCGGGAGCGAACCTAAGGTGAGTGACGGTCACGCCCCGTCCTCCGGGGCGTGGGTACTAGGTGGTATCTCGTCCAACTCTGCTCTCAAGTATAGGCACCGCCCCAGCCGTCGCCGCTGGGGCGGGCCGGCGGGCCCGGAAGCCGCTCTCCCGCGAGATACGTCGCCACGGGAGCGAGCCGGCGGTCGAGCACGGCGACGTCGGCGCGGTAGCCCGGCGCGAGGCGACCGCGATCGCCCAGGCCAAGGAGCTGCGCCGGCACCAGGCTCGCCATCGTCGCCGCCTCGGCGAGCCCGAAGCGGGCCATCCGGCGGACGAGCGAGGCGCCGCTTCGGTCGCCGCCGAGCAGGCTTCCGTCCCGCGTGTGTGCCGGAGTCGCG
The DNA here is from genome assembly GCA_050697735.1 of Gaiellaceae bacterium. GTDB lineage: Bacteria > Actinomycetota > Thermoleophilia > Gaiellales > Gaiellaceae > JAIBJN01. Next base: position 5,283 of record JBOHAM010000003.1, on the reverse strand, counting down.
ACGATGTCGCTCGTGAGCGCGATCCGCCCGGGGCCGGCCACCCGCACCGTCAGCTCCTCGATCTCGGGGTGGAGGTGCCGCCCGTCCGCGATCAGCCCGATCGTCACGCGCGAGTCGAGGAGCAGCGAGAGCACGGGCCCCGTGCTGCGCGCGCGCAGCGGCGCCATCGCGTTCCAGAGGTGGGTGGCGAAGCGCGCGCCCGCGTCGAGGGCCGCCCGCACGGTGAGCCCGTTCGCCCTCGTGTGACCGAGCCCCGCCACGATGCCGGCCGCGTCGAGCCGGCGGATTGCCTCCAACGCGCGGGGAAGCTCCGGCGCGAGCGTGACGAGGCGGACGAGCCCGCGGGCCCCCGCCCACTCCCCCACGGCGCCGAGATCCACCGGCGTGAGCTCGTCGACGGGGATGGCGCCAGCGGCGTTCGGGTTCAGGAACGGTCCCTCCAGGTGGAGCCCGAGGCACAGCGGGTCGTCCGGCTCGCACAGCTCGCGCGTGGCCAGGAGATAGCCGGTGACGCCCTCGCCGGCGAGCCGCTCCGGGGCGTACACGTGCAGGTCGACGAAGCCCGGGAAAAGGAGCGGCTCCTCCGCTCCACCGGGCCTCCGCTCGACAGTGGAGATGCGTCCGTCCTCGAAAACGAGGGCTCCCGGAAAGGTGCCCTCGAGAGGGTCGACGACAACTCCCTCTAAAGTGTGAGCGCTCGTCACCCGATTATCATCGTGCCTTGGGGAGCCAAGCCGTCATGACCACCGAGATCACCTGTCTGATCGCAGACGACCACGAGGTCGTGCGCGAGGGGCTCCGCCTGTCGCTTTCGCGCTCCCCGCAGATCAGAGTGGTCGGCGAGGCCTCCGACGGCGCGAGCGCCGTGGCCGTCGCCGAGCGCCGCCGCCCGAACGTGGTGATCATGGACGTCCGCATGCCCGGCATGGACGGGCTCGAGGCGACGAAGATCCTCGCCGAGCGCCTGCCCGGGACAGCAGTCCTCATCTTCACGGCCTACGGCGAGCGCAGCCTCCTCGGCCGCGGGCTCGAGGCCGGCGCGAAGGGCTACATCCTCAAGGAGGCGCCGCACTCGACGCTCCTCCGCGCGATCGAGAAGGTGGCGAGCGGCGAGGGCTATGTCGATCCGGCCCTCATGCCCGCGCTCCTCACCCGCGAGCGCGAGGAGATGCTGACCGTGCGGGAGCGCGAGATCCTCCAACTGCTCGCCGACGGCATGTCGAACGCCGACGTCGCGGGACGGCTGTTTATCAGCCAGGAGACGGTGAAGAGCCACGTCCGGCACATCCTCGCCAAGCTCGAGGCGGACACCAGGACCCATGCCGTCGCCATCGCGCTGCGCGAATCGATCATCGACTAGGGGTCCCGCCCCGGGGTGACCGTGAGCGGGCGGCTCGTCGAGAACGCGCGGGGCATCCTCGTCGGGTGCACCGTCGGCTCGGCGCTCGTGGGCGCTCTCGGGCTGGCCTTCGGCGAGCAGACGGTCGCGGCCGGCGGGCTCGTCGCTTCGACGGCGTTCTTCGGCGCGTTCGCGCTCTACCTCATCGTCAGCGAGCGACGCCGCCACGAGTACGCCGAGGACGAGCTCCAGGCGCAGGCGGCCTTCCTCGAGTCCCTCGTGGACTCGATCGGCGAGGTGTCCGCGACCCTCGACGCCGCCGCGATCCTCGACCGCACCTGTGAGGAGGCGAAGCGCCTCTTCGATGCACGCAGCGCCCGCATCCTCCCTCCGGGGCGTGTCCCCGAGGCCGCACCGCCCGAGGGCGAACGCATCGTCGTCCCCCTCGCCGCCCGAGGCGAGCACCTCGGCGACCTCGAGCTCGCCCGCTCCGAGCCGTTCCACCGCTGGGACCGCGTGCGGGCGACGGTGCTCGCCGACTTCGCCGCCCGGGCGGTCGAGAACGCCCACCTGCTCGAAGAGGCGCGCGACCGCGAGGCCGAGCGCGAGCGCCTCACGGAGCGCCTGATCACAGCCGAGCAGGACGAGCGCCGGCGGCTCTCGCTCTTCCTCCACGACGGGCCGCTGCAATCCATGTCCGGGATCGCGCTCATGCACGACGCCGCCCTCGCCGCGCTCCAGGACGGCCGCCTCGACGACGCCGAGAAGGTGATCGAGACCTCGCTCGAGAAGGAGCGCGACACGATTCGCGTGCTGCGCGACCTCTCGTTCGCCATCGAGCCGCTGGTGCTGCGAGACCAGGGGTTCCACGCGGCGGTGCGGGCCCTCGGCGACCAGATCGAGGAGACGTACCGGATCACGGTGCTGACCGACGTGGAGGCGGGCGAGCTGATCGGCGAGAAGAGCCAGGTGGCGCTCTACCAGATCATCCGCGAGTCGGTCAACCAGGCGGTGCGGCGCCGGCCCGGGAAGATCGAGGTCGGCGTGCATCGGCGCGAGGACGGCGGCTTCGAGACGGAGATCGCCGACGACGGCGTCGAGGAGCGGCGCCGCGCCTCCATCGAGGCGATCGACGAGCGGGTGAAGATCCTCAACGGCAGGCTCTCCGTGGACTCCGGCGACCACGGCGGCACGCTCGTCCGCGTCGTCGTGCCGCCCTACGTGGCCGCGGCGCGCGGCGGTTAGTGCCCCTAGACTGGCCGCGATGGCCGACGGGAAGCACCTCCTCTTCGTCTCCAAGCCGTCCGGCTACGAGCTCCTGGAGCGCGACGGCGAGCCGCCCGAGCCGGGCGCCGACGTCGAGGTCGAGGACGGCCTGCGCTACACGGTGATCAAGCTCGCGCCCTCGCCGCTGCCGCAGGACGAACGAACCTGCGCGTACCTTCAGAGCGTCTAGCCGACAGCATCCTCCGCGGCCACGCGGCCGAGGACGAGCGCGGAGGCCAGGGCGCTCGCCCAGCCGCCCGTGGAGATCCCGCCCGCGTCGGCGCCCACGACCCAGAGGCCGTCCGCGGCGCGGCCGCGCGCGTCGACCCGCACGCCGCCCAGCGTCGTCGTGATGCCGGCCACGACCTCCACGCGGGTGACGCCGTCGCCGCGCTCGACCGGCGCGCCCGCCGCCTCGGCGGCCGCGATCGCCTCGCGGACCGTCCGCTCGCGCACGGGCTCGCTGAGCGCCTCGTCCGGCACGACGTACCATGCGCGGGCACCGGGCTGGCGGGCCGTCCACTGGACGACGTCCACCTCCGACCACGTCCTCGGCTCGTAGCGTTCGCCCGCGGCGTTCTCCACGACCGCGTATCGGGCATAGACCTGCGCCAGCGGGACGAAGTCCTCCGGCGCGATCCGCGGCGCAGCGGCGAGGTTGCGCCCGTAGAACTCGTCGAGCCCGGCCGAGAGCCCGGCGCCCCGGTCGAGCGCAAGCCGGAGGCCGTCGCCCGCGCTCCACGGGTTCGCCCGCAGGACGAGCGCTTCCGGCGTGACGTACCGGCGGACGAGCTCGGGATCGCCCTGGAAGCCGCCGGTAGCCAGGATCGTCGCAACGCCGTCGGGAACGGCGCGAAGCGGCTCTGCGAGGCGAATCTCCCCCGCGCGGCCCGCCAGCGCCGCAGTCAGCCCGCGCGGATCGAAGCGCATGCCGGTCGTGAGCGGGTTCCCGGTCTCGCGCGCGACGACAGGCGCGCCGAGCGACTCGAGCCACGCGAGCGCGTCGTCAAGCCCCTCCCAGACCGCCCGCTGGAGCTCCGGGTCGCCGCCCGGGCACTCGGCCCGGAAGCACTCGAAATCCGGGTAGCGCCAGACGACGCCGCTCGAGAGCACCATCGACCCGCCCGGTCGTTCGCCCTTCTCCTGGACGATGACGTCAGCACCCAGCTCCCGGGCCCGGGCGGCCGCCACGAGCCCGGCCATCCCGGCGCCCGCGACCACGAGGTCGGGCAAGTGCCTAGGTGAGCGAGAACGTCGGCTTGTGCTCGACGTATTCGAGCTTGATCCGGTCGGGGCCCCAGACGAACACCGCGTAGGTGTTGGCCCCGTCCACCACGTCGGCGATCTCGAGGCCGCGGCTCTCCGCCCCGCGGATGTGGTCGTCGGCCGACTCGACGCGGAGGCCCAGGTGGTTGAGGAGCGGCGTCTCGCTCGAGCTCGGCTCCCCGCGCTCGAGGACGATTAGCGAGTCGCCGGCGCGAAGAACGCCGTCCTCGACGTCGAAGCCGAGCTCGGCGAGCTGCGCGAACGTCGCCTCGGGATCCGGGACGCGAAAGGCGACGTGATGGAGGTCGTACGCGACGCCGTCGTCCACCTCGACGAGCGCGAGCCGCAGGCCCTCCGGTGCCTCGACGACCGCCTCCCCGTCACTCCGCTCGACTGAGGTCCCAGGCGGGAGCGCCGCCAGCGCCTCGTCCAGGTCGAAGACCCGCAGCCCGACGCGCTCGAGCACGGCAGGATCGCGTTGCCCCTCCGCGGCGAAGAGCGTCAGCTTGCCGCGGCGGGCGTCCGAGCCGACGAGCGTGAACGCGTCGGTCCTGTCGATTACGTGCATGCCGACGTGGCCGGTGAGGAAATCGGCGAGGGTGTCGCGATCGGCGACCCAGAGCGCCACGTGGTCGAGCGTCTCGATCTTCATGAAGGCAGCGTACCCACTGGCATCCGGCCGAAGCCGTGCGCGTCGTAGAATCGGCGGCTTCCCCATCGCAGGAGGCCCCCGAGATGCTCACCTTCGGCGTCACCGTCCTACCCGACCCGCCGCACACGCGCTTCCTCGAGCTGATGCAGCTCGCCGAGGAGAACGGCTTCGAGTACGGCTGGACGTACGACTCACACATCCTCTGGCACGACGCGTACCCACTCCTGACGCTCCTCGCCGCCAACACGAAGACGATGAAGTTCGGGCACTGCGTCACCAACCCGGGAACGCGCGAGCCGACGGTGACCGCGAGCTCCTACGCGACTCTCCACGCCATCTCGGGCGGGCGGGCCGTCCTGGGGATCGGCCGCGGCGACTCTGCCCGGCGGGTGATCGGCTACAAGCCCGTGAAGATGGCGGAGTTCGAGGCCTCCTGCCTGATGATCAGGGAGCTGATGAACGGGCGGCCGGTCGAGTGGAACGGCAAGGAGCTCGAGCTGACGTGGGCGAAGGACCGGGAGCGGATTCCCATGTACGTGGCCGCCTACGGACCGCGCGCGCTCGGCGTCGCAGGCCGGATCGCCGACGGCGTCATCATCCAGCTCGCCGACCCCGTGATCATCCAGTGGATCATGGAGCAGGCACGGGCCGCGGCAGCCGAGGCGGGGCGCGACCCCGACGAGCTCGAGTGCCTCGTCTGCGCGCCGAGCATCGTCACGGACGACCTGCAGGAGGCGCGGGAGGCGGTGCGCTGGTTCCC
>JBOHAM010000002.1:0-12454 GCA_050697735.1 Gaiellaceae bacterium | reverse complement strand
CTGGTGTATCAGTCGTCGTGCCAACGGCGCTGCTGATTAGCCACGTCTGGATGGGATAACCGCTGAAAGCATCTAAGCGGGAAGCCCACCTCGAGATGAGGCCTCCCATCCCCTCGAGGGAGTAAGGGTCGTGGGAGACCACCACGTTGATAGGCGGGACGTGCAAGCACAGCGATGTGTTCAGCGGACCCGTACTAATCACCCGAGGTCTTGATTTGAACACCGCAATGTCGCTATGGAGCTTTGAGGGTGCGCGGGGAAGCCTGCGCCGAGCCTCACAACTTCCGGTGGTCATAGCGGCGGGGAAACACCTCTTCCCATTCCGAACAGAGAAGTTAAGCCCGCCCGCGCCGATGGTACTCGGAGGGCAACCTCCCGGGAGAGTAGGTCGCCGCCGGTTTTTTCTTGAAGGGTCGCCGAGAGGCGGCCCTTCGTCGTTCCTGGGCCGGCTGCGCCGGCGCCTACGGCGCCACGATGCAGGCGGGGAGCGTTCGGACCCGCCGGAGCATGCGTCGATCCGGGCGGCCTGTGCGGTCGCGAAGCCACTCGAAGCGCACGCTGTGACGCGTCGTTGCGCCGCTCTCGTCCTCGAAGGGGAAGAACCACTGCGACCAGTGGACGGCGCCCGAGGCTCCCTCGAGCTGCCCGTTCCTCGTCGAGCGCGTCTGCTTCTGCACCGTGACCCAGTCCCCGTCCTCGCCGAGCACCTGGCGGAAGAACGTCAGTCGCACGTAGCCGTTCCCCGGGCTGCGCCGCCAGCGGGTGTGCGCCCGCACGCGGCTCGGGCTGTCGCCCACGTTCCCGCAGGCGAGGAGCTTCGCTTCCCAGGCGAAGGGCCCCCGCTTGCCGGTCCATCCGGAGAACGGGTCGGCCGCCGCCGTCCCCGCGCAGGCGAGAGCGAGTCCCACGACAGCAGTCGCGGCGAAGCGACGCCTTCTTCGCCGTTCCATCGTTCCTCCTTCTCGGCCGCGGCAGGGCGGCCGGCCGCACGGTGCGAAGCGGAGACTACGGCAACACCCGGACGGATGCTCGACTAGGCGGCGCGGAGCTTCTCGCGCCAGTCCGGATCCATGGCTCGGAGCCGCGCGACCCGTTCGCCGACCGGCGGATGCGTCGAGAACATGGCTGCGAGGCCGACCGGCTCGAACGGGTTCACGAGGTACAGCGGCTCCGTGACCGGGCTCGCCTGGAACCGGACCAGCTCCATCGCCTGCTCGATCCGGACGAGCGCGTCGGCGAGCGGGTGGGGCGAAGAGCAGATCTCGGCCGCGCGCGCGTCCGCGGCGAGCTCGCGCTTGGGCGAGAGCAGCACCTGCACCACGCTCGCCGCCACCGGGCCGAGCACGAAGAGGAGCGCGCGCTCGAGGAACCCGCCGATCCGGCTCACCTCGACCAGCCAGCCGGCGAGCAGGACGACCGGCGTCTGGACGAGCAGGTCGCGGTGGCGGGCGTGCGCGAGCTCGTGCGCGAGCACTCCCTCGAGCTCGGCGGGCGCGAGCAGGGTGACGATTCCCTGCGTGAGGGCGATGCCGGGCGGGCCGCCGCCCCGGCCGACGGAGAGCGCGCGCGGATGCCCGTCCGCGATCACGTAGAGCTTCGGACGCTCGACCCCCGCCGTCATGGCCAGCCGCTCGGCCGTCGAGTGGAGCGCCGGCGCCTCGGCGAGCTGGAGCTCTCGCGCTCCCAGGGAGGCGAGGATCACCCGCGGCCCGTACCAGTAGACCGTGGCCGCCATCAGGAGCCCCACGACCAGGAAGACGCTGCCGAGGCGAAGGCCGCCGAGCCACCAGCTGAGGGCGAAGAGTCCCCCCGCGATGACGCCGTAGAGGAGGATCCCCTTGGCGACGTTCCGCGCAGCGAGCAGCGCGCCGCGCATCGCCCTTAGGGCTCGCCTTCGCTCTCGGCGAGGCCTCGCGGGGGCCAGTCGGGCTCGGGTGCGTCGCAGCGGCTCGAGCAGTGGAGCGACGCCACGTTCTGGAGCGGGATGAGGATGTGGCCGTTGAGCTCCATGTGCGGCACGCCCTCGACTGCGCAGTAGGCGGTCAGCGTGCCCTCCTGGTACTCGCCGCCGAAGAGCTCGACCTCGACCTGCTCCCCCCGATACTTGTTCGTGTAGTCCTCCACGCGCTCAGTCTAGATGTCGAGCCGTGCGATCTTGCCGTCCCTGACGACGACCCGAGAGAGGTGCGCGTTGGCGGCGACCGGGCGCAGGCGCCGGTGGCGGGCGACGTCGAGGCCGAGCGCGACCGCGTGCAGCGCGCGGATCGGCCCGCCGTGGGCGACGAGCAGCACCGCTCCGCCGGGGTGCTCTGCCGCCACGCGCAGGACGGCCGCGAAAACGCGCTCGGCCATCTCCTCGTAGGCCTCGCCGTCCTCCCAGCCGTGGCCGCCGTCGCGCCAGCGCGCGAAGGCCTCCGGAAACCGCTCCTCCGCCTCGGCGCGTGTCAGGCCCGACCAGGACCCGACGTCGACCTCCCGCAGCTCGGGCAGGGCGTGAACCGGCAGGCCGCGCGGCGTTGCCACGGCCTCGGCGGTCTCGCGGGCGCGGAGGAGATCGGAGGAATAGACCGCGTCGAGAGGCGTCTCGGCCAGGCGCTCGGCCAGCTCGACGGCCTGGCGGCGACCCAGGTCGGTCAGCGGCCGGTCGGCGTGACCCTGCCAGCGGCGGGTTGCGTTCCAGTCGCTCTGCCCATGGCGGGCCAGGTAGACCGTCGTCACTCGGGAAGCCGGCGGATGACCGCCTCGTCACCGGCGCTGAACGCGCGCCGGCGCTCCTCGTCCGCCGCGTCGACCATGTGGCCGTCCCGGCCGACGTAGCCGCCCTTCCCGCCGACCACGAGCAGCACGAGCTCCTCGTCGCCGGCGTTCCAGACCCGTCGCGGCGCTGTCGACTCGACGTGGCAGACGCCTCCCGGCCCGAGCTCGAACCGCTCGTCGTCGACCTCGAACCCCGCCAGCCCGCGATGGACGAAGTAGAGCTCGTCCTGCTCGTCGTGGAAGTGCTCGAACCAGCCGGTCCGCGGCGGGAGCACCATCGCGTTGACCCCGAACGCCGTGACGCCGAGCGCGCGCCGCACCTTGCGGAACACGCCCTGGCCGAGCTCGTCGATGGATCCGTAGGCGAAGCCCACCGCCGTTATCGTAGGCGCCCGTGGACCTCGGGCTCCGGGATCGGGTGTGCGTCGTCACCGGCTCGACCGCGGGCATCGGGCTCGAGACGGCCCGGATGCTCGCCGCGGAAGGCGCCGCCGTCGTCGTCTCGGGCCGCGACTCCGAGCGCGTGGAGTCCGCGCGGGCAGAGGTCGGGGCCGCACTCGGCGTTGCCGGCGACCTCGCCGATCCGAAGCAGCCGGGCGAGCTCGTCCAGCGTGCCGAGGCCGAGCTCGGGCGCGTCGACTGCCTCGTCAACAACGTCGGCGTCGCCTACCAGCGCTCGTTCGAAGAGCTTTCCGACGACGACTGGGAGGCCATGTGGCAGCTCAACGTCATGAGCTACGTCCGCGCGATCCAGGCCGTCCTCCCCGGCATGAGGTCGCGGGGCTCCGGCCGCATCGTCAACGTCAGCTCCACTGCGGCGAAGCGCCCCTCCACGGGGATGCCCGACTACAGCGTGACGAAGGCCGCCGTGCTCTCGCTCTCCCGCCTCGTCGCCGACCTCTACGCGACCGACGGCGTCCTTTGCAACGCGGTCACCCCGGGGCCGACCGCCTCGCCGGCGTGGCTGGCCCCCGGCGGCCTCGCCGACCAGGGAGCCGAGCGCTCGGGCAAGAGCCGGGAGGAAGTGCTCGAAGGCGTGGGGAAGGGCCGGCCACTCGGACGCCTTGCGGAGCCGGAGGAGATCGCCGCCGTGATCGTGTTCTTGTGCTCGGACCGTGCCAGCTATGTCACGGGATCCGCGTGGAGCGCGGACGGCGGCACAGTCCCCATCATCGTCTAGCGGTACGGTTGGTCTGCATGCCCGACGTCGCCGGACGGGTTGCGGACGAGTTCGAGGCTCGGGTCCGCGAGCAGGAGGAGAGCTGGCTCTCCCCGCTTGCGGTGCGCTCGTACGACACGCGCGGGCGCGCGCGCGAGGAAGAGGAGGAATGCCGTCTACGGACGCCGCTCCAGCGCGACCGCGACCGCATCGTGCACTCGAAGGCGTTCCGGCGGCTGAAGCACAAGACGCAGGTCTTCATCGACCCGAAGGGCGACCACTACCGCACCCGCCTCACGCACACCCTGGAGACGGCCGGGATCTCGAGGACGGTGGCGCGCGCGCTGCGGTTGAACGAGGACCTGACCGAGGCGATCGCGCTCGGCCACGACCTCGGGCACGCGCCCTTCGGCCACACCGGCGAGGAGGCGCTCGACGAGGTGCTCGCGGAGCGGTTCGGGCGGCGCTTCCGCCACAACGAGCAGTCGCTGCGCGTGGTCGAGGAGCTCGAGCGCGACGGCCGCGGGCTCAACCTCACGCTGGAGACGCGGGACGGCATCCTGCGGCACACCGGCGAGGGAGAGCCGGCCACCCTCGAGGGAAAGATCGTCCGGCTGGTCGACCGCGTCGCCTACATCAACCACGACATCGACGACGCGCTGCGCGCGGGGATCCTGCGGGCCGACGAGCTCCCCCAGCACGAGATCGCGCTGCTCGGCGAGCGCGGCTCGCGGCGCATCGACGCGCTGGTCCACGACATCGTCGAGTCGTCGGCCGGAGTGGGCGACATCCGCCAGAGCGACGAGATCGGCCGCGCGATGCTCAACCTCCGCGCCTTCATGTTCGAGCACGTCTACCTCGGCCCGGCGGCGGACGAGCAGCGGGCGCTCGCCCGGAGCACGATCCGGCGCATCTTCGATCGCCTGGTCGAGCACCCGGAGGAGCTGCCGCTGGAGGGGCCCGGCGACCTGGGGGAGCGGGTCACCGACTACGTTGCGGGCATGACCGACCGCTTCGCGCTCGCATGGCGGTAATCAAGCAGTCGTCGGTCGAGCAGGTGAAGGCGGCCGCCGACATGGTCGAGATCGTCGGGGCCCGCACGCCGCTCCGCAAGGTCGGCGCGCGCTGGACGGGGCGCTGCCCCTTCCACGAGGAGCGGACGCCCAGCTTCTCGGTGGAGGCGGCCGAGAAGCTCTTCCACTGCTTCGGCTGCGGCAAGGGCGGCGATCTGATCACCTTCGTGCGCGAGACGGAAGGGCTCGACTTCGTCGGCGCGATCGAATGGCTCGCCGACCGCTACCGGATCCCGCTCGAGTACGAGGAGAGCTCGCCGCAGATCGAAGCCGGTCGCAGGCGCCGGGAACGCCTCTTGGCGCTGCTCGAGCAGGCGGCCGCGTTCTACGAGAGGTACCTCTGGGAGGCGGCGGCTGGCGAGACGGTGCGCGCGTACCTGGCCGAGCGCGGGCTGGGGGAGGAGACCTGCCGCGAGTTCCGGCTCGGTCTCTCTCCGGGCGGCACGATGCTCGCGGAGAAGGCGCGCGCGAAGGGCTACGCGCAGGAAGAGCTCGCCGCGGCCGGCCTGGTGAACCGCCGCGGGAACGACTGGTTCGCCGGCCGCCTCGTCTTCCCGCTCGCCGACGCGCGCGCTCGCGTTCTCGGCTTTGGCGCGCGACGCCTCCGCGAGGACGACCCGATCCCGGCGAAGTACGTCAACTCGCCGGAGGGCGAGCTGTTCCGCAAGGGGGCGATCGTCTACGGGCTCGACCGGGCCCGCGCCGCGATCACGAAGGAGGACCGGGCCGTCGTAGTCGAGGGCTACACCGACGTGCTCGCGCTCCACCAAGCGGGGCTCCACTCCGTCGTGGCGTCGATGGGCACCGCGCTCACCGAGCCGCAGCTGAAGGAGCTGCGCCGCCTCACGCCTCATCTCCTTCTGTGCTTCGACGCGGACGCCGCCGGCGAGGGCGCCACGCTGCGCGGGATGGAGCTGGCCGTCCGCGCCGGCTTCGACGTCCGCGTCGTGCCGCTGCCGCCCGGGCTCGACCCCGCTGACGCTGCCGAGGACTTCGAGGAGCGCATCGGCACGGCAGTCGGCTACCTGCTCCACCGCGTCCGCCTGGAGATCGAGCGCGCGCCGTCCAAGCAGGAGGCGTTCGCGCGGGTGCGCGAGGTGCTGGGCACGGTCGAGGCCTCTCCGGAGCACACCGAGGCGGTGCGCTTCGCGGCCGACCGGCTCGACCTCCCGCCGGACACGGCCGCCGGGCTCGCTCCGCGGACGCTCGCGCGCACGGGCTCCGTCTCACCTCGCCTCCTCGACGCCGGCGACCGCCTCGAGCGGTGGCTGCTCGCCGCCTGCGCGACGTCCCCCGAGCTCGCCGAGCGCTACCTACGGCCGCTCGACGACCGCCACTTCGACAACCCGCTGCACCGACGCCTGCGCCTGGAGCTCGTCGGTGGACAGGAGCACGATCCGGAGCTCGTCGCCGCCCGCGCCGAGCTCGTCGCGACTGCCGACGTCGAGCACCTCGGCGAGGAGACCGCCCGCGAGCACTTCCTGCGCCTCGAGGAGCGCCTCGTCCGGCGCGAGCTCGCCGAGCTCTCCGGCGACGACCTCGCCCGCACGGTGGAGCTCCAGGGAGTCCTGGCGAAGATCCGGGATGCCCTCGAGAAGGTCGAATCGGAGCTTCGCTAGACTTTTCCGGCCGAGCGATCCCCGGTAGCTCAATTGGTAGAGCATCCGGCTGTTAACCGGAGGGTTGTTGGTTCGAGTCCAACCCGGGGAGTAAGAAAAGGCCAGCAGGACGCAGGCTTTTTCGATCAGGACGCCGATGACGCTTCGAGGCGTTCGAGTGGGGACGGCTCGCCGCGTGCGCGTCGGCGCGCTGCGGCGATGTGCTCCGCGGCGATGACGATTACGAGCACCGCGACCAGGAGTGCAACCAAGACCAGTGCCGGGGCGAACGCACCGAGCCCGCCGATCGCCACGCAGGCGAGCGCTCCGGCGAGGCGTTTCACGCTGACGGTTCCGGTCATGCGCAGCCGGAGGGCGACGTGCGCGAGCAGGTAGAGGGCCGGCCCGGCGACGACGACCGCGACCTCTGCGCCGGGCAGCACGTCGGTCGGGTGCGCGATCACGAGCTCGTCGCCGACCGCGGAGAGGACGACGCCCGCCACGATCGCAGTGTGGAGGTACGTGTAGGCGTCTCGGGCGAGGCGGGTGCGATCCGGCGCGAGCGCGAGCCGGCGCTGCGCAATCGTGGCGACATAGTTGAAGTAGAGCCACCAGAGGGCGGCGGTTGCGAGGAACGCGAGCACGAAGGCCAGGACCCTCGCCGTGTCGAGCTCGAGCCCGGCCGTGGTCGCGCCGGTGAGGACGATCGTCTCGCCGAGCGCGATGATGACGAAGAGCTGGAAGCGCTCCGCGAAGTGGGAGGTCTCCACCTCCCACGTGTCGCCCGCGAGTCGCCGACGTCCGGGGACCCAGTAGAGGACGAGGGGAGCCGCGTAGTCGACCGCGAGTGCCGCCAGCCATAGCGTCCAGCGCGCCGACCCGCCCGCGAAGCCGCCTGCGATCCACAGGGCGCCGGCCGCCACGAACCACGTGAGGATGCGGCCGGCGCGCTCGCGCTCGATCGTCCCGGCGTCCGCCGACCCGAAGGTCAGGAACAGGTGGCGCCCCACCTGGATCGCGACATACGAGCCGGCGAAGAGAAGAGCGTGCTCCCCGAACGCCCGCGGGATCGCCACCGCCATCAGCAGGCTCCCGAGCATTACTCCGATCAGCACGGCTCGCACCGCCGTCGAGTCCGGGTCGAGCTCGTTCGTGACCCAGGTCGTGTAGTTCCAGGCCCACCAGACGACGAGCAAGACGAGCAGCGCCTGCGCCACTCCTTCCCAGGTCAGGTTGTCCAGCAGGAGGTGCGAGACCTGCGTGATCGCGAACACGAACGCAAGGTCGTAGAACAGCTCCAGGGCCGTCGCCCGCTGCTCCTCGCCTTTGTCCCGCGATCGGAGGAAGCGAGTCATGGGCCACGCAGGCTAGATGAGCCATTCCGCCACCGGTTCCTACGGATCCCCGGCGCGCTCGGGGCAGGGGGTTTGCGGCCGCCATGGCAGTGGGAAGAACGAGACTCGTGGGGGGTTTGCGGCCTTGCTTGGCGGTAGCGTTGGCGACGCTCGCCGCCACCGTCGGCTGCTCCGGGGACGAGGGCGCCCGGGCGGACGTCGCTCCGCGCGAGACGACGAGCACCGTCGAGAAGGGCGAGGAAGCCGAGGCCGGCTCCGAGACGTCGACTCCCTCGCTCGATGCGGTTCTCGTGCCCCCGAACACCAGACGGGCGCGCCACCGGTACGCCTCGCTCGCGGAGCTCCGCTGGGCGGCGAGGTGGTCGGCGTGGGTGGCGCGCGCCGACCGTTCCGCGAGCCGTCTCGCCGTCGTCTTCGACGGCCGGGAGGCGAACCCGGTCCCTCCGACAGGCGCGCTCAGGTTCCTAGGTCGCTGCGCAGCCGACCTCGCGAGGATCGGTCGCGTTCCCACCACCCGGCTGGGCGACGCGGCCCGGGCAACAGCCGAGGCCTGCGAGCGCTTCGAGGTCGCGATCGCCGCGCTCGAAGAGGCAGTCGAGCAGGGAGAGCCTCCGTCTCAAACTTCCCTTCCGGATCTCGAAGAAGCCGTCCGGGAGTTCGACGGATTCGTGCGGGGGATGGATCGTGAGTCTCCTCCGCTTCCATTCGTCGACCGGCCGAGGCGACGCACGCGGATCCAGATCCGGTACACGCATGCAGCGAGCCGACTGGTCGAGGAGCAGGTGACCGTGTACTGCTACGGCGCCGCGGACTGGCGGCGGGAGGTTCGGGCGCGAGGTCGGAACGTTGGCAGGGCCTCAGGGTTCGTCGAGTCGCACGGCGCGTCCGCACACCTCGCGCCCATCGGCTGTCGCTGGCTCGACCGTCTTGCATACTCGCGGCGACCGCCGAGCTCGCCGGAGGCCAAGTGGTACATCGCGCAGGCAGTCTCGACCCTCGCGCACGAGGCGAAGCACACTCTGGGGACACGGAGCGAGCGAGTCGCGGAGTGCTACGGGATGCAGCAGATCAGACCGCTGGCGCGCGCGCTGGGCGCTCCCCGCGCGTATGCGGCGGAGTTGGCAGATCTCTACTGGGAACACATCTATCCGCTCGCCCCACCCGCCTACAGCTCGGAGGCGTGTCGCCCCGGAGGACGGCTCGACATCCGGCCACGCAGCTCCATCTGGCCCTGAGAGGAAGGCACCGGCGGGAATCCTCGCGGGCTGTTCGTCGTTGAAGAAGATAGAGCGCCGTGGCTCGGATGGGCTGGACCCGCCCGGAGGCCGCTCGCTCGCCGATCTAGTACCACGAAAGGAGCATCCATCACTACGACTGTGCGAAACCACGACCTCGAGCTCCTGCTCGAGGACTCTCATGAGACGGATCAGCCGGCCGACGCCGCTGACGAAGACGAGCCGTTCGAGCTTGACGAGACCGCGCTCACGGCCGACCAGGACGGTTCGCTCGACTCCCTCCAGCTCTTCCTCACCGAGGTGGGCCGGCACCGCCTGCTCACGGCGCCCCAGGAAGTCGCGCTCGCCAAGCGCGTCGAGCGCGGGGACCTCGCCGCGAAGGAGCGGATGATCAACGCGAACCTGCGGCTGGTCGTCTCGATCGCGAAGCGCTACCGCGGTCGAGGCGTGTCCTTCGGCGACCTGATCCAGGACGGCGTCATCGGCCTCAACCGCGCGGTGGAGAAGTTCGACTACCGCAAGGGCTTCAAGTTCTCCACGTATGCGACCTGGTGGATCCGGCAGGCCGTGCAGCGTTCGATCGCGGGGCAGTCGCGGACGATCCGCGTCCCCACGCACGTGCACGAGCGGCGGCACACGCTGCGCCGGGCTGCGCGCCGGCTGGAGACCCAGCTCGGGCGGCCGCCGACCCACGAGGAGCTCGCCGAGGCGAGCGGCATCGAGCTCAAGCACGTCGAGGAGGCCCTCAGCGTGGTCGAGGCGCGCGTCTCGCTGAACCAGCGCGTGGGGGACGAGGACGGGGCGGAGTTCGGCGAGCTCTTCGCCGACGACGCCGCGGACGACCCGGGCGAGCTCGCCGAGGACTCGCTGCGGCGGCGCGAGGTCCGCCTCGCGCTCGCGGAGCTGCCCGAGCGGGAGCGGCGCGTGCTCGAGCTGCGCTACGGCATCGACGGCGAGCCGCACTCGCTCGAGGCGATCGGTTCCGAGCTCGGCCTCTCACGCGAGCGGATCCGCCATCTCGAGCGCGACGGCCTGGCCGCGCTCGCCGAGGTGCTGGGGGCCGAGCCGGACGAGCTCGCCCTCTCCGCATAGACAGCGAAAGGAACGCCATGAGGACGACCATCCATCCCGAGACCCACGTCGCGACCGTCACCTGCACGACCTGCGGGACGACGTTCGCGACCCGCTCGACCCGGCCGACGCTCGAAGTCGAGGTCTGCTCCGCCTGCCATCCCGCCTACACGGGCGTGGAGCGGGCTGTCGCCCGCGGCGGGCGGATCGAGCGCTTCGAGCGCCGGCGCGCGGCCGCTCGCCGGTAGCTCCCTCGTCGCCTAGCGGTGCGCTCCGATGAGCGCGCCGCCGGCGACGACGAGAGCGGCGCCGAGAACGAGACGGGGGCCGACGAGCTCGCTGCGCTTGAGCACGAGCGCGGCGAGCAGGACGCCCCAGAGCGACTCGGTCGCCACGAGCGGGGAGACGACCGTCACCTTGGCGCGGTAGTAGGCCTCGAAGAGGAGCACGTAGGAGAGGCCGAAGAGGACGCCCGCCGGCATGAAGTAGAGGAGAGCGCGGGTCGAGAGCGCGGCGACGAGCGCCCGCCGCCGCACCGCCGCGGCCCACGCCAGCATGACGAGCGCTCCCGCGGCTAGGGCAGCGGCGGCCGCCTCCATCGACGCCAGCTGTGCGTCCTCCGAGTACCAGCGCACGACGATGTCCCGCGTCGAGAACGTCACCGTCGCCGCGACGGCGAAGGCAAGGCCGGCCGTACGGAGGTGAGCCGGCCGCCCGGGCTCGGCGACGAGCAGCGCTCCGGCGCCGACGATCAGGACCGCTCCGAGGACGAGCTGCCACTCGACCGGCTCGCCGAGGAGCACGATCGCGAGCGTCGCGCCGAAGAGCGGCGCGCTGCCGACGATGACCGACGTCCGCGAGGCGCCGACGTCTCGGACGGCGAGCACGAAGAGGATCTGGGAGATCCCCGGGGCGAGCAGGCCGGCGAGCGCGAAGACCGCCAGCTCGGTCGACTCGGGCACCGCGCCGTCGCCCGGGACGACCAAAGCGGCGACGACGGCCACCAGCACTGCGACGACGGTGCTCGCCACCGCGCCGACGTCCGGCTCCGGGTGCCTGCTCAGCGCCACCCGGAGCGCGACCGTCATCGCCCCGAAGAGGAACGCCGAGCCGAGCGCGAGGAGGACGGCCTCCATGGGCGGCGCACCCTACCGACGGTGAAGCAGGTGAAGCAGCACGGTCAACCCCGGATGGGGGAGGCAGTCAACTCCCTCGGAGGGGGGACGCAAGGGCCCCCGGGGGCGACACTTCAATCACGGAAATCAACCGGGGCCCCGATGCGGCGGGGGCACTCCGGGACAACGATTTCCACCCGAAACGGGGCCTGCGGCGGGCCCCGTTTCTTCTTTTTGTGAAGCCTTTACTCGCCGACGACCTGGACGACCCAGCGGCGGTCGCGCGAGCGGTCGAGCTCGATGAAGAGCACCCGCTGCCAGGTGCCCAGGCAGAGCTCGCCGTCGCGAACGGGCACGGACTCGCCCGCCGGGCCGAGGAGCATCGCCATGCAGTGCGAATGCCCGTTGCCGAACTCCATGTCCTCCGGGCAGATGTTCTCGGTACGGCGGTCCCAGTCGTCGTGGGCGTAGTACTTCTCGCTCGGCACGAGACGCCGGAGCATGCGGATGAAGTCCTCGAGGAAGCCTGTCTCGAACTCGTTCACGCGGACCATGCAGGTCGTGTGCGGCGAGTAGACGCAGGCGATCCCGTCGGTGACGCCGCTCTCGTAGACGGCGTTGCGGACGTCCTCGGTGATGTCGCGGATCTCGAGGCCGCCCTTCGTGCGCAGCGCTCGTTCGGTCTGGAAGACCTTCACGTCGTGCGCTCTTTTAGGCTCGGGGCGGCGGACGGCTCCGTCGGGCTCCGGGACATCGCGCCTATTCTTACCATCAGTCGCCCGCGGCCGGGAACCGGAACCGCGACCCGACCCCGGCGCTAAGCTCGTGGCGGCCGCGGGCCCGTAGCTCAGCGGTCAGAGCAGCGGACTCATAATCCGTTGGTCGGAGGTTCGACTCCTCCCGGGCCCATCCGCGAAGCCCCTGCAAACGCCCGGATCGCCGCCCGAGCCGGCGCGCCCGTGGCGGCGAGAGGGCAACAGACGGGGCAACACGCGGCGGTCGCCCCTGCCAGAAGGCTGGCGCTCCCGACCCTAGAAGTGTTCGCGCGAATGCCCGTTGCCGAACTCCATGTCCTCCGGGCAGATGTTCTC
>JBOHAM010000001.1:0-5802 GCA_050697735.1 Gaiellaceae bacterium | reverse complement strand
TGCATGAGCGACGCTCTCGTCGCCGACCTGATCGCCATCGTCGGCTCCCTGGACACCGTCATGGGCGAGGTGGACAGGTAGTGCCCGAGCTCTACGACGAAATCCAGAAGGCCGCGGCCAGGTACCCACAACGGCGCTCGGCGGTCATGCCGGCGTTGCGGATCGCGCAGGAGCGGTACGGATGGCTCTCACCGGAGGCGTTGCGGGAGGTCGCCGACGCCCTCGACCTGACGCCTGCGTACTGCAAGGCCGTCGCGAGCTTCTACGACATGTACCACCTGGAGCCCGTCGGCCAGCATCTCGTCGAGGTTTGCACGAACGTCTCCTGCGCGCTCGTCGGGGCACAGCAGGTGCTGGAGGCGTTCGAGCGCGAGCTCGGCGTCCACGCCGGCGAGACGAGCGAGGACGGCGACGTGACGCTGCGTACGGTCGAGTGCTACGGCGGCTGCGGCTGGGGGACGGTCGTAGCCGTCGACCACCGCTACCGCGAGCCAGTCCGGCCCGAGGACGTCCCCGGCATCGTCAGGGAGCTCCGTCATGGCGCTTAGGGAGCTGCTCCTCGAGCACGCCGACGAGCGCGATCTCACGCAGCTCGCCGAGTACGAGGCCGTCGGCGGCTACGCGTCGCTGCGGAAGGCGGTCGGCATGGAGCGGCAGGCCGTCCTCGACGAGCTGCTCGCAGCCAACGTCCGCGGGCGCGGCGGCGCCGGCTTCCCCATGGGCCGCAAGGCGAGCTTCCTGCCCAAGCCGGACGACACCTCCAAGCCGATCTACCTCGTGGTCAACGCCGACGAGTCCGAGCCCGGCACGTTCAAGGACCGCGAGTTGATGCTCCGCGTCCCGCACACCTTCATCGAGGGCATCGTCATCGCGAGCTACACGATCGGTGCTCAGCAGGCGTTCATCTACCTGCGCGGCGAGTACCTGACCGAATACGAGGTCCTGGTCGCCGCGCTCGAGCAGGCGCGTACCGCCAAGCTCGTCGGGAAGAACGTGCTCGGCTCCGGCTGGGGCCTCACGGTCGTCGTGCATCGCGGCGCGGGCGCGTACATCTGCGGCGAGGAGACGGGCCTGCTCGAGTCGCTGGAGGGAAGCCGCGGACAGCCGCGGACGAAGCCGCCTTTCCCGGCCGTCTCCGGCCTCTACGCCTCGCCCACGCTCATCAACAACGTCGAGACGCTGGCCACCGTGCCCAAGATCCTGGAGATGGGCGGCAAGGCCTACGCGCGGATCGGCGTGGAGAACTCCGCCGGCACGCGCCTCTTCTCGCTCTCTGGCAACGTCGAGCGCGGGGGCAACTACGAGCTCGAGCTCGGGACGACGCTCCGCGAGCTCATCTACGAGATCGGCGGCGGCATCCCCGAGGGGCGCGAGCTGAAGGCGATCATCCCCGGCGGTTCCTCGGTCCCGGTGCTGACCGCGGCGGAGGTGGACACGCCGCTCGACTTCGACGCCATGGCCGAGGCCGGCACGATGCTCGGCTCGGGCGGCGTCATCGTGATCGACGATCGCTGCTGCACGGTGCAGCTCGGGCTGCGCGTGGCGCAGTTCTACATGCACGAGTCGTGCGGGAAGTGCACCCCGTGCCGCGAGGGCACGAGCTGGATGGTGCAGCTCCTGCGCAAGATCGAGGCCGGCGAGGCGACGCAGGGCGAGCTCGACGTCCTCCTGAACGTCTGCGACCGGATCCTCGGGAACTGCCTCTGCCCGCTCGGCGACGCGGCCGCCATGCCGGTGGCGAGCTACGTGGCGAAGTTCCGGGACGAGTACCAGCGGCACATCGACGAGGGCGGCTGCCCGTTCGGCGGCGAATCGTCGCTCGAAGGCGTCATCGCCCCCGTCGACCAGCACCACGCGCATCTACGCGGCCAGATGGAGGTCCCGGTCCACGCATGACGGGCCGAGCACACCCCGTCCCCGTGGGGCCACCCCGTGCCTCCACCCGCTGTGAGCGTAACGAGGAAAAGCGCGCCCATGGTGTCCTGGGTGTCGAGGAAGTGCGCCGATGAGCTCGCCCGAGCTGGTGACCGTCACCGTGGATGGCCAGGAGCTCCAGGTGCCGAAGGGCCAGGGCATGGTCGAGACGGCACTCGCCGCCGGCGCCGAGATCCCGGTCTTCTGCTACGAGCCGCGGCTCGGGCCGCCGATCGGCGCCTGCCGGATGTGCCTGTGCGAGGTCGAGGGCCTGCCGAAGCTGCAGGCGGCCTGCACCCTGACCGCCCAGGACGGCCTCGTCCTCAAGACCGCGCTCACGAGCGAGAAGGCCGCCGAGGGCCAGCACGCGATCCTCGAGTTCATCCTCCTGAACCACCCGCTCGACTGCCCGGACTGCGACAAGGGTGGCGAGTGCCCGCTCCAGGACCTCACGTTTCGCTTCGGCCCCGGCTCGACGCGCATGCAGTTCCCGAAGCGGACGTTCGACAAGCCGATCCCGATCTCTCCCTTGATCGCGCTCGACCGCGAGCGCTGCATCCTCTGCTACCGCTGCACGCGCTTTTCCGAGAACGTCGCCGAGGACGGCCAGCTCGTCGCCGTGAACCGCGGCGCCCAGTCGGTGATCGCCACCTTCCAGGACGAGCCGTACCGCGCGCACTTCTCGGGCAACGTGCTCGAGCTCTGCCCGGTGGGCGCGCTCACGTCGACCACCTACCGCTTCCGCGCCCGCCCGTGGGAGATCCAGAACGTCCCTACGGTCTGCGGCCTCTGCCCGGTCGGCTGCAACGTCTGGGCGACCACCCGCGAAGGGAAGGTGGCGCGCGTCCTCTCCCGCAACCACCCTGAAGTGCACGAGGGCTGGCTCTGCGACAAGGGCCGCTTCGCGCACGAACACCTGCGTGCCGGAGACCGCATCCGGGCGCCGCTCGTGCGCGTGCGCCGGCGCGGGTTCGAGGAGGTCTCGGAGGAGCAGGCGCTCGACGCTGCTGCCGAAGGGCTGCGCGCGGCGCACGGCTCGGTCGTGGTCGTCTTCTCCGGGACCGAGACGGTCGAGCAGGCGGCGGCGCTCACCCGCATCGCCCGGGAGGCGCTCGGCTCCGACACGGCCCTCCTCCCGGACGACTGGGATGCCGGCCTCGACGCCTTCCGCGCACCGCTGGCGGCCATCCGCGACGCCGACGTCTGCCTCGTCCTCGGCGACGACCCGGTGGTCGAGCGCGCGCCGATCGTCGACCTCTGGCTGCGTTCGGCCCGCCGGGCCGGCGCCGAGGTGATCACGCTGAACCCGGGCGGGAGCGTTCCGGTGGCGCCGGGCTCGGCCCCTCAGGTCTGCGCGGCGCTCCGGGAGGGCGGCAAGAACCTCCCCACGGAGCTGCGCGCGGCCGCCAAGTCGTTGCGGGGCGCGAAGACGATCGCCCTCGTCTGGTCGCAGGACGATCCGACCGGCGGCCGCCATGTCGGAGCGCTCGCCAACGAGCTCCGCGAGAGCAGGAAGGCCGAGGTCGCCGTCTACGTCCTCCCGCGCATGCCGAACGGCCGCGGCGTCGCCGCCGCCTGGCACGCGGCCGGCGAGGGCGGTGCCCAGCCGCCCGGCGAAGGGGAGATCGGCGCGCTCGTCGTCTCGGGCGACGAGGCGGCCTACGACGCACGCGTGCGCGAGCTTGCCGGGCGCGCCCGCTTCGTCCTCACGACGGCCATGTTCCAGAGCGAGCTCACCGCCTGGTCGCACGTGGTGCTGCCGGGAACGAGCTACCTCGAGCGCGAGGGCACGTTCGTGAACCTCGAGGGGCGCCCGCAGCGGCTCCGGCGCGCGGTCGCGCCGCCGGGCCCCGACGAGCTCGAGTGGCTCGCCCGCCTCGGCGAGCGGTTCGGTCTCGAGATCGCCCCCTGGGCCGCTCCGGCCGCTGCCGAGATCGCCGAGCTGCCAGCGGGCGACGAGTTCGCCTGGTCGCAGCCGGACCCGCAGGTCTCGAGCGGGAAGTCCGCGGGGCCCGGGCTGGAGCTCGTCCGCTTCCGGCCCCTCTTCAGCGGGCCGGCGGTCGAGCGTGTGCCGCAGCTCGCCTTCCAGCGCCCCGCGCCCGAGGTCGAGCTCGCATGGGACGATGCCCAGACGCGCGGCATCGCGGCGGGGGAGACCGTAGCCGTGACCTCGAACGGGACGTCGAGAGAGCTCCGCGCCCGCCTCAACCGCAGGCTCCGCACCGGCGTAGTGCGGATCGCCGACGAGCACGCCGAGGGCTTCGAGGACCGCGTGCAGGTGGCGAAGGCCGATGCCTGAGACGCTCAACGAGCCCTGGTGGATCCACGTCATCAAGGCGGCCGTGGTCGTGAACCTCGTGCTGCTCGGCTTCGCGTGGGCGACCTGGCTCGAGCGCAAGGCGCTCGGCCGCATGCAGCTGCGCTACGGGCCCAACCGCGCCGGCCCCTACGGGCTCCTGCAGCCGATCGCCGACCTGGTCAAGTTCATCCGCAAGGAGAGCTTCTCGCCCACGACCTCGATCAGCCTGCTCTACTTCGCCGCGCCGGTCGTCGCCGCCTTCACCGCCCTTGCCGCGTTCGCGGTCATCCCCTTCGGGGCCGGCTGGCAGATCGGCGGCTACGACGTCAGCGGCCACGTCGTCGACGTCTCCATCGGCCTCCTGCTCATCTTCGCGCTCGGCGCCATCGGCGTCTACGCCTTCCTCGTGGGCGGGTGGGCGAGCAGCTCGAAGTACTCGCTCCTGGGCTCGATGCGGACGGCCGCCCAGCTCGTCTCCTACGAGGTCTCGCTCGCGCTCTCGGTGCTCGGCGTCGTTCTCATGGCGGAGACGCTCTCGCTTACCGAGATCGTCGCGCGCCAGCAGGAGACGGTCTGGTTCGTGCTGCCGCAGGCCGTGGGGCTGATCGTCTTCCTGGTCGCCGGAGTCGCCGAGACGAACCGGCCTCCCTTCGACCTCCCGGAGGCTGAGACGGAGCTCGTTGCCGGCTACCAGACCGAGTACAGCGGCATGCGCTACGCGCTCTTCGCCATGGCGGAGTACATCAACGTGATCACGCTCTCCGGCCTGGCAGTGACGCTCTTCTTCGGCGGCTGGAGCGGGCCCTTCCTGCCCGGGCCGCTCTGGTTCCTCGTCAAGCTGCTGCTCGTCGTCTTCCTCTTCATGTGGCTCCGGGCGACACTGCCGCGCCTGCGGTACGACCAGCTCATGCAGGTGGGCTGGAAGGTGCTCCTCCCGGTCGCAACCCTCAATGCGGTCGTCACGGCCGTGGTCGTGGTCTACGCATGAGCCCGCAGCCGTTCGACAGCTTCAAGGGCTTCGCCGTGACCTTCCGGCAGATGTTCCGGAAGCCGATCACGCAGCAGTACCCCGAGTACAAGCGGCCCGTCTACCCGCGCTTCCGCGGGCGCCACCGCCTCTGGCGCCACGAGAACGGCCTCGAGAAGTGCGTCGGCTGCTCCCTCTGCGCCGCCGCGTGCCCGGCCGACTGCATCAGGGTCGTGGCGGCGGAGAACACGCCCGACAACCGTGTCGCGCCGGGCGAGCGCTACGCGCGCATCTACGAGATCAACCTCTCGCGCTGCATCTTCTGCGGCTACTGCGAGCTCGCCTGCCCGTTCGACGCGATCACGCTCGAGGACGAGTTCGAGCTGGCGGAGTACTCGCGCGACGACCTCATCTACACGAAGGACATGCTCCTCGCGGAGCCCGTGAAGCGGATGCCGGTCGCCGACCGCGAGGCCTACGACACGCCGACTCCGGTCTGGAAGGCCGAAAGCTAGGTCAGTGCCCCACCAGGCAATACCAGCCACACTTCCGCCCCGCGATCACACGGCACCGGAGCCCACCCTCGCCCTCACCAAGGCTTCCTCAGCCTTGGCTTCGGCCG